>CAZPMG010000006.1:0-7381 GCA_964587785.1 uncultured Clostridia bacterium
ATCGACTATGCACGGATATTAAAGGCAGCGCGGGCGCGCTGCCCGGCTTGCTAAAGCAAGCCGTTTCAAAAGTTGTGAGCAACTTTTGAAGTAATTAAGTATACAAATAATATGCCCGATAATGCCCGGCAAGCCATGCAGTGCGCTTCAGCTGTTTCCCTCAAAGACATTCTGCCAATGCGGCAGGCGCAGACAAGACGCACTAACCGGCTTTGCAACCGGCATTGCGGCACCAAGACACTTAAATTTAGGGCATAATATCAAACAATCAAAAAGTTGAAAGCAATCAACCAATATCATGTTAATTATTTTCAAATGTTAAATAAATGTTAATTTGTAACATTTGTTTTTTGTTTTTGAACATAAATACAGTTTTTGGAAAAAATTTAGTTCACATTGTTTTAAATGTTAATATTTTAACAATTTTATTAAAAACTGCGTATATATGATTGACAAGATATACGTTAATACCTTATAATATAGTCACATAGACGATGGGGAACTGTTCAACCCAAAGTGCGTAAGCGCTCAGGAATTACCTCTTTCCCCCGCACGGTTGCAGCTGCAATCTTTATTTTTTAACTGCAATCGTTAAATATTTCACGAATTTATAACATTTTTCATTTTAACATTTTATGAAAAGTTGGGTTTGTGAAATAAGCGCCGATAAGCTTAATGCGGACTGCCGTATTGCGGCAAGCGCTTCCGCCCCGCTCAAATGTTTTGTTTAAGGGTAGAAAAAGAGCACTGGCTTAAAGAGGCGGACAGCAAGCTTCTGCGTTTGTGCAAAGCACATTGACCGCGGCGCGAGTTTAAATAATTTGTTAATAATTTTTTTGGAGGATATACAAATGGCAGCAAAAGGTATTGCTTTAAACGAGCAACGTTTGCTTGAAAAGGTGGGAGGGCTCAGCGCAGACGCTGTAAGGCACAGCTTTTCGGACGAGAGTTATGTCGTAAACAGTGAGGAGAGCCTTGCTAAAAAACTGGAGGAAATCCGCGCGGCTCAGGCCGAATACGCAAAGTTTACACAGGAGCAGGTTGACAAGGTGTTTTTGGCGGCAGCGCTTGCGGCAAACCGTCAGCGTATTCCTCTTGCCAAACAGGCCGTGCAGGAGACGGGCATGGGCATTGTTGAGGACAAGGTTATCAAAAACCACTTTGCATCCGAATATATTTACAATGCCTACAAGGATTCCAAGACCTGCGGCATAATCGAGCGCGACGAGGCGTTCGGCATAACCAAGCTTGCCGAGCCCGTGGGCGTGGTTGCGGCGATAGTCCCCACCACAAACCCCACTTCTACCGCTATATTTAAGTCGCTGCTTGCGCTCAAGACGCGCAACGGCCTGATATTCTCGCCGCACCCCCGCGCTAAAAAATCCACCATTGCCGCAGCACGCGTTGTGCTGAGCGCGGCGGTTGCCGCGGGCGCACCCAAGGGCATTATCGGCTGGATTGACGAGCCTTCAATAGTGCTCTCTGAGATGGTAATGAAGAGCGCCGACCTCATACTTGCCACGGGCGGCCCGGGCATGGTGCGCGCAGCGTATTCCTCCGGCAAGCCGGCAATAGGCGTGGGCGCGGGCAATACACCCGCGGTAATCGACGATTCTGCCGACATCGAAACAGCGGTAAACTCAATACTCGTCTCCAAGACGTTTGACAACGGCATGATATGCGCGTCCGAGCAGGCGGTTATAGCCGTAGACGGCGTATATAAGGATGTACGCGCGGAGTTTGAGAAGCGCGGCGCTCACCTTCTCAGCAAGGAAGAGACGCAGAAAATGCGCGATGTGATACTGGTAAAGGGCGCGCTCAACGCAAAGATAGTCGGGCAGACCGCCGCCACAATCGCAAAGCTTGCCGGCTTTGAGGTTGCCGCAGACACCAAGGTGCTCATAGGCGAGGTTACATCCGTAGAGCTCTCCGAGCCGTTTGCACACGAAAAGTTGTCACCCGTGCTGGCGCTGTACCGCGCAAAGAGCTTTGAGGAAGCCGTTAAAAAGGCTGAAAGGCTTATTGAGGACGGCGGACTGGGTCACACCGCATCGCTGTATGTAAACGCCACAACCGGCCGCGGCAAAATCAACTATTTCAGCAGCGCCGTAAAGACCGCGCGCGTGCTGGTAAACACTCCCTCATCGCACGGCGGCATTGGCGATCTTTACAACTTCAAGCTGCTTCCCTCGCTTACACTGGGCTGCGGCAGCTGGGGCGGAAACTCCGTTTCAGAGAACGTGGGCGTAAATCAACTGCTTAACATAAAAACGGTTGCCGAGCGCAGAGAGAATATGCTTTGGTTCCGCGCTCCTCAAAAGGTTTACTTCAAGAGAGGCTGCCTGGGCGTTGCCGTGCGCGAGCTCAAAGATGTCTACAATAAAAAGCGCGTGTTTATCGTCACCGATAACTTTCTTTTCAAAAACGGATATACCAAGGCGATAACCGACAAGCTTGACGAAATGGGCATACGCCACCACACATTCTTTGAGGTGGAACCCGATCCCACGCTTGCATGCGCAAAGGCAGGCGCGGCGGCTATGACACAGTTTCAGCCTGATGCAATTATCGCCGTGGGCGGCGGTTCGGCCATGGACGCGGGAAAGATTATGTGGACGCTCTATGAGCATCCCGAAGTGGATTTCCAAGATCTTGCAATGCGGTTTATGGACATTCGCAAACGCGTTTACACCTTCCCCAAAATGGGCGAGTGCGCAGATTTTATCGCCATACCCACCACCGCCGGCACAGGCTCAGAGGTTACCCCCTTTGCCGTAATAACCGACGAGAGCACGGGCGTTAAGTACCCCATTGCCGACTATGAGCTTATGCCTGACATGGCAATCATAGACGCAGACCTCATGATGAATATGCCTAAGGGGCTGACCAGTGCGTCCGGTATAGACGTTATGACGCACGCGCTTGAGGCGTATGTGTCCATGCTCGCCACCGACTACACCAACGGCCTTGCGCTGTCCGCGCTCAAGAACGTATTTGAATATCTGCCCGCGGCATACAACGAGGGCGCGGCAAACCCCACCGCACGCGAAAAGATGGCGGATGCCTCCACACTTGCAGGCATGGCGTTTGCAAATGCCTTCCTGGGCGTGTGCCACTCCATGGCGCACAAGCTGGGCGCTTTCCACCACATCCCCCACGGCGTTGCCAACGCGCTGCTTATCACACAGGTAATGCGCTTTAACGCGTCGGAAAACCCCAAAAAGATGGGTGCTTTCTCGCAGTACAAATACCCCGAGGCGCTCAAGCGCTATGCGGAAGTTGCCTCTTTCTTAGGCCTTTCAGGCAACACTGACACAGAGAAATTTGAAAGCTTGGTTGCTGCAATCGACAAGCTGAAGGCAAACATCGGAATACCCAAGTCCATAAAGGACGCCGGCGTTTCCGAGGAAGACTTCCTTGCCACGCTTGACGAGATGGTAGAGCAGGCGTTTGACGACCAGTGCACGGGCGCAAATCCGCGCTATCCGCTGTTTGAGGAAATCAAGCAGATGTATATGAGCGCATACCACGGCAAGTAAAAGCAAGTATTAAGTGCCTGCAAATTTTAAGCAAGCACTTGAGCAAAAACCGCAACATAATAAGGTATGAACTTGAATAGCACAACCTGAACAGTTAACCGCAAAAAGTCCCGGCTGAATTTTCAGCCGGGACTTTTTATATGCAATATGAAGTTTTACTTAAGATTACTCCTGAATGGTGAACACCGCGGAGTAATTCGGATTGCTGCCCATGCCTTTGCATTCAATGGTTATCTGCTTGAGCGTGCCGTCATATGAAACTGCAGATGCCAAAATATTGCTTCCGCCTGAGCGCACAAGAGTCATTGCGCCGTTTTCATCTATGGTGTATGTGCCGGTTTCGCTCAGCGTGGGAGCAGGGCCTGCAGGGCTGAACGCCACGGTATAGCTGCCATCGTCAAACGTAACGGTAAACGTCTTAAATGAATCTACTGTATACTCCGATTCATTCTCAAGCACATCGATTAAAACATATACACCGCCTTCAAAGTCCTCAAAGCCTGCCGTCTCATCGGCCTCCAACCCAAACACCGCAGTGTAATTGGGATTGCTGCCCATGCCCTTGCATTCAATGGTTATCTGCTTGAGCGTGCCGTCATATGAAACCGCAGACGCCAAAATATTGCTTCCGCCTGAGCGCACAAGAGTCATCGCTCCGTTTTCGTCTATGGTGTATGTGCCGGTTTCGCTCAGCGTGGGAGCAGGGCCTGCCGGGCTGAACGCCACGGTATAGCTGCCATCGTCAAACGTAACGATAAACGTTTTAAATGAATCTACTACATACTCCGATTCATTCTCAAGCACATCGGTTAAAACATATACGCCGCCTTCAAAGTTCTCGAAGCCTGCGCTTTGGTCTTCGTCGTCATCGTCGTCACCCGGGTCTTGATTGTTGTCTTGGTCAGAACCGGCATCTGTCTTAGCAAATGTAGCGCCGTATGTTCCGCCGCTCGACTTGTCCACGCACAGAGCCTTTATCTGCCCTCCCGCTTGGTCATAACTGACTATGCTGTCAATGAGATGACTGCTGTCCTCCGCCCTTTCAAGCAGCAAAACTCCGTCAGCTATGGTATATGTACCCCTTTCACTCGCCACAACCGGCATACCCTTGGCCTGAAAATCCACACGGTAAGCGCCGTCCTCAAATAGGTTTATCTCAAACAGCCGGAAACTGTCCGCTGTATAGCCGTACTGGTTCTCCTCCACATCGGACAGAGCGTATACACGGTCACCCTCCGGCCTGCTGCCGCACGCACCGAGCACAAGCGCCGCCATAACAAATATTACAGCCACCGCAACAATTCTTTTCATAGTTTCTCCTTTAATGAAACTTGAGTATTATTAGATTAAGCTAACTTTATCAAGCAAAATCAACCGCCCTAACATCGGCGATTAGATTAAGTAAAGTTAGCCATTGCTAACTATCATTTATAATACTAAACCTTAAACTGAAAGTCAAGAAGAAACCAATTTAATTTAAAAAATTATTGAAAAAGTGGGTTTACTATGGTTTCTCTACGTCAGCTTTGGGCAAGTATGCGATTAGTATACCTTTAAAACTTAAAACCGCGGGGACATTATTATAAAACGGTGATATAATATAAAGGCAGATATGCACAATTAAAGAAACGGTGGAAAGGTATGGATTATAATAATTTTGGAAAAAAAATCTGTCTGCTTCGGAAACAGGCGGCGCTTACGCAAAGCGCGCTGGGGGCAAAAATCAACGTATCCGACAAGACCGTCAGCAAGTGGGAGAACGGATACGGGCTGCCCGATATCGCCACATTGCCAAGGCTTGCCCAAACATTGGGCGTAAGTGTAGACAGCCTGCTGTCCGATAAGACCGCAGACGCAGCAGCCGCTGCGGAGCAAGCACCAAGCAGCGCCTCATACGGGCGCACTCAGCCCGCTTCCAAGCAAAATAACAAACAGACACATAGACCGCTGTTTGCCGGCATCAAAAAAGAGGAAAACATTCCAAGTGATTGCTATAGGCTCAATCTCTATCAGGTCACCCACAACTCTTTTACGCCTATGCTGATACTAAGCTATGTATTTATTATTTTCTTTTGCCTGCTCTTCGGTGCATATTCTAAGACGGAATACAGCGATATTACTGCAAATCGATATCAAACTGTTTCTATGTCTTTGTTGGGTAGTATAAACACAGGTTACTCCGTTCATGTCAACGATATGCCGCTTTCCCTGCTCTCTATTGTAACACCCGCCGCAATGCTGTGCGTTGTTGTTTTGTCGTTCATTCAACTGGTCAAAACAGTAAACGGTAGCATACTTTATTCCATTAAACTTCCCTCGGCGATTTTTGCACTTTGTCTGGCGTGCTTGGTTTATTCAACCCTCACGCTCCCGCATCTCAACTATATGGAAGGCAGAAACGTATACTTTGTTTCTCCGGGCTTTATAATTGTGTTTGCGCTCACGGGATTGCAGCTGCTGCTTTGCTTTGCCGTGCAAAACCATAAAAAACCGAAAATTAGAATCCGCGCATTGTTTGCGGGGCTATGCCTAATTGTTGCAGGGTTATCGCTGACCGCAGCACTTTTGCCGCCCTCTAAAATTGATGATAGCTTGATTATATATGAGAGCGAAAACCAAATTGAAGTAAGTATTCGCACGTACTCTTTTGACTCGTTTATCGGCGGGCAGCCGGTCATCAGATATAACAGCACGGTTGAACCTTTTGATGTAGCCATAGAGACCAACAAGCAGATTACTTGGCTCAACACCGTCGGCGGCGCCAGCAACCTGACACATGGAAACGCCTCACTGGACGAAGAACCGGTTTTTTACTCGCACAGGTTGAAAATTAAAGAGCAATACAGGAGCCAAAACGGCAAATATATAACAGTGATTTCCGTATACGATATATCCACCGGCTTTGACACATTGTTTGATCAAGCTCCGGCATCAGCCCGGATTGAGAGCATCAACATATGGATAGACGGAACGCTTAAAACCATAGAAATAGCCGGCACGGTTTTCTACACTACCTGACGTCAACTGCGTAATTAACTCTAAAATTTTATAGTTTATAGAGCAAACATAGTTTTTTTCCATAATACGAACTTTCAAAGCAGCGGCACTAAACCTGCCGCTGCTTTTTTTACTGCAATTATGTAAGCCGCACTGCATTATCGCGCTGCATTGTGTAATCACTTGCTTCCGTTATCTGCACCAAATGCTCAATTAATTGACCATATTTGCGCGTGTGCGCCGTACCTAAATATTTTGTTATGCATAATATAGATTAAAGGCGGTTTAAAAACTTTAGCTTGCAACCTTGAAATTAAGCTTTGTTAAACTGCTAATATTTCTATTATTTCACAAAGAAATGTGCGGCGCATAAGTGATTTTAAGGGATTGTTAATCATTTTTGCGTACGGCAGGTCGTTTTTTCCCCGCAATAATGAAGCTTTTACAAGAAAATTGCAGCGGGATTCGGAAAAGGCAATACTTTGCCTTACAGATTAAATATGAAAGCGACTTTTAGCCGGCAAGAACCGGTTAAAAGTTATTCTGACTAAATAATCAGCTGATAATTAATATGTATTTAATGTTATTTACAATCAGGAGAACAAAAGAAATGGATAATTATAACGAATATTACCGCTGCAACAGTTGCGGCGCTCTGTGCGGACAATGCTGCTGTGATGCCGGACATTATTGCTGCTGCAGCGGGCCCACAGGCCCCAGAGGCCCCAGAGGTTCCAGAGGCCCGCGCGGAATCCCGGGCCGCGCAGGAGCGCAGGGCGAGCAAGGTGCCGCCGGAGCGACGGGTGCCACTGGAGCACAGGGCGCGGCCGGAGCGACGGGCGCAA
>CAZPMG010000006.1:7481-9823 GCA_964587785.1 uncultured Clostridia bacterium
GCCGGAGCGACGGGTGCCACTGGAGCACAGGGCGCGGCCGGAGCGACGGGCGCAACAGGAACGTCGGGAGCAACGGGTGCACAGGGCGCGGCTGGAGCAATCGGCGCCATAGGAGCAACGGGTGCTGCCGGGGCAACAGGTGCAACAGGAGCGTCCGGAGCAACTGGTGCCACTGGAGCGCAAGGTGCCGTTGGGGCAACGGGCGCAACAGGAGCACAGGGCGCGGCTGGAGCGACGGGCGCTGCCGGGGCAACAGGCGCAACAGGAGCGCAAGGTGCCGTTGGGGCAACGGGCGCAACAGGAGCACAGGGCGCGGCTGGAGCGACGGGCGCTGCCGGGGCAACAGGCGCAACAGGAGCGTCCGGAGCAACCGGTGCGACGGGTGCACAAGGCAATATGTCTTTAGCTTTTGGCGGCCGGTTCAACGATGTAACTCAAGTATTGACAGTTCCCGACAGTGGAATAGTTGTTGAGCTTCCCGAAGAAATGGCGGCCAGCGGAATCACGCTCGGCACGGATAATCTTACTATTATCACAGCAGGGCATTATAAGGTTGATTTTTCAGTTATACTGCAATCTGCCTCCGGCACCTTAGGCATTGTCGCCTCTGTACGGTTAAACGGAATGGAAGTCCCCGCTCTATCCCCCGGGTTTGTGCTCGGAAGCGATTTTGTCACATTGTCCGGAAGCGCAATTGTTCTTTTAGGCGCAGGCGATGTATTGGATTTAACACTGACAAGTGCCACCGGCGGCGACGTTTTGCTGGGCCCCATGCAAAACGCCGTACTCTCTGCATTCTTATTAGCCCCCCAGTAAAACCGCTTATCTATTACAAACCAAACATCTTCAAAGGTGCTGCCCTTTGCAAAATAAAGGGCAGCACCTTTGCGTTACTGCAGACTATGTTTTTTTCTTAACATTACTATGCCCAGGCTGAATAAAAAATACCACCGGTTTCGACGGTGGCATTAATAAGTTCTGTAAGGCATGTTGGCGGCTGGCTGTACGCCCTTGTAATTATCGCCAATCGCACAAGAGGCAGCCAACTGCGGCGCTATAACGTATTCCAATCAGAAAGGCTGTAAACGTAAATTTGAGTATAACCGGCTTACAGCGAGGAGAGCAAAAGATACAGAAGCGCAAGAACGCCCAAGCCTATTAGGGTTGGAACAATCATCATATTTACGGCGCGCCAATAGGTCTGCCACTTTGTTTCCGTGGTCTTTTGCTTCACCGGCGCGGAAACACCTTTAGGCTTGGGCTTTCCTACACCTGACATGTTGCTGATGGTCGAGCCATCATCATAATATATTACTTTTTTCTTTTTCTTTTTTGCCATTTAATTATTCCTGCGGGTACAGATGGCAGGCCACGGAGTGGTCTGCCTCGTATTCCTTGTATACGGGGGCAACCGTTTTGCAAATCTCCATTGCCTTGGGGCAGCGGGTGTGAAACTTACAGCCCGGCGGAGGATTTGCGGGAGAGGGAATATCTCCTTTTAGAATCGTACGCTTTGTCTTTTTGTCGGGGTCAAAATCGGGTACAGCGGAAAACAGGGCTTCGGTGTAAGGATGCATGGGATTGCTGAAAATTTTGTCTTTACTGCCAAATTCTATGATTGAGCCCAAATACATCACGCCGATTTTGTCAGATACAAATTTTACCACCGAGAGGTCGTGTGATATAAACAGATAGCTAAGCTGCCTTTCACGCTGCAGTTTTTTCAGCAAATTGATAATTTGCGCTTGAATGGACACGTCCAGAGCCGACACAGGCTCGTCGCAGACGACAAGCTTAGGGTTGACTGTAAGCGCCCTTGCAATGCAAATACGCTGACGCTGTCCGCCGGAAAACTCGTGGGGGTATCTTTCGTAATAATAGTCGTGAAGGCCGCAGGACTCCATTAAGTTTAACACATAGTCCTTGATTTGGGCTCTGGGAACAATGTTATGAACCATCACCGGCTCAGACAGGATATCGCCTACAGTGCTCCTTGGAGGCAATGAGGAGTATGGGTCCTGAAAGACAATTTGCATACTTGTCCTAAGCTCCCTCATTTGACCGGAGCTGTAGCCTGCTATGTCTTTCCCTTCAAAATAAATATTGCCTGCAGTGGGCTGATGCAGCTTCAATATGGCTCTGCCCATTGTGGTTTTTCCGCAGCCCGATTCTCCCACAATGCCCAGCGTTTCCCCCCTTTTCAAGGTAAAGGACACATCGTCAACGGCTTTGAGGTTTACAATAGGATCACCCATAAGCGTTTTCTTTAAAGGAAAATACTTTTTTAGGTTTCTTACGTCCAATATTATATCGGTGCTTGAATAAGCCGCGTTTGCTTCGTC
>CAZPMG010000006.1:9923-24761 GCA_964587785.1 uncultured Clostridia bacterium
TAAGGATGACAAGGGTTGTGGAAAATTTCAGAAACCGTACCTTTTTCTATAATCTTTCCCGCATACATGACCAAAACATAGTCGGCTGTCTCGGCTACAACGCCCAAGTTGTGCGTAATCAGCAAAATAGATCCGTTGATTCTCTTTTTTAAATCGTTGAAAAGCTCAAGGATTTGCGCCTGAATTGTAACGTCCAGCGCAGTTGTAGGCTCGTCCGCGATAATCAGCCTCGGCTCACACGCCAAGGCTATGGCAATCATCACGCGCTGGCGCATACCGCCCGATAACTCGTGGGGATAGGATGCATAAACCCTTTCAGGCATGGCGATACCCACCATGTTAAGCATCTCTATTGAGCGCTTTTTTGCAAACTCTTTGGTTGCGCCGGGGATATGCAGCAGCACCACCTCGTCAATTTGGTTGCCTATTGTAAAGACAGGGTTAAGCGATGTCATAGGCTCTTGAAAGACCATGCTCATCTGCCTTCCGCGGAGCTTGTACATATTATTAATAGGCATTTTGGCAATATCGTAGACGACTTCTTCCTTTTCATAAACGCCTATTCCGTCGGCATCTTTAAGGTGCTTGGGCTGCATAACCGGATTGCCCTGCCTGTCTAATTTTGCGTTGCCTTTTTTGTCAAGAACCTGCTCTAAAACAACCTCGCCGTTTTCGTCCTTTTCATATACGGGTATATACTGCTCGTTTTCATCATACTTATAGTCAATTGTCTTAAAGCGGATGCTTCCATTGACAATTTGCCCCGTAGGCCCCTGCAGCAGTCTCATGATAGACATTGAGGTAACTGATTTGCCGCAGCCGGACTCGCCTACAATGCCCACTGTGGCATTCTGAGGAACGGTAAAGCTAACGCCGTTGACAGCCTTTACCACGCCTTGGTCGGTAAAGAAATAAGAATGCAAGTCCTCGACTTCCAATATGTTTTCGCTGTCTTTCATCTCGGAAACATACTCTGAATGCGGAACATTCCGGTTCTTTTCCTTTTCCAGCCGGCGCATTTCTTTTGAGTTTGCCTTGGCAATTTCCCTGACTTCCCTGCCGCTTAAATATTGCTTTTTGGATGTAACGTCTGCGGCAGCCGGGTCTTTATCTTCTCTTTTAAACAGTTTAAATACACTCATTTTTATCTCCTCTGCTTTGGATCGAGTGCATCCCGCAATCCGTCGCCGACAAAGTTGAAAGCAAGCACAGCCAATATAATGCAGAATCCGGACGGAAACCAAACATTAAGATTGTTTTGCAAAATGTCCTGCCTCTTTGATATGACCTCAATCATTGTTCCCCAGGAGGCATAGGGGATTTTTACGCCGAGATTGAGGTACGAAAGCGTAGATTCATACAAAATCATACTTCCAAGCGACAGGGTCATAGAGACCAAAATTTGCGGTATTATGTTTGGAATCAAATGCTTGAATATCTTTCTTGTGGTGGAAAAACCCATAGCCTCAGCTGCCGCCATGTACTCTTGCTCGCGCAGAAACAAAATTTGTCCGCGAACCAAACGCGCCATGCCCGGCCAGGAGAAAAACGACAAAAGCCCCATCAACAGGTATATGTAGTACTGGGAAGGCACGCCGTTGGCCTCCAACACCGTACCGATTATGAGCATAAGCGGAAGCGTGGGCAGGCATATCAGTATATCGCATATGCGCATGATTATGTTGTCCACAGCACCGCCGTAATAGCCTGCAATTCCGCCGAGTATTATCCCCAGAACGGATATTAAAATAACAGTGAAAAAGCTAATGGACAGCGACAGCCTGCCGCCGTACATTAACCGCGTAAAGATATCCATGCCCTGTTCATCTGTTCCAAGAAAATGATCAGTAGAGGGCGGCGCCAAGGAGTTGATGCCGTTGTCGGTGACGACCAGCTGTATAAAGCCGCCGCTTTCATTCTGCACAGCATACTCTGCATACTCTATTGAGCCGGTGCGGTCAACCTCTATTTCCCCCCAGCGCGAATAAACCACAGGCCCAAACCAGCAGAATAAATTAAGCAGTATCAAAATTGTCAAACCGACGACAGACAGTTTGGAACGGAAAAACCTGCGCATGACCATTTGAGTGGGCGACATGAGCTTAACGTTTCTATCGAGAGGCCTTTCTGTGTCCGAAACAACCTGCTCGCCAACTTCTTCTGCTTGCAAATTTGTCTGTAAATCCATGTTCTCTTCCATCATATCTCCATTAGGCAAGTTTCACCCGCGGATCGACAACCGCGTACATCAAGTCGGCAAGCAATACCCCCATAACGGATAAGAAAGCCAAGAACATATTGTATGTCATTATAACGGGAATATCTCCGGTGGTCATTGACTTTAATGCATAACTGCCTATGCCGGTCAGGTCGAATACGGATTCGGTTATCATAGCGCCTGAAAACAGCGCAGGTATGAGGCCGGCAAGCCCTGTGACAAGAGGGATAAGCGTATTGCGGAACGCGTGCTTATATATTACCTTGGACTCCCTCAAGCCCTTTGCCCGGGCCGTGCGGATATAGTCGGAGTTCAGCACCTCAAGCATATTGGTTCGCGTCATTCTCGTACGGGCGCCTATGCTCAGTATGACAACTGTCACAATGGGCAAAATCATATGCCGTATGTAGTCTAAAAACGCCTCAAAGCCCACATACGTTTTTGTGGGGTCTCCCATGCCCGAAACAGGAAGCCACTGCAGCTTGATTGCAAAAATGTCTTTGAGCATCTGCCCGAAAAAGAAGGACGGGAGCGATATGCCTATCAAGACAAATACGGTAACAGCATAGTCGCGTATGGAATATTGGTGAGTAGCCGCCGTAATTCCCAAAGGAATGGCGATAAGAAACTCGAAGACCATGGCGATTGCAGCCACCATAAAGGACGTACCCAGCCTATCAGGGTTAAAAATTTCCGACAATACAGCGCGATGACTGTTGAAGCTGTTGCCAAAATCCAAACGAACAGCATTGCCCAGCCAATTGAAATATCCCTCAACTATAGTGCCGTCCAGACCGTACGTCTTGTACATCTGACGGATAAACTCTTCGGAAACCGCCTGTCCCGTTGTGTTAAGCTCGAGTATTTTTGCCTCTATAAAGTCCGTCGGCATACTGCGGAGTAACACATACAGAATAAAGGAAACACCCAGCAGAATGAGTATGGATATCCCTATTCTCTTTAAAATATACTTAAACATCTTTGCTCCAAGATATATAGTTGCATAGCAGGGCGCTGCCTAAGCACAATATTTGGGCTCAGGCAGCAGTCCCGCACTTACGATTAAAATTTAGCCAACCATCTCCAGTTCCCAGATTCTTTCAAGGGGAGATGTAAAGTGATTGACGTCACTGTTGATTCCGGTGATAGTATTGGAGTTATATGCATACAACGTCGAACGCTGATACACAGGCATTTCCACCGCCAGCTCAAGCACCAGCTCCATGGCATCCTTATACAGGGGTATTCTGTCCTCATCTCTTAAGAGAGTACGTGCTTCATCAATTATGACGCTGAGCCTATTGATAATATCATACTCCTTGCTGTAGGTGCTGGTATCCAGCTTGATTTCGCGGTAACCCCAGGCGTTTACCGACGTCGCCGTGGAATTTTTGTGGTAAACCTGATACATATCAGGGTCAACCGTTGAGCCCCATGCCGCCGCCCAAACTTGAAGCGAACCGGTGGAAAGCTTTCTCAGCGCATTGGAGTCGGCCTTTACCTCTACGTTCCAGCCAAGGTCATTCAAAATTTCTGACGCCTGCTTGAATACTGAATAGGTCGGGTGCTCTGTGATGGACGCACCGGCAACAGTAAACGTAATGCTGAGACGGCTGTCTCCTTCGGCTGCACCCGCTAAGTTCATATAACTTCTTATCTTGTTTTCTGCTGCTGTTATGCCCGCCCATTTGGTGTAATCCCAGCTGTTTTCAAGAGGCGTTTTGCGGTCCGCGGCATATGGGTACGCCCAGCTGACCATGGACATAGGCCAGTTTATGTTCTCAACCGTTCCCGACTCATAATATCCCAGAGCCAACGATGTCTGCATTGCGGACATAATTGCACGGCGAATGTTGATGTTGGGAACTTTACCGGCATTTATGCCGATGTAGCCGTAACCAAGCTGCCAAGCAGAAAGCTCCCTATATCCGTCAGAAGACATACCCTTGAGCCTGGCAGAGTTTGCCTTTGTAAACTGCGGCTCAACAAAGTCAACTTCGCCGTCAACCAACTTATCCAGTGCGTTGGACGCGCCCACAACCTGCATACGAAGCTTCTCGGCCTTGACCGGGAACATAAAGTTTTTGTTTGCTTTAAAATAGACTATGTTGCTGCTGCTGAAGTTAGCGCCTGCAGGGTTGTCGTTGTTGGCTCTGTCAGTCGCCACAAAAGGGCCTGCGCCCACAGGCACTTCAAGGTGCAGCTGCGACTGTATTACCCTGCTTTGGAATTCGGCGCTTGCATACTCCACCCCGAACTTGTTGTTTTTGATGTCAATCGGCCTGCCGTTTGGGAACTCGGCGTCTGCGGTGTAATAGTGCGCAGGCGATACTCTGAAACCAAAGTTGTATATAGCTTTGGGGTCAGTTCCAAGGACTGTGATTTGAAGTATGTCGTACTCACCGGAGTTTGCGGGGGTGCCGTCCTCATTATGCGATTTTGCCACCTTGTATGTGTCGCCATCTACGGTGACCTCATTGGGCGTGCTGTCTGCATGGCCTAAGGACACTATGCCGGAGATGTTGGGCTGCGTCAAGGAGCCGTCGGAGGAAATGTTTTTGCGGAGCAGTATGGAGCGCGCATGAGCGGCGTATTGAGTGTGAATCTCAGCGGATGTGCCCCACTGCGTCAAAACACTGTCCAAATTAGACTTTATGGTGTTTTCATACACCATATTTATGGCAGCTTCCTCAGTTTTGTAATGTTCTAATAGCTCTGTTCCGTCAAAGCGGAGAATTTTGGTGCGGTCGGTTTTTCCTAAAACTTTGTTGTATTCGGGAATAATGTACCCTTCATATAAGAAAAATTTAAATATATCGCTCTCGAGCTCTTGCTTCCATTCGGAATAGGGAACTGTAGTTGTGTCATATGACTCTTTTGCAGCTCTAAAGTCCGATGTCAGCTCTTCCTTAAAAGTCTTTAAGGTGAGCTCATAGTCTTCAAGCAAAAGCTCCCTGTACTGCTCCTCTGTCATGCTCTGCTGCTGCGTTTCGGTGGCAACGGCATCCTTGTAACTATCGTTAACAATATACGTGCTTATGGCATCCCGCATTTGCTGTTCTGTCAGGCTGTAAAGCGACTGCGACCCGGATATTAATCCGCGCTCCTTGTATAGATCAACAAGCTCAAGGATTCTAAATGTCGCAAGCGATGATGCCTCGCTGGCAATTTGCTGCTCCAACGCATCACCCTCTACTCCGGAGAAGGATGTCTGCGTTCTGTACTGGCTCAGCCCCTTTATTTTGGTGGAATACATTGTAGAAGAGCCGGTGTAAACAGGGTCAAGGTATTCATACATATTGAACAATACGTCGTTCATGGTAAGCGGCTTGCCGTCGGAAAACTTCAGGCCGTTTTTGATGACAAAATTATACACCGTTTCTGTCGAACCTGCATTGTTAACAATCTTTTGTTCATATGCTTTTACCACGGTGCTTAAATCATCGCCTGCCGCAGTCTTGCCGTCTTTATCGGTGGTGAGCATGCCTATCTGTGTCATGCCCACAACCGTTTGATCTGCCCCGGTGGTGGCATAAAACGGGTTAAACAGACCGCTCAGTTCCTCGGTCATGATGACAATGCTGTCTTTTTTGGCGCCGCCTGATAACACTATCGGCAATATAATGGCGGCGGCAAGGACCACACAGCTTGCGATGGCCGTTATGGCAATAATCTTTTTCTTTTTCATGTTTGTCCTCCACATGAGTTATATGATAATGTAAAAGGGTTCGTCCCTTTCAGAAAGTGTCAATAGCGTCATGGTTATGTCACCGTCGTCGTCAATCTCCACCGATTCCGGGTCAACATTGTAAAGATACCTGTTGCTTAAAACCCTTGCATAAACCTGTAGGCTTATCTCGGTTTGGACTATGCCCTGCACGTTGCCGTTTGCAAGCAAGTTGATTGAATAGTTATCGCCCAAGGTGACTTCGCCAAGCTTAAACGTTCCGCCCACCTCGACATCGGTAATCTCTGCGCCGTCCTCTATTATTCCGGCAAACAGCCCAAAGCTCGTATCGCGCAGCCGCGCTCCTGTCCTTGCTATGTCATAGGTCACATTTTCAAAGGAGACGTCTTTAATGACAGCGGTTTCAGATATTATACCGAACAGTCCGCCCACAGTTGCAGTGTCAGATGTATGGCGCACGGATATATTCTTCAGGCTGTAGCGATTTCCCTCTGCGCTGTAAATCCTTCCGTTAAACGTGTTAGTGCTGAGCAGTGCAGGCCAAGATACATCGCTAAAGTCAAGGTCTGCCAAAATCTCGTAGTATCCGTTTAGGTTTGGGTTTGTGCTGAGCTGCTCGGCGGTCTCTATTCTATACCTTTCGCCCTCAAGCAAAGCCACGTAGATGTTTTGAACTCTGTTTACCGCTATGCCGCGTTCAATGTCCAGCGTTCCCTCGTGCCTGAAAGCCTCCGTTATCTCCTGCGTGCACTCGGGGTCAAGATATGCCTTGCTGAAAGTAGCGCCGGAGACCTTTGGGAAGGTATAAGTTCCTCTGTCGCTGTAAGACCAAGAATGTTTCATTGAACCTTCGTGCCAGTCAGGAATCCATATCGTGTCGTGGTCGGATGAGCTTGAGCCCTGCGCGTTCGTGCTCTTGTAATCAAAGTCAGTTTTGCCAAAAAGTTCCCACTCACCGTCTTTTTGATGGTAATAATGAAATTCGTAATATTGAACCCATCCGGCATACAGGGTAAAGGACACTAAGCCGTCGCCTTCTGCATACTCGATGACATCGTTTCCAAAATCCCAATAATCCGAGTAAATGTAGGCGGGCTGTGCGGCGTCTTCCGTGCCGGCATAGACGTAAGTATCACCTAAAAGCTCAAGCTCTGCGCCGCTTTCGTCCACAACGTTTCCTGCCTCGTTTGTCAGCAGTGAACGCGTCTTATACCACCCCGCAAAGAAATAACCCGGCCTGGTCAATTTTATTGAGGATGCACCGCTGACCGGGCGGGTTTCGCTTGTAGGCTCAATCAGCTTGATCCGGGCAACGCCGCTTGCGTCCGCTTGGTAATCGTCAGGCTTAAACAAGTCCATAATGGAGACGCCCGAGCGGCCTAAGAAGTTACCGCCGTTGGCGTCGTAGGTGACAAAAACCTTATAGCCCCGCTTTTCATAGTCCTCTATCTTCAACCCTTCCGCGCAGGCGGCAAGGCTCAAAGAAAGTGTAACTACACAGACAAACAATAAAATTATTTTGACTTTATTTTTCATGTAATCCTTCTGTGCGCAATTTAGTGCGTGTTAAGCAAAGCGCTTAGCCGTTTTTTTGCCTGTTCCTCATTTTTTCAAAGGTTATATATCCGGCCGAAGCAAGCACCGCCACTCCGGCTATGATAATCCCGACATAGTTGTCTTGCAAGAACTTGGCAAACTTTGAGGGCTGGGGAGCCGGCACTGGCTCGGGTTCGGGGTCAACTCTCAGCTTCAGATATTCAATGGTTGATTCCGCTGTCAGAAGCGCGGAATAGTTGTTGACGAGTGCCTGCTGCTCAACCAGCGGAAGGCTGTTATATGCAGAGCGCGCGGCAACTACCAAGCTTTCGTCCGCAAGTGTAATACTCTTGGGCAGAGCGTTAATCAAATCAATTACCCGCAGGGTGGCTTCTGACGCGGCATTGCTGCCGTTCGCAACCGTCTTAAAGTATTGAGATAATATAAATGTGTTATAGTTTTGCCCGTTTGCAGGCTTTACCATGGTTATATTCTTTGTAATATGCCCGATATAATTTACAAAGTTTGCGCCGAAATAGAAGTTATTAAATGAAGAAGTGATATTCCACATATAAAACTTTGATATACCCAGTCCCTCGTATTCACCCATGCTTCCGGTGAACGGAAGATTTTCGTACGTCAAATAAGATGTATCGTAAGCCTCTTCCAATATGGGGGCATAATAGCTTTTAAAAATCACTACAGAGAGATTCCGGCATCCGTAAAACGCCTTGTCGCCTATGGCCTTGAGCGTAGAGGGAAGCGTTACGTATTCCAATACCGTCCCTGCAAAGGCCATGGCGGAAATCCTCACAGTACCTTCTTCTAAAGTATAAGCCGTCCGCGCACTTGCAAGCGGATAAGAGACAAGCTCAAGCCCCTTGGGAACCGCCTGATACAGCACGCCGTTGATTACCTTTACGGTTTTGCTGACGTCATAGCTTTCCTCCAAGCGGGTGCCTATCACCTTATTGTTGAATACAATGTCGGTTTCCCGTCCAAAGGTGGTTATTAAGCAGCCGTAAAATGGATTTTCGCCCAGGCTTTCCAATTTGTTGCCAAACTTGACGGAGGTAACCGCTGAGAGAGCAAACGCAAAGTCACCCACAGTTACTGTGTTTTCCAAGTGGATTTCCGTAAGAGCCGTGCGGCTGAACGCGTAAGTACCTATGCTGCTTGCGTTTTTAAGATTTACAGCGTCTGTCAAACTGCCGCAATAGATAAACGCGCCGTTCGCAATTGACACTCCGTCTTTAAACGTTACCTGCGTAAGCGGAGTGAGCGCAAATGCATATGCGCCTACAGTGGAGACATTGCTGAGGTCTATTTGGCTGAGTGACGTGCCGTAGAATGTAAATGTGCCAATGTCGCTAACCTGCTCGGGCAGCGTCACCTCAGAAAGCCCCGAGCAGCCCATGAACGCATAGTCGCCCACCGCGCTCAAGCGGCTGCCGAACACAACGTTTGTCAGGGCGGTGTTGTATGCAAACGCACCCACGCCTATTTCCGCAAGATTTGTCAGGTCTACCTCCGCAAACGCGGGGGCAAAACTTGTATATACATAGTCGTATATGACCGTTTCTCCGTTGATTACCTCTTGCAGGTAGGCATAATTCCATGTGCTCTCTGACACCCAATAGTCTTGTGTGCGCGTGCCTGAGAAAGCAAACTCGCCTATAGCTTCTGCCTTAGACAAGTCCACACTTGTCAATGCAGCGTTGTTGAAGAAGGAATATGCTCCGATTTTTGCGCCGTCTCCAAGCGTCAGACTGCTTAGCTTGGCGTTGCCGGCAAATGCATAGTCGCCGATTACGGCATTGCCGCCTATTTCCACCGAAGTTAAGCCCGATGTGACGCCCACATTAAAGTTGTAGCGGTAATAGCTCAGAGTTTTTACAACCGCTCCGGTCTCATCCTTGACTTCATAGTTATACACTGAATAGTAATCAAAGCTTCCGGTGTTTTCGTATGTGTAAAGACCGATCGGGCAGTAGAACGCCGCCTCTCCCAACGTCACGTTATCACCTAACGTCACGGTTTTAAGCTTTGTGCAGTACGCAAAGGCATAGTTGCCAATTACCGCGTTGTCAGCAATGGTAACGGAGGTAATGTCTGTGAATGCAAAGGCATAATTTCCTATGCGCGATATGTTTGATAGGTTTGGCGTCTGTGTTATTGCCGTCTCTATAAACGCAAAGTCACCGATTTGCTCAACGCTGCTGAGGGACACCTCTACCAAGTTAGCGCAATAGGCAAACGCATACGGCCCTACAACGGTTGCGTTGTCAGCCTTCACCCGGAATATTCTGTTGTTGCCGGAAAACGCGCCCTTGGCAATTGAAGCAGCGTCTGTTGTAACTTCGTTGCTTGCATATTGCGGCGCAACCAAAACCAGTTCGCTGCCCTTATAAATAAGCGCGCCCGTTGCATCAGTGGTCAGAATTTTGTTCTTAGAATCAATGGTAAACTTCGCCACCTTGGTGCCGGCAAAGGCAAACTCATTGATCACTGCCACATCCTTGCCAAGAGTAACTTGCTCTAACTCTGAGGAGTTGTAAAATGCATAGGACGCTATAACCGACGCGTTGATATAGATAGACACCAGGTTGGGGCATTCTGCAAACACATATGAGCCAATCTTAAGTTTAGGCGCATGAAATTCTGCGCTGTCCAAAAAGCTGTTGCCATAGAAAGCGCCGTTGCCCACGGATTGGGAGGATTCCGGTAAAATGATGTGGGACAGCCTGCAGTTTTCAAAGGCATAGTTGCCTATTGCCACAACCGAGCCAAAGTTCGCATATTCAAGCGCGCAATCGGCAAACGCTTTTTCGTTGATAAACTTTACCTTCTCAAGGTTAATTGTCTTAAGCGATGTGCAGCCCGAGAATGCGCCCACGCCTATGTTCTTAAGCGTGGAGGGCAAAACAACCTCTTCCAAGGCGGTCAGCCGGGCAAACGCGTATGCGTTGATATCGGTCACGCCCTCGGGGATAATAATTTTTGTTATCGTGTCTTCGCCGATGGGCGACTGCTTTGTCAGATAGGGATCTTCCTCATCTATCACATCGCCTTGGCTTAAATCCTTCACCACAAATTCATAGTTGGAGAATGCATACGGATAGATGGTGGTAATGCCGCGGTCATTGGGAATGACCACCGTCCCACCAAGCCCCCTGTATGACATCAAATAGATGCTGTTTGCTGTAAACGGATCTTTGACCGATATGGTTATGCGGCCGGAATACAGCGTGGACTTGCCGTCGAACATAACGTTCACGGATATGCTGGTGGTGCCCTGAGCCTGTGCCACAATCTGTCCGGTTTCGGAAACTGTAGCTATATTGTTATTGCCCGACTTATATGTGACCGATGTCTTATCGGGGAAATATGAATCTAAGATATACTGAATATTCACACTTTCCGAGGGGAACATGGACAGCCTGTAGTTTCCGTTAAACTCAGTTGTAGAACCCGTAAGGCCGATGTCTCTGTCCGCCGATGAAAGGCTGAAAAAAGCCTTGGTCGTCTCATACCCGGTAAGCGTAAATTTGTTAATCTCGGGTATTGTGTGTCCGCCCTGATAGCCCTCTTCACCCGGCGCAAGCACCCTTACCTCTGTGCTGGCGGTAATTTGATTGCCGTCTGCGTCGCGTCCCACAACGGTTATTGTGGCAGTACCGCTTGACTTTGCAATGAGTGTTTGGTTGACAACGTCTACAATTTGGGTGTCTGAAGAAGTAAAGTCAAGTATCTGCAGCCAGCTTTCGGAAGGATAGATATTTAATAACGATGTGAGGTCCTTGGTTTCGTTGGGGCTAAGGGCTATTTCCTCCTCCGTGAAATACATAGATAAGATATGGTCGGGGAGAGGTATTTCATAGGTCGCCGAGTTCATTGCATAGTCGTAACAGATTGCAATAAACGAATTTTTTTGTTCAACCTCAAACGAGCCGTCGGGTTTGTACCCTATGCCCACCGATTCTTTCAGCCTGGATATATAGTCCGTAAGCTCAAAGGAAACTGTGGATGTAGAGTTAAAGGAGGAATACACCGGCGTTATGTATTTTCCGAACGTATCCAAAGAGAAGCTATAGCCTGACTCAGGATCGGCAGGGATAATTTGGCCAATTTGAACGCCCATTGCATAATGGTTATCATATATGCTTAAATCGGCAAACAGCTTGGTTTTCTGAGTGGTTCTGTCGTATTCCGTGCGGTAGCTGACGTCGGCTACTACCGGCGCCTCAAAGTCTATATATAACGGGAACTCAAATACATTGCGCGTGTTCTTTTGGTCTTCTTTTGCGCCGTAGTCTATGTATGTTGTAATCTTTACGTTATATTTTGTGTTGTTCTTGAGATTCTGCTCAAGCACGCCAAAATCCATGTCTATGGACGAGTAGTAAATGCTCCCGCCCGAACTGAACGATTTGCGCTGATTGTAGCTTGTCTTGCTGAAAATCTCTCTGCCGGTGGACTCCTCTGTCACCGACATTTCCACCTCTTTGACGTTGCGCAGAAATCCTGCCCAAATAGACCTGATGCCGTTTACGGCGGAGTTGGTCAATGACTGCTGATTGGATACGGATATATAATCCTTGTTGGCTGCAATCGGCGTCAATGCCGGGTTCTGTATAAAGTAATACGAGCCAAGTGTGGTTATGTAATCGTTATAGAGGCGGCCTATTACCCTGGTGGCATAGGCGTCTGCCATCAGTTTGTCCTCGGGGTCTAAGCCTGCGTTGATTTCGTCGCGGTGAGTATCGTAGTACTCCTCGTCAAAAATAGGAGCTTCTGTCCAGTCGCCGTAGAAAGCAAGCAGCGGCACATTTAAATTTATGTTTGTCCCGCTTAACGCATCCAGCATGACAAACCCTTCAACATACATACCGTGCTCAAAAGATTCGTCCATATACTGCTTGTCCGCTTGGGAAAGAACCACCTTTACGGTGACTGTTGCAGTCTTGTTGGCGTCCACAGAGACTTTGTTGCCGTCCTGAGTGCCGTTTGTGACAGCGGTCACGCTGGTTTGGCTTCCCGAAAGCAGCCTGCCGTCCTGCGTTACCGTGGTGTCGCTGTGGCTGGTATAGGTTGTGCTAACACCTTCGGTCATTAAAATGGCGCTGATGTCATAGGACACCCTGCCGCTGCTGACGTTGTTGATTGCAAAAGTCATCTGATAGACGCCGCTTTTGCTCTTGTCGTCGCCAAGCTCCAGCTTGGTCTTGTCCATTTCCTGACCGTTGCTGTCAAAAGTGGTAAGAAACGCCGCTGATGTGGCTGAATTGGTGATATTGACCAGCCCTGCGCCCTGCTTTCTCACTGCATAAGGAAGGCCGTTTTTGTTAAGTACAATGTCGGCAGTTGACATCATCAACTGGTTTACCCGTGCGGTTACCATCTCCGGCGTCAAGTCTGTGCCGAATACGCCGCTGTATTTTACATACTGGCGAATAAGCGCCGCCGCGCCTGCCTGGTTGGGTGCAGCCATAGACGTTCCCGACAACCTTTCATAGCCCTGTCCGGGAACAGCTGATAAAATCTCCCCGCCGTGCGAGGTGATTTCCGGCTTGATTCGCAGGTCAGAGGTCGGCCCCCATGAGGAGAAATCTGACATAAACGGTCCGGCAAGGTTGTTTCTGCTCACTGTTATGATTCCGCTGCCCGCCGCCGCCAGTCTTTCGCCCTCGTCTTGCGAGATAGAACAGACCGCGCCTATGTCCTTGCCAACTGACATAGAAATCGAACCAGACACGTTGTTATAGATAATTATTCCCGCCGCGCCCTTTTCGTTCAGCGCCACGCGCACCTTATCTTCAAAGGTAAGTATGCCGCGCTTTACAAGGACAATCTTTCCCTGATAATATGAGTTGGGATGCAGATAGTCTGACGACCGGCCCAAGCCGGGAATGGTTACATATTCAAAGTCATGGGAGTTCACGCCCGTGCCCGCAGTGCTCAAGATATCGCTTACAAAGCTCTTCTTGTCCACTGACGAGGTGGATGCCTCGTTAAAGTAAATAATCTTTCCGCCTGAGACAAGGTATGAGGTTTTTACACCGTCAACAGACGCAACAGATAGCGCCGCTTCATACGTGGAAGGCGAGCCTACCGTGCCGGAATCAGGGTTGGAGGTCAAGCCGTTGCTTCCATTTTTGTCCGAGCTTAAGGTGGCGTTATAGCTGTTCGCGGCGGAGGCAATCAAAGATATGCCGGCATCGCGGATGCTGTCATACACATCGCTTACCTTTACCAAATCCACTTCTCTGGTAAAACCGCAGCCTGAGCCCAGCGACATGTTAATTACGTCTACGCCCAAGATAACACAATCTTCCAGCGCAGATAAAATCCATGAAGTTTTTGCGCCCTCACGGATATCGGAGAACACTTTCATAATCGCAAGCTGAGCATTGGGCGCAACGCCTGTGACGGTGTCGTCCTTGCCTGCGATAATACCCGCAACGTGCGTGCCGTGTGATGAGTTTATGGGGAATACGTCGGGGTCTTTGTCTGCATAGTCATATGCAAAGGGAACTTTTCTGTTGATATAGACATCCTCTGCAGCCAGTCCGTCAGTAAAGCCTGCAGCAGTAGTTTCCTTGATATGACCGGAGACGCTTTGCAGCGTGAAAGCCTCATTTGATGTTGTAAAGTTGTTCACGCTAAATGCCGTGTGTGTATAGTCAAGCCCGGTGTCCAGTACCGCAACTACTACTCCGTCGCCTTGAAATTCCGATGCGGAAGTGTCAAAGATACCCGTTTCATAGACATCTACATAGTTTGTGACCACTTCAGTTTCCGCAGGGGCATAAACTTCACCTACGATTAAGTCAGCAGCGCCCTTCAAAAGAGAACTTATTTTGTCAAAGTCCTTTGCCTTCAAGGTAATTTCAAAGCCGCTTAGTACGGTATCATATTGGTCGCCAAGCTCAAAATCTATGCCTGAGGAGTTTAGCTTGCGAAGCAGCTGTTTGCGTTCGTCCGCCACCGCTGAAGAAATTTTCTGAGCCTCTCTTGAGGTGATAAACTCGCTCAGCGTCTGCTTGCCGCCGGTCTGCACATAGGTCTCAACCACCGTCGGCATATTCATCGTCACGATTACGGAGATTTCATCGTTTGACTCTACTGTCTCAGGAAGTCTATAGATGACATTTTCATCGTAAAAGGTCTCTTGATTGGTCTGCAGCCCTCCTATGTTAAGCTTGGAGATACCCGGATAGATTAACTCGCCGTCTCCGAAGCTTACATAATTGCCGTTGAACACAGGCAAAAGTGCCACTACTAAAACCAGTAAAATTATCTTTTGAGCGATTGCTTTAATTTTAATCATTTTATCCTTATAGCCACTTTGGCTGCGGCTCATTTGTGATGATTTAAGGCTATAACGTTACCGTCT
>CAZPMG010000006.1:24861-41210 GCA_964587785.1 uncultured Clostridia bacterium
TGTACCTTGATGGCAAAGTTTTTGCCCGAGCTGGTCTTAACGGTATAAGTTTCCGATACCTCGTCATATGTGCATTCCGTCACATAATACACAGTTTTATCTAATATAAATATTGTTACGGTGTCAGATTGGTTGATGTCAACATAGGACTTTTCGTCCTCGGTATACACCGTTATAATCTCTTCCACACTGACAACCACGGACTCATAGGGCGGAACGATTGTAACATCGGGGTTCTCTTCCGGATTTTCTTCTGCGACCTCTACAAGCGTCAGCTTATAGTACTTTGTCTGGGTTATTTTGCCGTCATCCAAGGTGCGCACGATATAATACAGGTTACCCTTCAAAAGTATTATGCTGTCGCTCGGCACAACCTCGCCGTCCTTTGACATTACTATTGAATAGTAGCTGCCGCGGCTTATGCTCGCATCGGACGCTACAACTCTCTCTACCTCTACGCTGTAATTGTCGTCTGTTTCCAGTTTCTGAACGCGGGTAAATACAAAGCTGCTTCCGGTGACGCCCAATTCCTGATGCACATTAAACACAAAGTACAGGCGGTAGGTATGGTTGTCTTCGGCGGTAATGTCAGCGGTATAAAGTTTGGTGTCCTCGTTGTAATCAAAACTCAGGCCGGCAATTGAAATGGGGTTGCCGTCCGCGTCAATCATGTAAGCCTCAGGGCCGAAATCAGCGTTGACATAATGGGAGGTTTCCTGCCCGTCCTCGTCAAATTCGTAAGTAATTGTAATGACGCCTATGTTGTTTTCATATTCCATGCCGAACCAAACATAGTAGATATAGTAATAGTTCAGGAATGTGTAGGAGGGCGCAGATATTACTAAGCTCAACGCCTCAACGGTATAAGTGCTGTTATTTGCTCCGCTGCTGTCTATGCCGGTGTAGTTTGTTGTGATATAAAAGCGATAATTGCTCACCATGACATACATCACGGCCTCGCCCTCATCATCCAGATAGCGCACAACTACGCAGTCAACGTTTTTGCCGTCTAACCTTACGCTGCCTAAAACGGCAAACTCCGCGCTGCCCGACGGCGTGAAGGAAAGATTTTCGATGGCGGCATACTTATCTTTGGAGACCAACACGGGGTATTTGCCGCTGTTTGCTCCTGCACGGTTGAAATTAAGCGCAAAGCCGCCGCTATTTTCGTAATATGTCTTGCCGTCGTAATCCTTTACAGAATTAAAGGCTCCAAAGTTTTCTGCTACAAAGCCGTATTCGTTTGCCGATTCCGCCTCAGCGTCCTTGCGGTATATGGTTACAGTGTCGTCTTCAATAGAGTAGTAAGAGCGAGTCTCGCCGTTTATTATGACAAATCCATACTGCGAGAACAGCAGTGACTCTAAATTTACTGTGTAATAGCCCCTTGCTTCAAAGTTAATGGGCGTTGCCGTGCCGCTTTGCGTGTCATATTTATATATGTACGCGTCGGTTGAACGGCTGTTTACATAGTAAAAAAAGCTGTCGGTGATAAGCGTGTATGTGCCTGTCTCTTTGTTTCCTTTTTTGTCATACTTGACGGCATTGCCTTGATTGTCAAGTATCAACACCGACCAATCTTCCTCGTTGACGTAGGTTCGCACCACTTCGTCATGAATGACCACAAAGCTGTTGTACACAGTCGAGCCATAGGTAAACGTGCTGAGCTTGCCCGCCAAAGACGTATGCTCGCCGCCGCTCTCATAATTGAGCGTAAACACACCGCCGCTTTGGGTATATTCTCCCTCTGCAACGTTTACGCGCTGAGAGTTGTCTTCGGCGTCCGTTTCATACCTAAATACAATAAGCCCGCCGTAACCGTCAAGCTCCAGATATAAGCTGAGGACAGACTGATTGTCCATCATCACATATGTGCCGTATTCTTCACCGCGCACGGTAAAGCGTTTGTTTTCTGTAAGGTCAAAATAGCGGTAGCCGCTGTCGGCCGCCATCAGGATAACATTTTCATCGATGATGTAATATCTTCCCGTAAACTTGCTGCCGTGAGCGTCCACATATTCCAAATTGCCGCCAAAGCCGTCCAAAATAAGCAGGCCGTCTTCATCGGAAGAATAATCGCCGTTATAAGCCAAGTTGTATTTAGCGAAATATGCGCTTGAGGAGGTGGACATTTGGATAAACTCAAAGGTCATGCCTTCCGCCTCAAATATATATACATATATGCCGTGTTTAGTGGGCGTTCCGTCCCTGAAGCCGCCCTCATATACGGTCTTTACGTCCTTGCCTTCGCTGTCCTTGGTGATAACGGTATATACCGCCCCGCCCTTGCCGTCAAAAGCTATATACTCGTCCCTTGTTGTGCTGCCGTCGGCGTTGAGTACATACGCAGTATAAGGCGCGGTCTGTAGCGCAACAAAGGTATTGTCCTCTTGGTTTAGCTCCAGATAATATTTTTTGCCCCTGTTTGCGCCTGCGGTAACAGTTATTACAGTCAGTCCGTTTGACGTGGAATAAGTTCCGGTTACAACAAAACCGTCAACCTTGTAGATTGCAAATCCCGACACCAACGTCAGCGCATTGCTACCGCTTGCAGCGGTATAATGCTTTTCATAGTCGGTTTCCGTATCCGACTCATCAGTCATGGAATACCAATAGGTTACGCTGTAATTTTCCGGTGTGACGCCGAATGAGAACACAAAGGCCTTGACCTTTGACATATCCACAGTATTGGTCAGCACGTCGGCGTCAAAATGCTCTTCTACAGTAAATATGTAAAGCCCGCTGGTTTGATTAAGTGCGTATGTGCCTACGGCCACCTTTTCATATTTCCTGGTCTGGGTATAGCCGTAAACCGTCGCCCTGCCTGCTTCGGGCTGGTTGATTACAAGCATAGGCCCGTAATAAGTGCCTGCTTCGTCCTTGTAATAATACTCGGCGTAGCCCTCGTTCTTTCTCTCAAAGCTGTATGTTATCTCTGTTTTGGGGTTGCCGTTCTCGTCATTATAAACATATTCAGTAGCGGTAATAAGAAATTTATAGGTTTGTCCGCTGCTCTTGAGTGTTACGATTGTTCCGCCGAAAAGCGAATTGCTCAGCACAAAATAGCCGCTTACCGACGTGCCGCCTTCTTTATATGTGGCGCTTCTAAGGCCGTCAAGGGTCAGCTTTCCGCCTCCTGACTGCGCATTAAATTCTTGGTCATACACAGAGTCATAGAGCATATAGCCTTTTCCGCCAAAGTCCTCCATAAGGCGGACAACGCCGAACGTGCTGCCGCTTGTGGTAACAAGCTCTATGTTCTCGCCCCTGGCCTGATATATCAGCCTGGTGTCTTCGTTGCCGTCAAAAAAGGTGGCAACGCCAAAGCCGTTGAGCGTCAAGGTCTGTACCTCGCCATAGTGTGCCAATTGAAAATTTTCATTTACAATATAGCGCACGAGCGTGCCCAAGCCGTACTCCTCTTCATTGCGCACTTGAAACGCCGGAGTCGTGACCTCGTTGACGTCCACAGTACCAGTGACAAACGTCAATGTCTGGCCTGACAGTTCTCCGCTTGTGAAGGTTGCAACGTAATAGCCTTCGCCGTCTATGACAAATGTGCCCTCCGATTCCGTGGTCTTGCCGTCGCTCAGCACGGAATAGGTGATGCCGTTGTATGCGTCAAAATAAATTTTTGTGCTGGCAACCAGCCCCACGCCTACCTGGTACAGCGTGCTTGAATACTCCGCGTTCTTAACGTCACGGTATGAATACATACCGTTTTCATAGAGCTTGCCCTCAATCACCGTTTTATCATTTATGTCTATGAATATAAACGCTTTGGTTGCGGTGCGGTATTCGCCTTTAAAAAATCTGTCACCGCGCGAGAGATATATGACGTCGGAATCTTCATCAAACAGATAGATATAGTCGTCACCCCCGAATATGTCGGTATATCCCTTTGACCACACCGCATAGAGAGTCGTGTTGCGGTTTGCAAAAAGATTATCTGACTCGGCGGTCTCCTCGCCGTCCTTGTTGTACAAGGCGCGATAGATATAATCGGTTGTATACTCCACCCCGCCGGTAGGCGTAGCCGCCCAGCCCATAAAGCAATAGCCCTCGTATGAAAAAAGGTCAGACGGAACAGTCAGTCCGATGCCGTATACAGCAGTGGCGGTTTGGCGCTCTCCCGCCTCTCCTTCAGGATAGTTGGGGCGGAAAGTGACAGTATAGCTTTCTCTGTCAAAATAATTTTTGAATATATTCTCTGTAAAATCCTCGCTCAGAGTAAGTGTTTCCTCTGACTGAGCATGTTCCACCCCAAAAAAACCGTCCACGTCAGGCTCAGAGGTAAATACCACACCGGGATACTCGTAGCCCTTTATGTCCTCTGCAACTTTCTCGTAACCGTCCTGCGTAAGGTTCTGCAGCCAAATTTCCACGGTATAACCGACCTTATATTTTGCGGATAGGGTAATCTGGTCTTCGGGCATTCTGGTGTTTCTTAAAAGCTCATTGTCACCTGCAAGCCACGCGCCGAACATAAATCCTGTCTTTTGGGGAATGATATTTTGAACTGCCTCATAGACAACCGCGCCGGCCTTAAGATAAACCGTAGAACCCGAGGACGTCAAAGTACCGCCGTTCAGGTTTAGAACAACGGGATAAAGCTTTGCCCATTTTGCATGGAAAGCGACGTCTTTTTCGGCTACTATGACGGCTACCGGCTCTCCCAAGTACTCCGAATCTATGTACCAGCCTTCAAATTCATAGCCGTCTCTTTCGGGGATAGGCAAAGTAAACTCTTTGCCTACTTCTATCTTGGCGTCGGTAATTTCTATGCCGCCGTGCACATTAAATTCAGCCTTTACGGTGTCCGGACTCAGAATCATAAAGGTTGCAAAAGCACCGGCAACAACCAGTACCGCCGCGGCTATTAACAGAATAATCCGATTTTTTGTCATGTTGGGTGTCTCCTATGAAGGGCAAGTTGCCAAACAGCACACATTTTATTATATCATTTTTAATTATATCAAGTCAATTATTTGACTAATACTATATCAGCATTGTAACGCAAGAATGTGGTAGCGTACTTAAATATAGTTATCTCAAATATATATTACTTGCAAAGCTTTGCGCCGCTTTTGTAAGCTTAGTTAAAAGCAGCTCAGCTGGCCTGTAATACGCTTTAATCAGCGCGCATCCGTCGGGTACGGTCGCGCGCTGATTAAAGCGTAATCAAAATAAATCTCTTATAACTCATGTCTTTAATCTTGTGCCCACACCGCATACAAAACCGTGCCTGAAGGCGCGTCTGCAATGTTGCCGGCGGTATATTCCGCTGTCTGCGAGCTTGAATCAGAGCTCCAGCCCAAGAAGGTGAAGTCCTCACGCACTGGCGCGGAAATACCATTGATTGCCTTATCGTTTGATAAATTATCCTGCGTCACCGTTATTGAAACTACATACGTCTTGTCTTCTGACAGCACGCTGGCATATACCACGGGGCGGTATGAAGAGTTCCAGCGCGCGTGCCATCCGTCCGGCGCGCTCTCTGCCTCTGTGTATATTGTCAAAGTGCTGCAGCCATAGAAAGCGTGCGCGCCTATCTCGGTTGCCTCTCCGCTTATAACCACAGAGCTTAAGCTACTGCAGCCCTTAAAGGCATAGCTGCCGATAGATGTAACGCTTTTGGGCAGAATTATTTGCGAAAGGTTTTCAAGGCCATAAAACGCATAGTTGCCGATTACCTGTATGCCCTCGCCCAATATCAGCTGTTCCACGTTTTTGCTGTTATAGAATGCGTAGTTTCCGATTGTATGCACGGAATCGGGAATTATTATACTCTTTAAAGAATCGCTGGCGCTGAATGCCCAGTCGGCAATCTCAGTGATGCCAAAGCCGATTTCCAGTGTCTCCAGCATTTCCCAATTGCTGAATGCGCGTGTGCCGATTGTCTGCAAAGAGCCCGGAATAACCAGTGATGTAACCGATACACAATTATAAAAAGCATAGTTTCCAATCTGCTCAACTGTGTCGCCCAGCTGCACGTCCTTCATGTTTGTGCAGCCGAAGAAGGCATAATCGCCTATTTTTGTCACTGTGCTGTCAGTCAAGTCTATGCCGTTTAGCAGCTCGCAGTTATAAAAAGCAGAGCGCCCTATGGAGAGCAGCCTTGAGGGCAGGGTTATGCTGAAAAGGGACGAGCATTTATAAAAGGTATAGTCCTCAATTACCCTTATATCGCTGCCCAATACCACCGTCGTAAGGCTTTCGCAGCCGGAGAACGCGCCCCGGCCGATGTGCTTGGCATAGGCAAGGTTTTGCACGGATTGCAGCGTCGTACACCTGTAAAAGGCATAGTCCGCAACACCTACGATGTCAGTCTTGAGCTCAACAGCTCCTATGTTATCCTTGTTATAACCTACTACCCATCTGCCTGCGTATACAATACCCTGGCTGTCGGGCTTATCCCATAGCCGGGTGTTTTTAAATGCATAGCTGCCTATGGACGTGACTGTACTTGGTATAAACGAGTTGCCGAGGCCGCTGTTATCAAGCTGCGAACAGCCGTAGAAGGCCGAATCGCCTATTCTTTGCAGGCTTGAACCCAGTATGATATTGCTAAGTATCGTGCATCTGTAAAACGCCATTTTGTCAATCAGCGTCACGCCGGGAGTTTGAATGCGCCACAGCAGAGTGTTGTCGGCAAACGCATATTTGCCGATGATTTTGACTGACGAGGACAGCGTAATGCCTGTAAGCTTTTTGAAGTTATAAAACACCCTGTCGGCAATACCCACCGTGCCGGTACGCAGCGTAGCCGCCGTAACAGTCTCCAAAGTGGCCGCAATGCTGTCCGAACGGCCTACAACCCAATTACCCGCATACACAAACGGCTCGCCGGCCTCAATTGCATCTTTATAAAATTTGGTGGCATCAAAAGCACTTGTTTCCACCGAGGTAACGCTTTGAGGAATGCTCACGCTTTCCATTTCCGTGTTTTCATAAAAGGCGGCATAGCCTATGCTTACCAGCCCCTCGGGAAGCTCTATTGATTTGAGAACGCTGCACTTGGCAAAGGCATACTGACCTAAAGACTGCAAGCTGCTGTCTTGGCTAAAGGTTATATCGGTCAGCACATAGCAGTTATAAAAAGCATACTCATCTATTATCTTAAGCCCGCTTCCAAATGTCACGGACAACAGCTTTGTGGCGGACGCAAAAGCATAACCCTCGATTGAAGCAACAGAATTGGGAATAACAACGCTTTTCAGGCCGGAGCAGTTGAAAAATGCCGAATTGCCAATGGATACAATGCTGTTGCCAAGCGTAATGGACTCCAGCTGCCTGCAGTATGCAAACGCATAGTCTTTGATAGCCGTAACGCTGTTGGGAATAACGATGCTCTCTATGTTTTGGCAGCCATAGAACGCGGCGCTTCCGATGTATGTAACCGAGCTTGGGATAACTATCGTCTCAAGTCCGGTGCTGTTGTAAAATGCGTTGTCGGCGATATACTTGACATTGTTGCCGATTACAAGATTGGTAATCCTTCTGTTGCTCTTGAAGGCGGAGTCGGCAATACGCGTAACGGGCTTGCCCCTGTACACGTCCTCTATTACGATATCACCCGATGCCGTACCCGCTCCGGCAATTTCGTATTCGCTTTGGTTGTTGATAAGCCTGTAGACCAGCCCGGTTTCATACCCCTTATGGAAGGTAATTGCCTTTGACCAATCGGACTGGCGGGTAAGCACTTCGTCGCCCGATGACTTGATACGGATTGAATATTCTCCTTCGTCAAGCCAGGAAAGCGATAGGAAAGCCTCCCTCGGTGTACGCAGGATAATTTCATTGCTCTCGGCGTTTGTGATTTCCACAGTATAGATAAGCGCATCTTCAACAGCCCACCATGACAACGTATAGTTATCATCTACGCTGACGCTCCGGGGCGTGGCAAGACGTATTTTTCCGCAGGCAGCAAACAGCAAGACCATCAGCACGGTCAAGCCCATGACAGCGAAAAATAATAGCTTTTTCATAATATTCTTCCTCGTTAAACAAGCAGACGCATCAAGACGGCTGATCATGTAAATCTCCCTGCGTTTTGGATAAGCTTTTTTTCCGGTATGCCCTGATTAACTCGTGCGGCCACTTGAACTTAAACTTGCGCACGGCAATGTCGGCAAGGAACAATACGATTGCCAAAATTGCAAACAGCATTCTCGGGTCATAGACAATCGTAACGGCGGTTTCAAAGTTTTCAAAGACCTGCCAGTACTTGGCAGTGTCGCCTATCAAGACGCCGTTGCCGCCCTCTGCCACCTTTGACAGATTTGCCCTCAAGTCCTCTTGGCTCTTTTCGGCAACCAGATTATACTCCTCGGAATAGGAGAACTCTTTGTAGGTCTCATAGGTTGCAACGATATTTCCTTCAGCGTCAACTTTCTCAAGGAAAATTTTATAGATTCCGCTTTTTTTGACTATAAAATTACTTCGTGTATAGTAATTACCCTCACTCAGTGCCAGCGTCACATAACAGTCCGCATCCTGCGGATTGCTCTCTATGTCGTTTAAAGAGATAATAAGCGGGTTATCTTCAACCGATTCAATTATTTTTCCGTTTATTTTTTCGCCCGGCACCCACGAGGTAGTCACGCTCAACCTGTTGGTATAGTTATCTTCCTCAATCTTGACCGAAAATTCACTGGGGCGAATATTTTCAGTGGGCATCAGGTTGGACACGGCATTGATGATAAACAAACTTCCGTTTTCATCTTCTAAAAAATCTTTCGACCAATCGCCGCTGAGGTCGCACATAAAACTTCCAACCATGCCCTTTGCATATTTCCACTGGGCATAGATAGGTACGTCATAGTCTCCCGTTAAAATCAAGCCGCCGCTGTTTTTTACGCTGTCTCTGACCTTTACGCCGTAAAATCCGTCAAGCGACACGGTCATTCTGCCCTTGTTTTCCGGGTCTTCACTTTGCTCGATTCCCTGCACAATAGGCGACAAGGGATTGTTGATGATGGGCTGGAAGGACTCATGGTTTACGTCCAATATATCGGGAACCCTTATATCATCCTTTATTGCCGTCGTCAGCTGCGAGCTGTCGCTGATGGCGTGCAGCCTGCCGTGCCCTAAATCTGTCGCAGCCTTCATCTTGTCAACGGCAGAGGTGGTGGGAGAGATGGCCACTATTGAAAAAGTGATACCTCTTTGTTCGTAATAGTCTTTTATAAGTTTTTCATACTCCAAAGCATCGTCGCCTGCGCCGCCGTCAGTCACAAGTATTATGTGCCGCTTGTCCACATTGTTGAGCAGCGTAAGCTCTCGCCCGGCTCGGTCAATTGCCCCCGCAAACACCGTGCCGCCCTCGGCTTTTTCAATGCTGCTTATTGCAGCAAGTATCTTTGACTCCTGAGGACGCGGCGTAGGCTGCAGCACAAGGTTAAACTCGCTGTCCAAAGTCATCAGGCCAAAGTAATCTCTCTCTGAAAGCGCCGACAGACAGGACACCGCACCGGCCTTTGCCCACTCAAGCTTGCTCAATCCCGATTCGTTGTCAACCGTGCTCATAGAGCCTGAGCGGTCAATTATGACCATCAAACCGAGCGGGGGTGTGTAGTCTATCGCCTGAACAGGCAGCATCTGCTGATACAGAGTGTTGCGCATATCCACGCGGTTATAGGCATTTGCCTCGCCGAACTCATTCTTTCCGCCCACAGTAAGCAGGCCGCCGCCTTCTCGAACGTAAGTATTGAGCAACTGGACAAACCCAAACGGCATATCCCGATTGGCGATATTGTTCATTATCACTTGGTCATAGGCGCGAAGCGCGTCAACAGTCGCAGGAATATTTTGGTCGGCAATATTCATTACTTCAACTTCAAACAGCTCATCTGCCGACAGCATCGCCGCAAGAAGCGCGGACTCTTGATCGTATCGCTCTAAAATCAAAATTTTATTGTATACATCCAAGTATATATATGAGCAAAGTATGTTGTTCTGCGGCAAGGCATCGTCGCTTGAGCTTGTTCCGCTTAATTTAAAGGTGATTTCATGCAGTCCGTACGCATCAAAGACGTGCTCAAACACAATTGTCTGCACGCCCTCGGCAAGCGCAACACTTTGCTTGCCGGTTACGGGATTTGATACACCGTTGTCAATCAGCTCGATATCCGCAAGGGTTTGGGATTTACTCCTGACGGTAACGCTGATTTGCAGCGGGTCGCCCGTCTTGATGTGATAGTCGGGAAACTGCACTTCAAGCAGCTGTATGTCGTTGTCCGCATATCCGGACGAGATGTCAACGACGTCTACCTTTGTTCCCTGTGCGGCAACCGACCTTATGACATCTGTGGCTTTGTTGTCCGTTTCCTTGCCGTCGGTGACCAGCACAATTTTAGATGACTGGGGCTTGGTGAACAATTCCTTTGCATAGGTCAAAGCCCCGGCAATGTTTGTGGCGCTGGTATCGGGGAGCGGTGCGTCTAAGTACTTTGTATAAATACTGTCTATGTTGTGAGTGAGAGGCACGGCATATATCTGGTCAAAGCCAAAGGTGACCACGCCTATCTTAAAGTTATAATTTTTGCCGTAGCTGAGCACGCTTTGAATAAAATCGTCTCTGTGTTTTTCTGATTGCTTCTGCGTGTCGGAAACGTCCACCACAAGCAGGATTTCGTTCTCCATGTTGGCAACGGCATAGGAAAATTTCAGCTCTGACAGCACGGACACCGCAAGCACAACAACCATCAGGTGCAGCACTATAGAGGTGATGCGGTTGCGCGTCTTCCGATATTTTTTTGACAGCATGAAATACGGCACAAGCGTGAACGCAACGGCCGGTACAAGCAGCCAAAGCAGCCAGGGATAAGCAAAAGTAATGTGAAAATTATACATTTAAAAGCCCTCACGCATCTGCAGCCACCACTCAATAAAGAGGAGCGCCACTAAAGCTGACGCAACATACAGCAGTAAATCCCAATAGAAATCGTCTGCGTCTATAGGCCGATAAGGGTTGTCCAAGCTTTCCGCTTGCCGCCAAATATTGCTTTCTGCGTAGGGAATACGCACAAAGAATTTATCTGAAACCGACTTGTCAAAATCTGTTTTTTGAGACGCGGTATAAGTGCCCGGCATATCCACCTTAAACGTCGTGGGGAAGGTGTCAAAGAGCATATCAAAGCCGGCGCCGGACACACTCAGCTCCGGCCCTCTTGCATTCAATGCCACTCTTTCGTTTACCTCATAGGCGCTGCCCGCCAGCGTGGACGGAAAGAAATAATTGAATATGTTGTTCATCATAAAGACAAATTCCGGAAGCAAAACCAGGTTGGATTGGTGCACGCTGAACGGCATCACCACCACCTTGGTATTTGGTTCATCTCTTATAAGCAGCATCGGGCTTGAGTCAAAGCTCATCAAACTTTTATATAAAGAGTTCGAGCCCGGCAATGTGATTCTAACATAACTTTTGACCGATATATTATCCGCCACCATAAATCGCATGATGGGGTGGCTTTCCTCCGCCATCAAAAAAGCGCTCTCTCTCAAGCTTACAGGGCTGCCTGCTATCTCTATGTCCGAGCCTATGGGCGCCTTGTCGGGGTTTACCAAAAACACAACGCCGTCCAGCGGCATCTCTTGGGGCATAACGTGCTCGTAAAGGTAAAAGTCATAACCTTGGGTCACGGGCTCTGCCGCCCTGCTTTCATAGATCTGAATAGCCCAGCGGTCGCTGTAAGCCTCGCGGAGGTTTGCCAAAGATGTTGCAAAGAAAGAGTTAATCTTGGGGCTTGAGTACAAAATTTTGACGACTTCTTTTTCACCGCCATATATGTCAAAGTCATTGTCAAGGTGAAAGGAGTCATTTTGGTTTATGGACACGTGGACAGATTGATAAGAAAACACCCTTTCATGTTCGTATATGGTATAATATTCCACATCGTTACTGTCCGAGCTTACATCGCCGAGGGTAAAGATAACTGTTTTTGCAATATCATTGTCACATCTTATATTTTCTCTTAGATAGGTGATGGTTTCCCCTTCGGGCTTGGCCTCGCTTGCGTTTGCGCCGTATACGTCAATCTTGATATCAAGATCGATATTCCTGCCGTAACAAGCGACGTCTACAATAAAATCGTAGTATACGTTGTCGTATATTTCCGTATATGCGTTTAAGATTGCTGCGTTCCATTCTCCCGTTTGCGCGACGTTGACAAATTCCACTTCTTGGGGAATATGTGCATACGCCTCGTCCGAATACAGCCAAACCTTTGCCTCCGGATTATCGGACAAAACCTTATCGCAGAGCGCAATTGCTCCCGCGATATCCGCCGTGCCGTAAGCGCAGGCAGTGTTGTCTGCCAAAAGATTTTGCAAATCAGTCATCAGCCTTGACTTGCCTTCAAGCGTTACGCGCTGCATCAGATACGACGCCTCATTGCCGGCCACAATCACCGAGACGATACCGCCTTGGCTGAGCACGTTTTCCGAAAGCGCCATCGCGCCGTTTACCGCCCTTTCAAAACGGGTTTCGCCGTTGCTGCCGGTGCGCATACTCGCGGATGAATCTATGATTGCGATTACTTCCGACTGATTGGTAAGTGCCTTAATTATCTTGGCCGGCTGGGATAAAATCAATGCGCAAGAAACCAAAACCAAAACTTGGCACAGGAAAATAAGCAAGTTTCTAAGCTTGCTTATGGGAATTCTCTTTTTGACATACTTCAAGCTCAGTTTCCATACAAATGTGCTGGAAATGTGTCTTTGTTGGTAATTTGGCTTGATTATGTAAATGATGATTAATACGGCTATTCCCAATAACCCCAATAATCCCAAAGGAATCAGCAACGTCATTTGATGGCACCTACTTTTAACAGCTCTCCAAAGAGAACTTTTTCAATTTGGGAATCGGAACAAGCCGAAATAAAATCTACATCACGCTTGGAACAAAAAGTGCTTATGCCCTTTTTGAAATCCTTCATTGCCTCGGCGTATGCCTTTTGCAAATTACGGGAAATTCTAAGCTTCATATTCCTGGAATCTGATACATCCACCGATTCAGAGTCTATCAGGCTGACGCGGCCGTCATACAGCGGGTCAGCCTCATCCTGAGAGAGCACCTGAAAGAGCATAACCTGCCTGCGCTTGTAGCCCAGATAATCCACTGCACGCTTCCAGCTGTCTTCGGTAAAGAAATCCGATATGATAATCGTCAGCCCTTTTCCCGTGTTGACGTTGGGACAGCTTGTGACACAATTGCCGATGTCCACATCGCCCTTGAACTCAATAGACTCCATCTCTTTGATAGCTCTATAAAATGCGTTTTTGCCTACAATCGTACCGAACGGATTTTCCGCGCGGTTTTCTCTCATCAGATGGAAAGACACCTTGTCCATGTTGTGCACGGACAAAAAACCCAGTGCCGCCGCCGCCTTAATCGCGTAAAAAGCTTTTTGCGGATTATCCTGCCCCATTGACGCAGAACAATCCAGAAAAATCTGGATTTGCATTTGACGTTCGTCAGTAAACAATTTAAGAAAATGCTTTTCAAACCGACTGTAAAGATTCCAGTCGATTCTGCGTATATCGTCTCCCAGCTGATATTCCCGATAATCTGCAAACTCCATGGTCTGACCGTAGGTTTTGACAAAATGCTTGCCGCCAAAATAGCCTGACAAGTTAGATTTTAGGATTAAAGCCAGAGTCTCCAATCTGCTGAAAAATTGTTCGCTTAGCTGCAAACTTTTCATTCCATGCTCCAAGTAAAATATTCGGGTTAAATCTTGCTCTTATGTTTCTTGCCGACTTCTTCAAGAATCATTCGAATTGCATGGTCGGCGGTAATACCCTCGGCAATTGCCTCAAAGTTAAGCTTTATGCGGTGACGAAGCACGGGCAGTGCCAGCTGCTCAATGTCAGAGTAAGCCACATTAAAACGTCCCTTGATAAGCGCCATTACCTTGCCGGCGGAGATAAGGGCTTGTCCGGCGCGCGGGCTTGCGCCCAAGCGTATAAACCTTTTGGCGGTGTCAGAGGCAAGCTCGCTGTCAGGGTGAGTTGCCGCGGTTAAAATCATGGCGTACTTGAGCACTTCCTCAGCCACGGGAATCTGGTTGGCGGTTTCGCGCATCTTTAGCAGTTCCTCGCCGCTGCAAGCGCGCTCGGCAACCTCCTCCATGGTTTTTTGCGTCATGTCTACAATCTGCATCAGTTCGGCAAGACTGGGATTGGGCACAACCAGCTTGAACATAAAGCGGTCCATCTGCGCCTCGGGCAAGGGATATGTGCCGTCCTGCTCAATGGGGTTTTGCGTTGCCAAAACAAAGAACGGCTCTGAGAGCTTCCTTGATACGCCCATTACGGTGACGGTATGCTCCTGCATAGCCTCCAGTAGTGCAGACTGCGTTTTGGGAGTTGCACGGTTGATTTCGTCAGCCAGAATTATGTTGCTGAAAATAGGGCCGGACTGGAAGCTGAAAACAGAATTGCCTTTTTCGTCTTTGATTATGATATTGGTTCCCGTCACGTCCGCGGGCATGAGGTCGGGCGTAAATTGGATACGGGAAAAAGGCAGGTCAAAAACTCTGCCCAAAGACCTTACTAAACGTGTTTTTCCTACGCCGGGCACTCCCTCAAGCAACACGTTGCCGCCGGCAATCATTGCAATGATGGTGTTTTCAACAACGTCGCCCTGACCGATTATATCGCGCGATAGCTGCTGAAAAATGTTCTCACATAGCTTGCTAAACTGATTGATGTCTTTCTCTGTAACCATGAACTTCCTCTTTTATCTTAACATATTAGTTTTTCTGGTGTTTCAGCAAGGGGCAAAGAGCGGCTAAAATCTATTCCTGCTCAATTTGTGCAATTAAGCCGCACGGACACAAAATGCGCAAACCGCTATTACGTCCGCACGGCCTAAAATCAAACTCACAAAATGCCTGCCTGTTACTTTTCAATAGTTCTGTAGTAATCCAATAAAATCTTTTTTACGTCATCGGGTATGGTTTCGTCAGCGATAATCCTTGCTATGGCTTCGCTGTAGGCGTTTTCAAAGGTGCTTCCGCCGTAAAAGGTTTGGCCGTCTATTACATAGTTGACTTCCTCAAACCTGCCGCCTCCGCCGTCACTATTGCCCGGGTCTTGGGGAATACCTTCGTTGTCGCCTTCCCCATTGTCGCCTTCGCTGGGCTCTTTGGGGCCTTCCTGCTCGTCATCCGGCGGCGGCTGGTCGCCGTCTTCTCCGCCGCCACCGCCGGCACCTTCGCTAAGCTCTTGAAACACAGCAATAAATGCCAAATCCTTTTTAACTGAAAGTTCCATCCTATACGGATCTTCCGAGTCGGGCTCGTCCGTCTCTTTCAAATTGTCAAACCAGCCTGTGAACACCCAGCCGTCCATGGCCACTGCCATTACCGGCGCGGCGTCCTTGCCTTGCTCGACAACTTGAAAGATATCGCCTTCAATGTAGCCTGCTCCTTCGGTTTCATATAAAACTTCAAACTCTATTAGTTTGCCGCCCGGCCCGCCGTCTAAATAACCTCCCTCTTGGGGGGAATACAGCGCGTATATGACGTTCATACCCGCGCCCAGCAGGCCTGTAACAGATACGGCGACAATCAGCGAAAGAGAAATCGCAAACTTTACCGCCTTGCTGCTCACCCAATTCAGCGCCGATTTGGCGTCCTCCCTTTGCCGTACGGCAATATAGGACTGGTCGTTTTCCAGTTGGGTCATGGTCAAGAGCCTTTCTTCAAGCCCCAAGCTGTCAACACGCTTGGCAATAGACTTGACTGTCGGGCGGAATTTGAGAAAATAAAAAACAACCGTCGCCCCTGCTGCAACCACAGCCGAAAGCACAATGCTCAGCCACCAGCCTTTGAAGGGCAAAAACCAAAGGGCTGCAGAGGACAGGAAAAGCACGCCGAAGCCCACGGTAAGCCCCCACAACAAGGCCTTGACAAAACCTTCTTTGGCCAAACGTAAATGATACTTTTTAAACAAATCCTTTGTCATAACTTACCTCCTTTCCCTTTTCATCATTATATGGGAAGTTACAGTAAAACTCCACAAATTTTGTGCAAAAACACAATAATATCCTATCAAAAACAATATATTTCTCTACATTATATCATTTTTTTATTGTCTTGTAAACCATACGGGCATTTGATAATAGGTAAAAAAGCTGTTTTTTATAATTATAGTCAATTAAGTTGAATATTGCCGCAGATTCGGATGGTACACTAAGATAAAACAGAACAACTGCGCCGGCGTATAAGCGTACGGCTTAGGTGAGTAGCTGCGCACGCTTTACACCAAATAGACGCCGTATATGCGGTAATAATATAACACAAAAGGGCAGGCTTGCCCTTACCCTTTTGTGTTTTTTT
>CAZPMG010000006.1:41310-46812 GCA_964587785.1 uncultured Clostridia bacterium
GTGCAGTTTTGGAATGCATAGTTGCCTATTGCTGTCAGTGTGCCCGGCAAGACGACAGTTTCCAGTGCTTCCAAATTCCTAAATACACCGTATCCGATTTGTTCAACGCCGCTTTCAAGCACAACCGATTGCAGTGAGGCGCAGCCGGTAAAGATGTTATCACCCATAGAGCCTGCGGTTCCTAAGTTCTTTACGCCTCCGGGGATAACTATACTCTCAATGCCGCTGTTTGTAAAGACGTAAGTTCCTATTGTCGTCAGGCCTGCGGGAAGCACAATTGATTTAAGAGAAGCAGTGCCCCTAAATGTATAGTTGGGTAGAGCGGTCAGGCCATCGGCCAGTATAACTGTTTCCAGCAATGTGCAGTTCTCAAAAATGCTTGCTCCCAGTGTAACATTGCCGCTTGTAAGCGTAAATGATTTCAGCGGGCTGTTGTAGAAAGCATAGCTTCCTATGTTGGTAACTGCGGCAGGAATGACAATCTCTTCAACGGCAGATTGAGCAAAAGCAAACGTGCCTATGGACTCCAAGCTTTCAGGGAGCTCTATCTCTGTAAACGAGGCAGCATCTCTGAGCGAGTTTCCTCCGATAGCTGTGATGCCCTCAGACAGTACCACCTTTTCCACTCCGCTGCCCTTAATTATGTGAGTACCCATTGATTGCAGCGAGCCGGGGAACACAAGCAATTTGAGGCTTTCGCAGTTTTCAAACGCATAGTTGCCTATGGACGTGAGCGTGGACGGAAGTACAATAGTTTCAAGTTTGCTGTTGCGGAATGCATAGTTGCCTATGCTCTCTACGCCTTCGGGAACAACCAAATGCTTAACTGAGCTTGCGTCAAACGCATATGCGCCGATGTGCTTCAATGTGGAGGGCAGTGTGATGCTTTCAAGGCTTGTTGTCAATTGGAAGGAATAATCGCCCAATGATTCCACGCCCTCAGGTATATCGATGTCAATTAAGCCGTTATATCCCACAAACACTTCCGCGGGTATTGCCGTTGTGGTCTCAGGCAGTATAACCCTTGTAATTTCATTACAGCCGTAGAATGCGGGAACTTTGGCAAGCAGCTTTACCCCGTCAGCCAATGTCACAACTCCGCCCTTTCCGGCAGGATAGCACACAAGCCCCATGTCTGCGGTATACAATATACCTTCGGAGTCTGCGGTGAAGTGAGGATTGCTTCCGTGCACCCAGATTGCGGTCAAGTTTGAAGCTGCGCCGAATGCGGCATATCCGTAAGTATCAAGCGCTGCAGGCAGAGTTACCTCAATAAGTCCGCTGTTTGCAAATGCATAGCTGCCTATTGATGTAAGCGAATCGGGAAGATTTATAGACTGCAGGCTGATGGTGTTGCGGAAGGCATAGTTGCCTATTGTCTCTATGCCGGATATGTCTACGCTCTCAAGGGCGGTTAAATCTTCAAGTGCGTTTGCTGCGATTGTGGTAACCTTGGGCATAGAGATGGTTGTCAGTGCGGTTAAGCCCATAAACGCGCTTGCCCTAACTTCTGTGACTTCAGGAAGTATAATGCTTGTCAAAGCCGTGCAGCCCACAAAAGCTTCTTTCCCAATTACGGTCACAGCAGGCAAAGTAATGCTTACTAAGCTTGTGCAGTCTTTGAATACGCGTACGTTTGTGGTTGCACCGCCCGTACCCACGGAAGTTGCTTTGGGCAGGTTTACCGTTGTCAACGATGTGCAGCCGTCAAACGCAGTATTGCCCACCATTAGTGCCTCGGGCAGATCTACTGTTTTTAAACTTGTGTTGCCTGCAAAAACATTGGTGTTTGTGGAGTAGGTTGTCGAAGTCATCGCGCCAATCTGCGTTGCCTTGGGCAGATAAACCTCTGTCAAAGCCGTGCAGTTTTGGAACGCATTGTTGCCTACTGTCTCAACAAGCGGCAAATCAAGGGAAGTAAGTGATGAACAATTATAGAACGCATTGTTGCCGAGTACGATTATTTTGGGCAGAGATAAAGACGCAACTTCTTTCCCTGTTTCGGGGTCGGTTGTCAAAATCGTGCCTGTGAGCGATGCGCAACCGGAAAATGCATGTTGCCCAAGTTCTGTAACGGTGTCCGGAATGGTGATTTGTGTAAGTCCGGTATTTTGGAACGCAGCGTAACCAATCAGCGTTACTTTGCTCTTTTCAGTGACAGCATCTACCTCAAATATTACCTCTGTAAGATTTACTGAGCCTTTGAATACACTTCCGCCTGCGGTGAGGGTTGGCGAAGCACCGACTGCTGTGACACCTGCGGGTATGCTTATGCTTGTCAAGCCGCTATTTTCAAACGTGCTGGTTCCAAAGGTCGTAAGCTTGCTTGGCAGCGTTATGGAGGTAAGCGACGGAGTGTTCCTAAACATATAATAAGGAAGAGTTGTCAGGTTGTCGTTTAATGTTACATTTGCAAGTTGCGCGCAATCATCAAATATATATGTGCCAAGGTTGCTTACGGACGATATTTTTGAAAGGTCAGCCGACGTCAGTCCGCTTTTCTGGAAAGCATTGTTTCCTATTCTCGTGACGTTTGAGAGGTCAATAGTCGTCAGACTTGTGCAGCCGTAGAAGGCATGTGTGCCTATTCTTTGGAAGTTTGCGTGCAGAATAACTTCCTCGAGTGAGGTGCAGCCATAGAATACATAGGAACCCGTGCCAATCACTGCGGTACCGGTAGCGGCGCCAAACTCCACCACTTTTTCAGGAATGGTTATGCTTGTAAGTCCGCTGTTCCTAAATGTATAGGTGCCCATTCTCTCCAGATTATTAGGCAGCGTAACCTGCTCGAGCGCAGCAGCTCCGTCAAACATATAGTTGCCAAGAGCGGTAATATTGTTATCAAAGGTTACCACGCTCAGGCTTGTGGCTCCGGCAAAAGCGTAATCTGCAAACACTGTCTTTGGAATATCCACTTCTTGCAATGCGCTGCCTTGGAAGGCATATTTGCCTATCTTGGTAACAGAGGCAGGAATTTCCAAAGTAGTTATACCCGAACCTGCAAAGGCATAGTCGCCTATCTCGCCGCCGGGGATATCAATGCTCGTAAGCGCCGTGCAGTCCCTAAAGGTGCCGTAGCCTATCAGCGCCAAAACGCTGCCATCTGCAAATTCCACGTTTGTAAGACTTGTGCAGCCTATAAACACAGACCCGCCGCTTGTACTTGTTGCCGATGTTCCAAGCTTTTCCACACCTGCCGGAATGGTTATGCTTTTGATAGCGCTGTTTTGGAATGCGTTGTTTTTAATTTCCTTTACGGTAGAAGGTATGGTTATTTGGGTTATAGCGCTATTATAAAACGCTCTCTCACCTATTATTTGCAGCCCCGAATTAAGCGTCACGCTTTTAAGCTTGCTGGTGCCTTCGAACATATTGCTGCTAAGCGCAACAGTGTCTCCGGTAAATGTAACGTTTTCAAGTGATGTGCTCCGGAAAACGCCTGCGCCGGCCATGGTGCCTAACAAGGTGTCAACCTTTCCGGGGAAAACAAGGTTGTTAAGCGTGACATTTTTTATGCCGCTGCCATGGAAAGCATAACTGCCTAAGCCATGAACAGAGGAAGGCATATTCAAAACTTCCAAGCTTGTAGTATAGCCTATAGCAAAATAGCCGATGTTCTGCAGCCCGTTGGGAAGCTCAAGGCTGGAAAGCGAGGAGCAGCCACTGAACGTATGTTGATTAATGTCCTTTACGAGCGCAGGAACCTTGAATTCGGTAAGCGATGAGCAATTATTGAAAGCGTACATTCCTATGTGCTCTAATTGGCTGTTTTCAAAATCCAGGAACATTACGCCCTGTAAATCGGAGCAGCCGGCAAAGGCATAGTTGCCGATTTTCTTAAGCGACGCAGGCAAGATTGCCCACTTGAACGACTGGCTTTCAAACACGCGGTCGCCGATTTCGGTATAGCCGTCTTCAACAATCAGCACGTCCTGCTTGCCTCCATACTCCACGCCCTCAAGCAGTCCAAACGTATAGCGTATGGCAGTAGGATTTCCCAATGCATCTTTGTTTAGAAGCAGCGGAAGCTCGGGGTGCGCAGCGAGGTTGGGGTTGTCGGGGTGTACTTTTACCGTGACAATAGATCCGCACTGCTCAAATATGCTTCCGGTTTCGCCTACTATTGTAGAATCCACCATGGTGACAGATTTAGAGAGATATACCTCTTTAAGGTATCTGGAGTTAGCGAATAATCTTCTGCCAAATGCAAGCGATTCCGCTGAGCTTTCGGGGAAGTCAAACTTTGCCATTGCGCTGCTTTCAAAAGCAGAGCTTTGAATTAATTGCAGTCTGCTGCCCTCTGCAAATGTCACGCTTGTCATGTTTATGTTGTTTGCAAACGCTTTGGCACGGATTTCTGTAAGCCTTGCCGGCAGAACAACCGATTGGAAGGTGCGTATGTTGCTGAAAGCTCTCTCACCGATTATGAGGTCGTCTCCGCCCGTTCCGGCAAACGTCACGGTCTGCAGGAAATCAGCGTAGTAAAAAGCATCATTCCCGATTTGGGTTACGCTGCTCGGGATTTCGATTGTCACAAAATCTGCATAAGCAAAAGCGTTTATTCCGATTTCCGTGATGCCTTTAGGCAGCACAAAGTTCTGCCTTAGGCGCGTCCTCTGGAACGCGTAATCAGGAATTTGTGTAAGCTTGATGCCCTCGGCAAATATAACGTAGTCAAGATTGGAGCAGCTTTCAAAGGCACTCCTTCCCAGCCTTTCAAGCGTGGACGGAAGCTTAACGGTTAAAAGACCGCTCATTCCGTGGAACGCGAAATCTCCAATCTCAGTAGTTCTTTCAGGAAGTTCGATATACGCAAGCTTATCAATGCTGCCGAACACACCGGCGTTAAGGTTAGCACCGTCTTCCAGCACAAGGTCTACTCTATCTGCTGAATCGTCCGCCTCAAACGTCACCGTCACAAGCTTTGAACAGCCGGCAAAAGCAGCGCTCCCCATGCTTGAAACTGTACTGGGAATGATTATTTCTATCAGTTCCCGGCAGCCGTTAAACATACGCTCGCTGATGTTTGCAACTCCTACAGGAAGTGTAACCTTTACAAGCTTGGTGCAGCCGCTGAATACTTCAGGCTGAAATGCAAGACGGCCCTTCAATCCTTGGCTGAACTTAATTTCTGTGATGTTGACATTGCCGGCAAAAGCGCCGCCCCAAATTGTCGTTACTGTGCTTATGATGTCCACCACTCCGCCCTTGCCGCTCGGGCAGAGGATGAGCTCGGTGGCAACGCCGTCGGTTTTTTTGTAGATAATGCCGTCAAAGGACGCAAATTTCGCGTTGTCTGGTTCAACATTGATGGCGGTGAGTTCTGTGCAGCCTGTAAACACATCAGCTACGGTTGCACCCAGCGTTTCGAGCGACGCGGGCAGGTTGATGCTCACAAGCTTTGTGCAGGAAACAAAAGCACCGGCGCCTATTTTTGTCACGCCATTGGGTATTGTCATCTGTGTCAGGTTGCTGCACGACCTGAATGCATCCGCACCTATG
>CAZPMG010000007.1:0-11444 GCA_964587785.1 uncultured Clostridia bacterium
TATTCACCGCTTTTCAGGAGGCGGACAGTTGGTGCTTGGCGGTGCGCGCATTGAGGGCGCGCCTGCGCTTGAAGGACACTCGGATGCGGACGCGCTTGCACACGCCGCGGCGGACGCAATGCTCTCAGCCGCAGGACTCGGCGACATTGGCACGCATTTTCCAGACACAGACCCGGCATATAAGGGCGCGGACAGCATTGAATTGCTTGCGCGCGTGCGTTCTATCTGCGCAGAGGCCGGGTTTGCCGCGGTCAACCTCTCGTGCACAGTGATATGCGAGCGGCCCAAACTTGCACCGTACGCACAGCAGATGCGCGGAAATATCGCCCGCGCCGCCGGCATATTCCAAAGCGACGTAGGCATAAGCTTTACCACAAACGAGCGGCTGGGCAGCATTGGCCGCGGCGAGGGCATTGCCGCAATGTGCACAGCGCTGCTCAGGCGCATTTAATTAAGCGGTAAAACTGTTGTCAGCAGTTGTTTTTTTAGTTTTTGCGCAGTGAATTTGATGCAACGGCGGGAATTTCATAGACAAAAAAAGCTATTGTGTTATAATATTGTATAGAACTTTTTTGTGCGCGGCAGACCGCCGCCCATGCCTAAAGCGTTAAAAACAGGAGAACCTATTTGACCGCACCCGCCGAAATTGTAATACTCAGCAGCTCGGGCGAAAGCCCGGACTTTGTAAGCGTTGGCACCGTCACCATAGATTCCTACGGCGTATTTATGGAATACGACGAGAGCAGCCTGTCGGGCATGGACGGCACGGTGACACGTATTGGCGTGTCGGAAAAAGTCGTCACTGTCAACCGCATGGGACAGTATGTGCACACTCTGGTGTTTGAGGAAGGGCGGGAGTTTTCCGCGCAACTTTTGACGCCGTTTGGCTCTACGGAGATTACCGTTGTGCCGCTTACCGTGTTTACACAAGTTAAAGACGGGTGCATAGAGGTAAATTTGGAATACTCGCTGGTGACCGCCGGCGACAGCTCAAAAAACAGTCTCAGGATACTTTGTACTTACTGAGGCAATAGCGGATATAACAGACCGCTTTTGCTTGGGCGACGCCTAAAACAAGCCGCATTATACGCCCGCGGGGAATAAAAACGCCCCTGGGGCACAGAACTTTGGGAGGAAATTTATGAAGCTGCAATGGCTGGGGCATTCGTGCTTTGTGCTCACCGAGAGCACGGGAACGGCGATTGTCGCCGACCCGTACGGGCACGTGGGCTATGATATGCCCGAGGTTGCCGCCCATGCTGTTACCGTCAGCCACAACCATCACGACCACAACAATGTGGGCGCGGTGTCAGGCAGCCCGGTGGTGTTTGACAGCCCGGGTATATACGACTTCCGGGGTGTGCGCATCACCGGCATAGAATCTGCGCATGACGGCGAAAACGGCGCCGCGCGCGGAAGCAACATCATATTTAAATACCGCATGGACGGTCTGGACATCTGCCATCTGGGCGATATCGGCGAGGACTGCACCCCCGCGCTCATCGAAAGCATAATGCCGGTAGACGTGCTTATGATACCCGTGGGCGGCAACTACACGCTGGACGCCGCGCAGGCAAAAGAATATGTTGATATGCTGATGCCGGATATCGTTCTGCCCATGCACTATAAGACCAAATCGCTGAACATCGACATTGACCGCGCGGAGGCCTTTTTGCGTATGTTTGACGACGAAAACGTAGAGATACTTGAAACCGACACGCTCATGCTTGACCGCGACGGCATAAGCTCGCAGACCACAAAGATATGGTTGCTGCGTCGCGACAAACCGAGCCGAAAGCAATCAAACGATGCAGAATAATAAGCTTGGGCTTATTTGGTTTAATATAATTTATTTGACTCAATAGCTTATTTGGCTTAATGCAGCTATCTGCGGAATAAACAGACGTATTAAGTCTTTAGCATATTTATTACAACCTGGCGCGGTGATTATACGCGCAACTTACAAACAACCTATTAACTTGATTTTTTTGCCGCGGTCTTTCTTTTGGGAGCCGCGGTTTTTTTTGGTGCGGGCGGTTTTTTAAAGCCCTTCTTTTTTTCCTCGCGGCCGCTTAAGCTTAGCTCCAATGCCTTCATCAAGTCCGCTACATACGGTTCTTTTGTCTCTTTTACCGACTTTAACTGCTTGCCCTCTACCTTGCTTTGTATTGCCGCTTTCAGCCGTTCGGTATACTCGTCTGTGTAGTCTTCGGGTGAAAACGGCGCCTCCATGGTGTTTATCAGCGAGACAGCCATCTGCATCTCGCCTTTACCGGGTTTTGCGTCCGGCAGCGAAAACGGCAGGGCGGCAATCTCCTCTTTAAAGTGCAGCGTGCTCAGCAGCAACACTCCGTTGTACGGGCGCAGCACTACAATGTTCTCTTTTTTTCCGAGCACGGTTGTAGCCGTGCCGGCGCGCCCCTGTTGCTCCATGGCCGCCACCAGCAGGCTGTACGCCTTATCCGCGCCCGCAGGCTGAACGTAATAGGACTTGTCGTAGTATATCGGATCGACGTCGCCTATGCTGATGAAGCTTTCTATTACAATATTTTTATCTTTTTTGGTCTTGATTTTTTCATAGTCGGAGTCGTCAAACAGCACGTACTTGCCGTCCTCGTACTCATATCCCTTTACTATATCCTCGTTTTTAATCTCCCGGTTATTGCAGTCTACACAGGTTTTTAAATACTTTACCCGTGACATGGTCTTTTTTTCTATCATGTTAAAACTGACTGCGTTGTCCCTCACCGCAAGATGCAGCTTTACGGGAATGTAAACCAGCCCAAAGGAAATTGCGCTCTTAAGTGCCATTGTTATCCCCTCTTTTTCAGCACGTCAACAACGCGCTTGATTTTTATGTTTGATTTTTAGGCATTAAACCCTGTTCAGCCCTTTACAGCCTGCTTTTTTGCTCTTTCGGATTTCTGTTTTGGTGCGGTCTCTTGTGCGGGCGGCGCAAGCGACTGCCTTACATTAAAAAATCCGCGCCACGGGTCGGGCAGTTTGAGCCGCTCTAAGGCGTGCTTCATGCGTATTCCGTCCGGCCGCACGGTATCAAGCTCCTCCCAGGAAATCGGCATGGACACGGCGGCGCCCTTGCGCGCCCTCAAAGAATACGGAGCAATGCCGGTTGCGCCCCGTCCGTTGCGCACCCAGTCTATGAATATCCTGCCCTTGCGCTTTTGCTTGCGCATATTGCTTGTGTAAAGCTCGGGCCACTTGCGCTCCATAAACATCGCAATGCCCTTTGCAAATTCGCCGCAAACCTGCCAGTTTTGCGCAGGGATAAGCGGCACCACCACATGGTATCCCTTTCCGCCGCTGGTCTTGAGGTAGGACCTAAGTGACAGGCCGTCAAGTACGCTCTTTAAATCCTTTACTCCGCGGCGAATCTGAGATATGCCCATGCCCTCGTCGGGGTCAAGGTCAAACACCAGCATATCGGGGCGCTCCAAATCGTGGAAGCGGCTACCCCAAATATGAAACTCCAGCGTGCCCATCTGCGCCTCGGAGATAAAGCCTGCCGCACTGTCAATATAGAAATACTCCTCAAGCTCGCCGCCGGACGTCGGCACATTGACATTTACTATGCCTTTTTTTTGTGAGTCAGGGTGTTTTTTGTAAAAGCACTCGCCGTCTGCGCCCTGCGGGCAGCGCACCACGCTGAGCACCCTGCCCTTGCAGTGCTTGAGCATACGCTTTGAAACCGCCTGATAATATCTTGCCACATCGGCTTTTTTTATGCGGCCGTACATAAGCTTGTCGGGGCTTGTTATCTTTACGCCGCCTATCAGCTCATACTCCGCGGCTGACGCAGCGGTCTTTTTTGTTTTTGGCATTTTAATATTTTTATCCTCCTTAACCGGAGCTTTTTGGGATGCTTTATGCGAGCTTAAGCTTTTTTTATCTGTAGGTTTTTCTGCCGCGCTTTCAAGCTCCTTTGCGGCTGCGCGGGGCAACGTGCCGTCCTCCCACACCACGTCTTGCGGGCGCTTGTCGCTGCGCAGTCCCTTAAAGCTCGCCTGCCTGAGCACTCCGTCACCGGTCAGTTCGGCAAACTCTACCTCGGCAATTAAGAGCGGCTTTACCCATGTGATAACTTCATCCCTCCGCTGCCCGGGCGGGTTTTCAAAATGCGGGGTGCTTGAGAGAATTTTTGCAAATTGCTGCGCAAGGCTGAGCTCGAATTTGCCGGTTAGCCCGGTGCCGGCGCGTCCGGTGTATATGAGTTTTTTGCCCTCATATACGCCGAGCAGCAGCGAGCTTACGCCGCTTGATTTTTTTTCAGACAGCGTAAAGCCTCCGATTACAAACTCCTGCCTGTTCCTGCACTTTAACTTTATCCAGTCGCCGTTTCTGCCGCCCGTGTACGGAGAGTTTGCTCTCTTGCCGATTATCCCCTCAAGGCTGAGCCGGCACGCCGAAAGCAGGCTTTGCCGTCCGCGTCCGCTTACGTGCCTGCTGTAATACAGATTTTTGGGTGCGCCCGAAATAAGTTTTTCCAGCTTTGCCTTGCGCTCCTTGAGGGGCAGTTCGCGCAAGTCCGCGCCGCCAAGCGCAAGCAGGTCGAATATGATATACGTCAGGTTTTTGCCCTCAGGCTGCCGTACATATCTTTGCAGCGCGCCGAAGTCTGTCTTTCCGTCCTCGCCGGTTACGGCAATTTCGCCGTCCAGCACCATGCTGCGCCCTTCCGCCCACTGCGAGAGCGATTGCGCAACAGGGCTGAACTTGTCTGTATAGTCGCGGTCGCCCCGCGTCATCAGCCTGACCGTGCCGCCCTCGATAAAGGCGAGTATGCGGTATCCGTCGTATTTTACCTCATACAGCCAATCGCCGTCGTCTTCCGGTATATCCTTTTCAAGCTTTGCAAGCTGCGCCTCCGCATGTGAAAAAGGATTTTTGACTGAATTGCCGGCTATCTGCGTCATTGTCTTGCCGCTTCTTATGCCTGTGTTAAATTTGGAAATACCACCGCCGCCGGCATAGGAATCCTTTTCCTTAATCAGCAGCCAGTTATCCTTTTCGCCCTCGCTGCCTATGCGCACCAGCGCCCAACCGCCGCGCAGGCGGCTGCCGTGCAGCGTAAACTTGAGCGCGCCTTTTGCAAGCCCGTCTGCCATATCGGACAGCGGAGCGTAGGTGCCCTCGTCCCACAGCATTACGGTGCCACCGCCGTACTGACCCTTGGGTATTGTGCCCTCGAAGTTGCGGTAATCTATGGGGTGGTCCTCCACCTGCACGGCAAGCCGCTTATCGGCAGGGTCAAATGACGGCCCTTTGGGAACCGCCCAGCTGAGCAGCACGCCCTGCCACTCCAGCCGCAGGTCATAGTGATCCCTGCGCGCAATGTGATGTTGAACGGCAAACCTAAGCTCTTGCTGCTTTTTTGTTTGCTCAACCGTTTTCTTGGATTGTGCGTGTTTTTTTGACTGAATGCTCTGCTTGTCCGAACTTGCGCCGCCCTTTGGTTCTGGCGTAAGCTCAAAATTTCGTTTCTTATTGTAGTCGCTGAGTTTTTTTGACATAACCGTTCCCTTGTGCCGCATATTATTTATGCGGATAAAACCCGCAAAATATGTAAAGCCCCGCTTTAGTGCGGGGCTTTGAATGGCAGGTTGGCTTATTTATAACAGCTTTCCCAACCGTTTATTGCAAACTCGGGCGGAAACTGCTGTCAGCAAGCAGTATAATAAATAGATTTGTATAATCGGTTTTAAATTTTCTTTTCCGCGGCCTCAAACATATCGGTGAGCAGGCTTTGCCTGGGCGGCTTGGTAAACGCCGAAACCAGAGGCACAATTATAACCGATACCGCCATGGATATTACGCCTATCAGCGGCGAATATGCCGCTCCGCCCCTGATTACCGCCTCTAAACCCGAATGGTCGGGGCTGGGATATATGCCCCCGAGCACAAATATGAGCGCAACCGTCACCGTGATTCCCGACACAAACGAGCTGTATACCGCGGCGCGCGACACCTTTTTGCTGTAAAGACCGTAGAGGTACGGCCCCAAAAAGCAGCCCGCAAGTACACCCCAGCTAAAGCTCATGAGCGTGACTATGGCATCAAACTGTACGACTGCAAGCAGGGCGGAGAGCGCAATAAAAACCAGGCTGAATATACGCAGCAGGTTCCTGACGCGCTTGTCCGATGCGCCGGTGTCGATATAGCCCTTATACATATCCACCGCCACGGCGGACGCGCCCGACAGCGACATCGCCGCCAGCGTGCTCATACTCGCGGCGAGCAGCAGCACAACGATAAAGCCGGTAATTCCTGCGGGCATGGCCTGCATCACAACATAAGGCACGCGGTTGTCCGCGCCGATTTCATCCGGTACGGGGTAAAGCCCTGCAAGCGCGCCGAAAAAATAGGCGCCCGATGCGACGATTAATGCAAACACCGAGCTTATCACCGCGGCGCGGCGTATTGACCTGCCGTCTTTTACCGCGTAATATTTGTGTATAATTTGCGGCATTCCCCATGTGCCGAACGATGTCAGCAGCGTGATTATAATGACATTAAACGCCGGTGAGCTGAGCAGCCCGCCGCCCGAGCCTGCCGGAATCAATCCCTTGCCGCTCTCAGCCAGCTTAGCCAGCCCCTCTCCGAAATTTATATGAGGGTTTGCAAGCAATATGAAAATCATCAATATGACGCCTGCAAGCATTATGAATCCTTGCAAGAAATCCGTGAGCACGGACGCCAAAAAGCCGCCGAAAAAGATATAGAGCGCGGTGAGCGCCGCCATAATCAGCACACACCAAATAAAGTCTATGCCGAACACAGCCTCAAAGAGGTAGCCTATCCCCGTGTATACGGACGCCGAATAAGGTATCAAAAACAAAAAAATTATTACGGTTGACACAAGCTTGATGTTTTTGCTGTAGTATCTGCGCTCAAAAAATTCCGGCATGGTCTTTACGTCTAAAAATTCCGTCATGTTTTTGGTGCGCTTTGCAAGTACCTTCCACGCAAGAAACGAGCCGAGCAGTGCGTTGCCCACGCCTATCCACACCGCCGCAAGGCCGAATGACGCGCCGAATCTTCCGGCATAGCCCACGAACACCACAGCGGAAAAATACGCGGTGCCGTAGGAAAAGGCTATCATCCACCCGCCCACGCCGCGGCCGGCCAGCAAAAAATCGTTGAGGTTGCTGCCCTTGTTTTTGGTGTAATACGCCACAGACGCGATTGCAAGAACATATACACCTAAAATAACGTAATTCAGCCAATCCATGCGCTCACCCCCCTTATCTTTGCTAAAATATCTAAAATTTATTGGATATATTATATAGCATGAGCTCAATATAAGCAAATGCTTTTTTTAATATATAGTCAAAGCGGCAGCATACGCCGCCGCCGATTGATGTTTTTTTATGCAATTGATGATACTGTTTATGCAATTGCTGCCTAAAAGACTTTTAGCCGCGATCTGCGGAATGAGATTATCAGGCTGCCAAATGTTTGCCGCTTGAAACTGTCACTTGACTATTGGGTAAAACTCGTCGTCTATTACCGGCAGGCTGCCGCGTGTACGCACGCCCAGCTGATATTTTATCATGAGCTCGGCAAGCTTGGTACCGTCCACAAGCAGCAGCGGGTCGTTGTCTACCGTCTCTTTGAGCGCGTCCTTGTGCATTATGCCGTTTGTCATAAACAATGAGCGTTTGCCTTTTTTCTTTGCAACCGCGCCGCGGAACTCGCGCACCTCGGTTGCCGTGGTATAGTTGTCTATGTTTTTGCGGCACTTGCACTGTATGAATATGGTCTCTTTGTTGAAGCCGAATTCGTCCACAAGGTTTACTATGCCGTCTATGCCCTCGTCATCTGTGCCGCCTGTCACCTGTCCGAAGTCTTCGGACACGCCGTAGACGCGGCACACAAGCTTTACGCAGACCTCCTCAAAAAACTCTGATGAGCATACAGCCAGACACTTGAGTATGCAGCGGCTGAGCTCATTGAGATATTTTTCCCTCAGCTCCTCCGTGCGATCGAGCAGCTGACGGAAAAGCTCTGTAGCCTTGCTGGTTATGCTCTCAAAGCTGTCGTCCTTTTTTTGCTGGCGTACGGGGGCGCGCTGCTGGGTGCTGGGCGCGGTTATCATATAGAGCTTGCCTAAGTAGGTGAGTTTTCCCTGCCCTACAAGCTCGTCAAGCACGGTGCCGATTATGCTCTTGTATGCGGTGTTTTTGGACTGCGGATTTTTGTCCGCCTCCTCCTCACGGCTTACGCCCAGTGCAAGCGCGGCCTCGCGCAAGAGCTCGGAGCGGCTGCGCTTGTTTACGCGAAGTATGCGCTCGATTGCGCCGGATATCGCTTCCTTCGCAGGAATTTGAAATTTTCTGTTTTTTGCCATACTTTCCCCTTTTGGGTTTTATTCTGCCGGTTAATTTTTTTATTGTCCCGCGCGCAAGATACAGTTTGCGCGGCACACATAACCGCGGCCGGTAAACGCGGATGTTTTTTTAAGAAATGGTAAGCGGTGCGGCAAAACGCATTTGTATTTTAAACGCGTTAAATCCTTGAATGTGTTGGCACCTGCTTGCAGCAAACTTATGCCGCCATATATGCCTTTTGTGCGCCTGCGGATAAGGCTATTTAATCGATGCGCTTGCCGTGCACACATAGCCCCTTGGCGCTCTGCCCGTTCCGCCCACCCGCAGCTTTACCGCAAGCCCTGCATGCAGCGCGGCAATTTCCAAATGGCACAGGGCAATTCCCATGTCAAACTCATTGAGGCGCTGCAAGAACACCTGACCGAGACCGGTCTTGCGGCACACGGCTATCTCTGACCTGTCGCCGGTCAGAAACCAGGGCTGGCTGTTTACTGCGGATGGTGCCAGCCTTACCGCACGCGCGATATCCTCTATGCCCTCTATGTCGGTGACCTCGGACAGCGGCTTGCGCCTAAACTGCTGCTCGGACGTGCGCAGCGGCGCCTCCGCCGCATACCCCAGAGCAAGCGCCATCAGATAGTCGCCGCCCCTGCGGCTGGGTTTAGCCGCGCCCAGATAGCACGAGGAGATTCCGTTTGCGTTGAGGGTAAGCACAAGCTGCTGCGCGCTGTATCCGGCGGAGATAAGGCTGTTTGCCCCCTTATCACCATACAGGCAGAGGTATTGCGGCGCCTTTACCAAAAACAGGCCGCGCACTTCGCCCGCCTGCTTCAGCTCGCCGCGCAGAGGCTGCGCGCCATCCAGCGGCTTGGTCGCGCCCAACAGGTCAAGCACCTTTTCGCAAGCGTCTTGGCTCAGTTTGTCGGCTCTGTACTTGCGCACTGACTTTCTTGTAAATATCTGGGGATACAGCTTTGTCATAAGACCTCTATTAGTTTTAATAAAAGGTATTAAACTTACGCGGTAAGTCCTGCAATACACATTATATTATACCTTACCGCACCTATTGTAACATATTTTTACGGGTTTGAAAAATTTTTTTGACAAATTTCGCAGAGTAAGGGCACTTTCGACGTTTTAATACGTTATATTAATGTACGGCTTTTATTCCCGCGCGCAAAAAGCGGCGGCACGCCGTTAGATTTATCATGGCAAACACGGACCAAATTTTAAAAAGCGCGGTAGAATCCGCTTTACAGACCGGCAAAATAGGGCTGCACTTTCAGCCCATATTTTGCGTTGCGGAAAACGCGTTTACAAAGGCGGAGGCGCTCATACGCTTAAATGGCCCGGATAACCGGCCGCTGCCCGCGAACGAAGTAATCTCTTTTGCGGAAAAACGGGGCTATATCAACAAGCTGGGGCTTGCCGTGCTTGAGGAGGCCTGCCGATTTTTTACATCGGACGGCAAGGGCTTAAGATATTTTTCCGTAAACGCCTCGGCAAAGCAGCTCGGTGAGGCGGGCTTTGCGGAGCAGGTCACGGAGATGCTGCAAGCTTACGGCATACCGCCACAAAGCCTGTTTATTGAGCTTACCGAATCCATGCGCTGCCAGCAGTTTAAGCAGCTTGAAGCCAATATGAGGCGGCTGCGCGATTGCGGCGTACATATTTCTTTGGACGACTTCGGCAAGGGTTTTGCAGATATAAGGAGCCTGACTTATCTGCCTATATCAGCGGTAAAAATTGACAAATGCTATATCAGCCGCGCGGAGACCACCGCCGCAACCCTGCTTATCCGCGGGCTGACCGGTCTTTGCAGGCGCATGGGGCTTTCGGTTATTGCCGAGGGCGTGGAGACCTCCCGACAAAAACGCCTGCTGGAAAATTTGAATTGTGATTATCTACAGGGCTATTATCTGTCAAGGCCTCTGCCCCCCGATGTATTTGCCGAGTTTATGAAAGCGAACAAGCTTTCCGCTAAGGTTGCAGCAGTAAACTGACAATTTGCAGTCAATATAAAGTATTCACTGAATATCCATACCAAAACCGCGGCAGCCTTGCTATAGGCCACCGCGGTTTTTTGCATAATAATTTTAATTAATAAAGGGTATAAACTCCATGGCAACCGGAAGTATGCGGGCAACTCAAATAAGTCCTTCTGCAAATGCCTGCGCGTCAAACTCTTCCAAATCGTCAATCTTCTCACCCACGCCAACAAACGCCACCGGTATGTCCGTTTGGGAGCAGGCGGCAAGCACTACGCCGCCCTTTGCCGTGCCGTCGAGCTTTGTCAACACAATTGCGTCTATGTCTACCGCGTCATTGAATGCGCGCACCTGATTTATGCCGTTTTGACCGGTTGTGGCGTCAAGCACCACAAGGTTGTATTGCACGGCCTCCGGATATTCGCGCTCGATTACGCGGTTCATCTTTTTAAGCTCCTCCATGAGGTTGGCCTTGTTGTGCAGCCTGCCCGCGGTGTCAATGATAAGAACGTCTGTATTTTTGGATTTTGCCGACGCCACCGCGTCGTATACCACAGCAGACGGGTCGGCTCCCTCGGCGTGCTTGATAATGCGCACGCCCGCACGCTCTGCCCAAATTGTAAGCTGGTCTGCCGCCGCAGCGCGGAAGGTATCGGCAGCGGCAAGCACTACGCTCTTTTTTGCGCGGGAGAAATAAGCCGCAAGCTTGCCTATGGTTGTGGTCTTGCCCACTCCGTTCACGCCGGACACCAAAAGCACGCAAGGGAACTCTAAATCCGGCGCACCGCTGCCCTCCAGCCGTTCGGCAATTACCTCGCGTAGCAGCACGCGCACGCGTTCCGGATCTTTTGTGCGTTCTTGGCGCACCTTTTCTCTCAGCTCGTCAACAAGCTCGGCCGCGCACGCTGCGCCGGTGTCAGCGCTGATAAGCAATTCTTCAAGCTCCTCGTAAAACTCATCGCTTATGCCGCGCTTGAACAGCTCGGACAGACCGCTCGACAAACTGTCGCGCGTTTTTTTGAGTCCTTTTAATATCTTTGAAAAAAATCCCATATATATGTCGCCTTTGTTGCCGTGTTAAAATTATGTACAGTTAATTGCCGTTAATGCC
>CAZPMG010000007.1:11544-39405 GCA_964587785.1 uncultured Clostridia bacterium
AATATAGGGCTGCTACTCCGTTGTGGCGGCCACCTGTATTGCCTCTGCAAGCTTTACCGATACCATCTTGGACACTCCCTTTTCCTCCATGGTTACGCCGTACAGCGCGTCGGTAAGCTCCATGGTGGGCTTTTTGTGCGTAATCACTATAAACTGCGTCTCGTCGGAGAATTTTTTTAAGTACCTTGCAAACCGCTCGGTATTGGCGTCGTCAAGCGCTGCCTCTATCTCGTCAAGCACGCAGAACGGCATGGGGCGAAGCTTGAGTATGGAAAACAGTATGGCTATCGCGGTGAGCGCTTTTTCGCCGCCAGAGAGCAAGGTTATGCTCTGCAACTTTTTGCCGGGGGGCTCTGCCACGATGTCTATGCCTGCCGACAGAGGATCCCTGTCCTCTGCCTGCTCAAGCACCAGCCGCGCGTTTCCGCCGCCAAACAGCTCCTTGAACGTCTTTTGGAAGTTTACGCTTATTTCAGCAAAGCCCTTGGTAAACCGTTCCAGCATTTCCGTTGTAAGCTCTTTAATTATCTGGCGCAAATCGTCCTCAGCCTGCTCAAGGTCTATGCGCTGTCCGTCCATCTCGTCATAGCGCTCTTTGAGAACTTTGTAATCCTCTATTGCCGCAACGTTTACATAGCCAAGCGCGCTTATCTGGCGCTTTGTGCGCGTGATTTCCGTTGCGCCTGCCGGGGCGTCATAGTCTTCGGCACGGTGTGCGGAAGCGCCTTCATAGTCGAGGCCGTATTCCTCCATAATCTTTTCCTGCAAAAACTCAAGGTCGGTGTCCACGCGTTCAAGCCCGCTCTCCTCACGAATCTTGAGCTCGCTCAGACGTGAAATCTCGGCATTTAATTGCTCGCGCTGTTCGCCAAGTAAACTTAGCGACTGCTGAACCTCGCGTTTCCCGCTCTCGGAGCCTGCGATTTTTTGACGGATATCGTCAAGCCGGCGCTGTTCGGCCTCACCCAGCTTTACGTCGCCCTCGCTTTTGATAAGCTGGTCGATTACCTCGCGCGTGCTGGCAAGCTCACGCGAATTCTTTTCCTCTTGGGAAAGAATTTCAGCAAGGTCGGAGTTGAGCCGCAAGAGCTCGCTCTCAAGCGACGCAGACGATGCTGCAAGCTCGGCAATACGCACCTTGCCCGCGGTCATGCGGTCCATAAGCTCGTCACGCTGAAGCTTGTATCTGTCAAACTCTTCGCGCCGCTTGCTGCCCGTCTCCGCCGCGCTGTCCTTACGCATAAGCTCGCTGCCGGAGAGCTCCTCAACCAGTTTAAGGTCGCTTTCAATTGCGTCCAAGCGGTTGCTTATCGCATAATTTTCCTGTGCAAGCAATGAGGCGCGTCTTTGGGCGTCCTCTAATAATGACTGCACATATTCAAGGCGCTCACTTGCGGATGCGCGGGAAACCTCGGCCGCGCGCACAGCCTCGTCACAGCGCTTTATGCCGTCTGCGGCAGTGCGCTGCTGTTCTTCAAGTGCTGAAAGGTCGGCCTGCGCCATTGCAAGCTGCTTTTCCAGCCGTGAAATCTCGGCTGAGGTTTCGGTCAGTTCGCGCTCGCCGCCCAAAAGGTTTGAGCTTTCAACCGCACGGCTGCCGCCCGTCATTGCGCCGAACGGGTGGATTATATCGCCGTCAAGGCTGACTATGCGCACGCTGTAGTTGAGCTTGCGCGCTATTGCTATGGCATGGTCAATGGTTTCGGCTATTACCGTGCGGCCTAAAAGACCGTCATATATGCTTTGAAGCTCGGGACGGAATGTGATAAGCTGCGATGCAACGCCCAAACAACCGGGCAGTGACGACAGCATACGGGTCGTTGCGCCGTCAAGCGTTCTTCCCTTTACCGTCTCAACCGGCAAAAATGTGATTCTGCCGTATTTCCGGTTTTTCAGGTAAGCTATCAGGTACTTTGCGTCCTGTTCCTCATGCACGATTATGTTCTGCATGGCTTGACCGAGCGACACCTCAATGGCAAGCTCAAGCTTTTGCGGCACGCTCATCTGCTGGGCAACCGTGCCGATAATCCGGCTCTGTAAATCAAGGTCGGAGCGGCTGTCTGAGAGCAGCTGCTTTACGCTGCGGTGATAACCCTCAAAATTGTCCTGTATGCGCTGGAGCATATTCAGCTTTGCGCTCAGTGCAGACTTGTGCCGGTCAAGTGAGTAAAGGTCGTCGCGGAGGGACTTTGCCTGAATTTGCAGCGTGCTGTTTTCCAGAACAAGCGCCTCGCGCTCGGCGAGTGCCCGTGAATGCGCGGAGTCGATGTCCGACAGTTGCAGCTTGAGCTGCTCAAGCTCGCCGCCTGCGCGCGCACGCTCGGCGTCCAGCTTTTCCGCCTGAGCGGTTATGCCCGACTTTTGCGACTCAAGCGCGCGCTTTTCTGCCTGAAGCGAGGACAGGTTGGACTTAATCTCGGAAAGACGCTCCATGGTCACAACCACTTCGCGCTGCGCGCTCTCGGTGACGTTTTCGCTTGCCGTCAAAAGCTCAAGCACGGACAAGTACTTGTCGGTAACCTTCTGGTTTTCCGCGCGCAGATCTTCAAGTTCGGTGTCGGTTTCACGCTTTTGCGCGGTCTTGTCCGATATGCTCTGCTTTAAGTATTCACGCTGGCTGCTCAGCTGTTCGCCATCGCTTTCCAGCCGCGCAAGGCTTTCCCTAAAGAGCGCGGTCTTTTCGCGTATAAGCCGGATTTCTCCCGACTGTTTTTCCAGCCCCAGCGACAGTTCAAGTTGCGCGTCGCGAAGTTCGGCTATGCGAAGGTCTATGCCCGAGACCTCCTCCATGCAGGCGTCGTATTTTATGCCCGCTTGGGAATGTTCGCTGCGCCGGAGTGAAAGCTCCTCTTCCAGTGCGGCGAGGCGGCGGTTTATCTTGTCTTTCTTTTCGTTTACCGACTCGGCGTGCGCTATAAAGCTGTTGAGCTCGTGATACTTCAGGTGTTCCTTCAGCTCTAAAAACTTCTTTGCGGCCTCGGACTGCTTTTGCAGCGGGCCGGCCTGCCGCTCAAGCTCGGTGATAATATCGTTCAGCCTGAGCAGGTTGTCATGCGTGCGTCCAAGCTTGCGCTCGGTCTCCAGCTTGCGCTGCTTAAACTTGGAAATGCCGCACGCTTCCTCAAATATACCGCGCCTGTCCTCGGGCTTGCTGTTGATAATCTCGTCTACCTTGCCCTGCCCGATTACCGTATAGCCGTCCTTTGCCACGCCCATGTCGCGCAGTAAATCCACGATATCCTTCAGGCGGCAGGGCGTGCGGTTTATTAAATATTCGCTCTCGCCCGAACGGTAGAGCTTGCGCGTGACGGCAATCTCCGAATAGTCCAGCGGTATGCGCCTGTTTTCGTTGTCAAAGACCAGCGACACCTCGCAGTAGGAAAGCGACTTACGCGATGCTGTGCCGTTGAAAATTACGTCCATCATGTTGGAGCCGCGCAGCGTCTTTGCGCTCTGCTCGCCCAGCACCCACCTTATGGAATCGGCAACGTTGGACTTGCCGCAGCCGTTGGGCCCGACAATACCGGTTATGCCGTTGTCAAACTTGATTTCCAGCTTGTCCGCAAAGGACTTGAAGCCGTACATCTCTATGCGCTTGAAGTTCAAATCGAGTTACTCCCGTTAATTGCGGCAGCACAAACAGCGCCGCGTCTGTCTATTTTTTACTTTTGCAATTATTACAAGTTCTTGTCACTGTCATCGGCTGCTTTGGCGTACACACTGCTGCGGTTTATTTCAGCAGCAATTAATTTAAAACTAAATATTCCGCCGTATCGACCGCTAATACAGCCGCCTTGTAATTTTATTGATTCAATCTTTGTATTATTATTTGGGTAAAAGTGAAAATGAGCGCTGCGCCGCCTGCTGCTCTGCCGCGCGCTTGCTGCCGCCGCTGCCTATGCCGAGTGCGCTGCTGCCGAGCACCGCCTGCACCACAAACTTGGGGCGGTGTGCCGGGCCGCTGCGCTCTAAAATCTCAAACTTTACGCGCTGCTTGAAACGTTTTTGGCAAAGCTCCAACAATCTGGACTTGCAATCCTCGCCGGCGGCGGTGCGCACCGGACTGTCGCCGGGCTGCAAACCCTGATTCGCATTATCGCAGAGCTTATTTTCGCACGCGCGGAAAAATTTATGGCACAGCTTACGCGCGGGAGCTATGCCCCCGTCGAGGTATACCGCGCCTATTACCGCCTCGAACAGGTTGGACAGCATCTTTTGGCTGGGCGTGTTGTGCTTTTCGCCCTCGCCGAGTAGCATATGCTGATATACATCGGTCTCGCGCACCGCAAGGCAGAGCGGGCCGCTTGATACCATTGCCGCCTTTAGCTTTGTGAGCCCGCCCTCGGGAAGACCGGGGTGCTTGAGGTACAGCCATTCCGCCGCCAAAAAACCAAGCACCGAATCACCTAAAAACTCAAGGCGTTCGTTGCTCTCCTGATGCTTCTCGTTGGTGAAGGTGGCGTGTGTGAACGCCTGCCTGAGCAGGTTTTTGTCCTTAAAAACGTAACCTATCTTGTGCTCTGCCTCTGTAATATCAAAAATCATTAACCCGCGCGCTCCCGTAATTAAACTTCGGCGGGGGCGTCTGTCAGCAGGCGCTGCTTTATTGACTGGGTTACGCCGCCCTCGTGCATGTCCGCCGCCTGAAGAACCGCTGCGCAAAACGCCGTGTCCTTAGAGGAGCCGTGAACTTTTATGACAGCCTTTTCAAGGCCGAGTATGAGTGCGCCGCCAACCTTGTTATAATCCAGCGCACCCGCCACGCGCTTAAATCCGCTCTTTAGCAGCAGCGCGCCTATCTTGGTCAAAAAGCCGGATGAAATCTCTTTTTTGAGCAGCGAAAACACAGTGCGCGCACAGCCCTCATATGACTTGAGCGCAATGTTGCCGGCAAAGCCATCGGCTACGATTACGTCGGCTTGTCCGCTGAGTAAATCGCGCGCCTCTAAGTTACCTACAAAGTTTATGCCCGCCATGCCCTTTAACAGCTCGTATGCCTCTTTGTTCAGCTCGTTGCCCTTTTTTTCCTCTGTGCCGTTTGAAAGCAACGCCACACGCGGACTATCTATGTGCATTACCGTGCGCATATAGGCGGTGCCCATCACTGCAAAATGGCTGAGGTGTACGGGCTTGCAGTCGACGTTTGCGCCGGCGTCCACAAGCGCGGTGCTCCCGCCGCTTATTGTGGGAAGTATGGGACAGAGCGCAGGACGCGACACGCCGCGTATGCGCCCGATTTTAAACAGCCCTCCCGTGAGCAGAGCGCCCGTGCTGCCAGCGGAGACCAGCGCGTCCGCGCCGTCCTCTTTTAAAAGGTCAAGCGCCCTGACAAGTGACGACTGCTTTTTATTGCGTATCGCCACAGTGGGAGCTTCGTCGTTGGTGATGCCCTCGGGCGCGTGCAGAACCTCTGCCCTGCCGGTGAGTACGGAATGTTTTTTCAGCTCGGGCTCTATCAGAGCGCTGTCACCGGCAAACACCAGTTCAAGCCCCTGCCTTTGCCGCGCCGCAAGCGCGCCGCCCGATACTGCCGCGGCCGCGCCGTAATCGCCGCCGAATACATCAATAATTACTTTCATTAAAAAACCCCTTGTGCGGTATTTGCAAGCCGAGACAGGCAAGTCCGAAAGCTCAGAGCTGTCCGCTTAAGTTACTGTATATACCGTTTGTTCTGAATTTGATTAAATCAATACGGATACGTTTATATCAATATTGCACACTGCTCTGTGCGCCCGACTGCGCCCCAAACATTGCAGCTGCAAGATTTGAGCACGCGAAAACTTACAGGCGTATTACTATCCGCCCGTTTAATTATATAATAAAAGCAGTTACAGTGCAAACATTTTACGCTCTTTGGCAGTCTTTTGCAGCCTTTTATATGCTGTCAGGTATCAGTTAAATACGGCTGCGCAAATGTGTAGTAAAGAAAAGCATACGCGCCATAAGGAAAAAAACCCGCCGTACTTTGACGCACGCGGCCGCAGCGTATATCTGTAAGCGATGTCTTAACTGCGGGCGGGCTTAATTCGGCTATTTTGCGGTTTTTTTACAAATCGGTTTGTGCGTGCGGTTATTTGTGTTATAATATTTATCCAACTATATTTATCTGCCATTCAAGGCCTTATGCTTTGAACGCAGGCGGCATTTAGGTTTTTATAAAGGGGACTTTTGACTTGTCATTTGTACGGCTTTCAAGTGAATATAACCTCAGCTCTTACACGCTTGTGGACAATGTGTTTCTGCATGAGATTATGCCGGGCTGCCCCGAGGGACATTTAAAGGTCTATCTGATGGGCCTGTATCTGGCTGCCACGCCCGCGCAGAACACGCTTGATTACTTTTGTTCGCGCCTGAGCATGACCGAGGAACAGGTATTTGAGGCGTTCAAGTACTTTGAGGAGTATTCGCTTGTAAGCATTTTGTCGCGCACTCCCCTCACCGTGTGCTACGCGCCGGTGTCCGGGCACATGTCAAAGCCGCGCAAGATTAAACCGCAAAAATACACGGAGTTTACCAAACAGGTGCAGGCGCTGCTGCCCGGCCGCATGATCTCCACCGCGGAGTTTGCCGAATATTTTAATTTAATTGAAACCTATAAGCTTCAGCAAGAAGCGCTCATACTTATCATAAAGTACTGTACTATGATAAAAGACACTTCCATAAGTTACAGATACATATCTGCGGTAGCAAAAAACTGGGCGGCGCGCGGCATAACCACGCTTGATGCGTGCGAGCGCGAGCTTGCCGCGTTCAACAGCAGCACCGCGGAAATAACCGAGATATACAAGGCCATGGGGCTCAGGGGCGGCGCGGATTTTTACGACAGCGAGCGGCTTGCAAAATGGAAAGAAGAACTGGGCTTTCCTACGCCGTCCATACTCGCTGCGGCGCGCACGCTCAGGGGCAAGCGCCCCACCATGGAGAAACTGGACGCGCTGCTCTTAGAATACTTCCGCAACAAGAAATTTTCCAAAGAGGAAATTGCCGATTACGAAAGCCACAAGGCCGCGCTCAAGGACACAGCGGTTTCTGTCAACCGAGCGCTGGGTGTTTACGTCGCCGACCTTACCCCTGTCATGGAGACCTACATAACGCCGTGGACGGACGCAGGCTTTTTGCCGGATACGCTCAAGACCATTGCGGGCTACTGCTTTAAGGTAGGCATAAAGACGCTTGAGGGCATGGACGCATTTGTCAAAAAGCTGGTGCGTGAGGGCGTTATATCGCAGGCGGCGCTGGACAGCTTTATTGAGCGTCAGGTAGCGCGCGAAAGCTTGCTGCGCAAGATGCTGCTGGCGGCGGGAATCGAGCGTGAGGTAAATACCTATGACCGCGCAAACTACCGTGTTTGGAGCGAACTTTGGGGTATGCCCGACGACGTTATAATGCTTGCCGCGCAAAAATCTGTGGGGCTAAGCCCAATAAAGACTATGCACAGGCTGCTGTCATATTACAGGGAGAACGGCGCGTTTACGCTGCAGAGCGCAGAAAAGCTGCCCGCTCCCGGGCAATACCAGCGCGAGCCTGTACAGCGCGCCAAAAATTACGGTCAGCACGATTACAGCAGGGAAGATTTGTCCGGGCTGTTTGACGATATAGAAGATATAGGAAAGCTTTAAAAATGCAACCTTACACACGGCTGTTACAGTGGTATAAGCAACGCCTGCAGCTTGCCCGCCAAAACGCGGACAGGGAGTACGCGCGCGCGCTGGAGCTGCCGCAGTTTGTGCAGGCCGAACAGGAAATTCAGCGGCTTTCCTCAGAGGCGGCACGCAAAAAGGTATACGGACTGCCCCGCAAAGAGGACGAGCGTATGCTTGCTGACGCTGTGTCGCGCAGAAATAAGATATGTGAGGAGCACGGACTAAATGCCGCGGCATTTACGCCTAAGCCCGAATGCGGCCTGTGCGGCGACAGCGGCTTTAACAAAGAGGGCAAGGCTTGCAGCTGTTTTTTGCGCAGGCTGCACGAGCTGAATGTGCGCGAATGCGGGCTGTCTCCCTCGCCACTGCCCTCGTTTTCTGAGTGTGACTTTGAGTTGTTTGATACAATGCTGCGCGAAAAGCGCAGGAAGCTTTTCAACGCTGTGTGGCAGTATTGCCACGACTATCCAAGCACCAAGACAGACCGCTTTTTGTTTTACGGAAAGTCGGGCACGGGCAAGACTTTTTTGGCGGGGTGCATGGCGGATACGCTTATCGTGCGAGGCTACAACGTCATATTCGCGCAAGCGGGTGAGTTGAACTCCGTCTTTCTGCGCGCGCTGTCTGACCGCTCACCAAAGCGGTTCCTCTATGCCGACACGCTCAAAAACACCGATTTTTTGTTTGTGGACGATTTGGGGTCAGAACCCGTGATACCAAACGTCACCCACGAAAACCTATACGCGCTGTTGAGCTTTAGGTTAGAGCGCAAAAAACCCACAATTATCACCACAAACCTAAATCCCGAGCAGCTGAGGGCGCTTTACGGCGACAGAATATTCTCACGCATTGCAGGCGGCAACGGACTTTTGAGCGTGGTGTTTGACGGCACAGATTTGCGGCTGAAACAAAAGAGCAGGCCGCGCGATTGAGCGTCCGTTACAAAGTTGCCCAAATCAAATACTTTTTAATAAACAAATATACAAAAAGACCGGACGTTTTTTCCGGTCTTTTTGTTTTGCGGCATACGGCCGCCTGTTTTAATTAATTTTAGCCAATTAAACTGAAATTTAGTGCACAGATTCGAGTGGATATTTATTGACCATACTTGGTTAAATATAAACGGCGGGCGTTGCTCTGTCACCGTTTAGTGCGCGGAAATTACATCTTGGGCCTAGTAAAGTTGACCGTAAGCTCGCCGCTCTCTAACATTTCGAGCGTGAGCTTTATGTTTACCTGATAATAATCGCCGTAAAAATAACACTCTATCCGCACATTTTTATCTATAAAATCCTCTTGTAAAGTCACCTCAAAATATCCCTGTTGAGGATTATCTCTGTCATATAACCAGGTTGCGGAAGCATACAGCCCTCCGGCAGAGAAATTCACATGAGCTTCACTCCCGTAGGCAAACGGCTGTCCGTCAACAGTCAGATTGAGCTTGAGGCGGTAAACCTGTACCAAATGCACATCCAAATTGTAATAGCCGTCGACATAATCAAATATGGCTTTGTCAAATTTAATCGTACTTAAATACATGAAACCGCTATCTACCGGGATATTGAAATTCTCACCATCGCCCATATTGCCAATGATGTATGACTGTCCGTCGTCAGTATATTCAGGTAAAAGGCCTGATATCACGTCCTCTGCTCTCACGGCGGCGCCGTTGTGAAAGAAGTTTATGCGTATATCTGCTTTTTTCGTAACGACAAAGGCGGCTTCCCCGCCGCGTATCAATGCGCTGAAAAAGCTTGCTCTAAAATCCCTGACATGGTTGTCAGAGCTGTCGCCAAGAATCAAGTCTATACCGTTTAATCTAAACCTGTAGTCCGTCACAAGCTTAGTACAGTCAAGCGTGAAGTTGCCGGAGCTTAGAGAGCCCTGCACAATAACTTCATCCTGAGGCTCGAACTGTGACAGCATATGCTCTTGAGAATTGCCCCACCACCGCATATCCGCACCGCCAAACGGCGAGCCGTCCTCAAGTTCAAAGCTAAGGTCTACGAGCAAATCATCCACTTTGTTCTGCAAAACAAACCCGTCTTGAGCGTCTGACTGAGTAAAAGTATGCCTGTAAAGCGCATATACATTGCTCTGGTCACGGAGTAAAATCAAGGCTTCAGTACCCGGATATGCAGGTGTAATATAAACACCGGGCTGGTCTGAAGACCAAATATCCAGTAAATTTCCCGATGCGGAGTAAAACTCAAAGGGCATCTGAAAGTTATTCCACCGCTCTTTAACTTCTTTGGAAAACTCGCCGGAAAGTTTTACTGAAACGGCCTGCCCTGTCTCTGCAGATAAGTTCACAGCGCTTGAAGCGTTTATCTGAATATACGGTTTTTCCTCGGCGAATGCGCGTTCGATTTGAAGCGCGCCCAGAACAACGCTGTTTGAGCCGGAACTTATTTTGTAATTGCGCCCGCGCTTTAAATAGACCACAGCGTCACCGTTTGTCAGATACACGTTTTGCAGTTGCTGGCTATATTCTAAGTAAGATACATTGAGGTTCCAGCCGTAGCCGATTTTCGGCAAATCGTTTATTATAGTGACAGCAACGGAATCCGTGCCCACAGGGAGCATTGGCACGCGTATATTCGCGCGGTAGTTTAAAAACATCTCTGATGCAACGGTGAATGTGTTTTTATAAAACCCCGGGCTGCTGAAAGTAAGCGCCGCTGTGTCCGATTCGGTAAGCTCGGCGGTAATGCCGCGTTCTGTCGAGGTGAAACCCAAAAAGTTGCTGCCGCCCGTAACCGTTACTTCAGAATAATCAGATACACCCAACATGGTTATGTTTACAAAAATACGTTTTTTTTCAAGTGTAACGCTGCGCTCAACGTGCCCTGATTTCAAGTCGTCGGTGTAAAACCGCAGCACCATTGGCTCATAGCCCTCACTGAACAAAACTATGTCTGTGACGGCAAGCGACTTTAAGCTGACCGTATACACTAAGTTTGAACTTTGGATTTCGCCCTCGGGGCAGCTCACCGTCAAGCCTTCATAATGCCTGTCCATGGTTATTATTACCTGAGCACTGCCCGCGCCGTCGAACTCCTCGGCCTCGCAGCCCAAAAACAGCACGGCCGCCGAGAGCACAAGAAAAGCTGCTGCCAATATCTTTAATTTTTTACGCAAATTTAACATATTGATTAAATCCCCTTTGCAAAACCTTTAATGCCGCGAACTTTACTTATGCGAAAGAGCTTCGCCATGCCCTGCCTGTATGCGGTCATGATTCACCCAGCAGCGACATTATCGGCCGCTTTGATACGCTGCGGCTGCAGCCCCATGAGAACAGAAAGCCCAGCACAAGCACAACAGCCAGCCCTGCGCCTATGGCTATTGGAATATACCATGGGTTTATGGTGATTGTGTAGGGAAAAATGCCCGATTGGTTGACGTAACCAAAAAGCTGGTCAAGCAGCAGCTTTATGCCCGCGCATATTGCCGTGGCAAAGATAAGCACCCAAACCAGCATACGCCTAAACAGCGTGAGGCTCTCTGCCATGTACAGCTTGGGAATCATGTTGTCCTTTGCCCCTATCGCACGCATAACAGCCAGATAATACTTGCGAGAATCCACACTGTGCACAATTGAGTTGAAAAGGTTTACCACCGCGGCAAAAAATATTATGCCGCCCATTATGCTCAAAAACATCACCATATAAGTGAAAATCTCGTATACCATCTTAAGCTGACTATATATTTGACTGGAAAAACTGCTCAGCATATATGAGTTTTCGTCGTCTATAAAAAAGCTCAACTCGCTGCGCAGGCCGTCCATAACCGAGTCCAGATGCGCATAGCTTGGTGTGTCGATAAACAGCGATTCCTGCGTAAACAGCTTTTTGTCAACGGGATATTGAATGACAGATGTAAAGTTGTTTGCGCCCATTGCGATATAGGTTTTGTTAAGCTCCTCGAATTCGCTTTCAGATTGTGTGTATGTGGCAAGCAACTGGAAATTATACGCTTCTTCTTCATGCTCATAGAAAGTAATCACCGGCTCAAGCATTTTGCCGTCCGGCAGCTGTGCGGAAGCATTTGTAAACAGCATGAAATTTGACATGTGGCTTGCGCCCGAGGATGACTTTGTTGCAAACTCTGTGACTTCCGAGCGGATTATGCCAACTACCTCAAAATCTTGGCACAGATACAGCATTTTTGAGTTCATGTACATTTCGCCGGAGGAAATCGATTCAAAAGTGTTATTTGCCGGATTGTTGTCGTTGTCTATGACTATCGTATTATGCGTTACATTTCCGCCGCCGTAACCGTCAACATACATCAACGAAAAGCTTTTGCCATAGACGTCCTCAAGTTCAAGCTCAAGGTGGTCGAGCAGCATCTGTGACAGTATCACCTGTCCCTTTCCGTCGCCGGTAAAGCCCTTGTCCATACCCGGCACAAACACGCCGTCCGCATAGTTCTTGCTCAGCTTTTGCGGCACAAAATCTTTGCCGCCGGGCAGCAGCGCGGCAAAGGCACGGGCAGAGTAGTCGTACATTACGTTGTGAGGGTCAATCCGTTCCCTGGGCATAGTTCCGGGAATCAGCTCACCTGAGTTTACGCTGCAGGCATACCACGGCTGATCTTCATAGCCGCCGCGAGCATACAGCTGCTCGAATCTGAACACCTCTGAGCCTTCCGCAGCGGCTTCAATGCCGCCGGCGTGCGAATTTGAAATTATATAGTCGTATTCGCCCTTGTAATCGGGTACGCCCGTACGCTCAGCCGCAACCTTTATTGAAGCGTACAGCGTATCGGGATTTTTGTTTATCTGGGCGTTCAAATCGCCGAACAGCGCCCCTGCCACAAATATAACGGGTATCAAGAGTATAAGGCCGAACGACATTCCGCGAACTGTGCTTCTTGCGGTGGACTTCCTGCTGGCGAGACTCAATTTTGCCAGCCTGCGATAATCTTTTGCCTTCATGTCAGTTCACCTCGTTGATTACGGAAATTACGTCCATTCTGCTGAATTGACGGAGATTGGTACGCGTAAACAGCAGCACAAAGCCTATCAGTACCGCCGCGGCGATCACGGGTATCACCGGGGAAATTGAGCATATCACAATGCCGCCTCCGCGGTAAAACATTGAGGTTACCATGCTTTTTAACACGCTTGCCGCGCTGTCTATCATGGCATAGGCGCCCAGTGACGCGATGCCCACGCCCGCAAGCGTCATCAGTATGATTTGGCCGATGAGTATGTGGCGCAGCGATTTGTTTTTCATGCCGATTGCCTTCATAACGCCGAAGAACCTGCGGTTCTGCTCGGCGGAAATCTTTATGGTGTTTGCCACGCTGCCTATGGACAGCAAAATTATTATTACGCAGATAAAACACACGAAACCAAGCACTATAAACATCATCAGCATCGACATTTTGAGCTGTTCAATAATTTCGCTTGTTGCCTTGATAGAGCCGCCGTTTATCTGAATTTTCTCAAGCTGCTCTACCTTGTCCTGAAAATAAGTCTGTGCCTTTACGCCGTATGTGCTGCCTTCCTGAGTATGCATCACCGCATCGACAGACCGCAGATACATATCGCTTGAACGCCACCAATCATCCAGACCAAAGTTATCGGGATTGTCATAGAGCGTATAATCAATAAATATAAGGCTTGAGCCGCCCGCCGGTATATCTATAAAACCGGCAACCGTCAATGTTAGGGAAGGTTTTGTTGGCTCTCCTGGTTCGTAACTCTGCCGAACCAGCGTGATTGTGTCGCCCAAAATATAGCGGCCCATTTCCGATGCAGAAAGCCAGACGTTGTTTTTGCCCTCGTCCGACGCATCCCACATTCGCCCTGCCGTTAAATAGTTGTCATACCGCTTGAACGGATTGGATTTTGAATAAAAGGGATAAACAGTGTACTGATTGTAATTTGTGTCGTTCAGATATGCGGAACTTGAAGTGCTGATATAGTTGTCGCGAAAGGTGAAAAAGCCTATGCTGCTCAAATACCCGTCCCCGTCGTCAAGCTCCTCAAGCACCGTGCGCGCTTCCTCAACGGAAAGCGGAACTGACCGGCTGTAATCTCCGTCGGGCACAAGCTTGCTTACATTGATATTCGAGCCGTCCCTGTCGAATATATAGTTGATGTTGGCATTTATGCTCTCATAAAAACTGTAGCCAACGCCCGTCAAAAACACTATCACAAAGGACACTACGGCAAGCACCACCACGGTGAGCAGGGTGCGCAGCACATTGTAGCGTAAATTGTGTAAGGATAGCTTTAGGATACTAAAAAATTTCATTATGTCACCTGCTGCCGCTTTTAGTTTGACACAGGGCGGCCTACCTTAAAATCGCCCTTATCGTCATAATCGGTGTCGTCCCTTGCGCGCGCCTTGTCCTCTGCGGAGTTGTCCGCTATCTTGTCGATAACTCCGTCCTTTAAAATTACCATACGGTCAGTCTTGAGCGCGTCGTCAATGTTGTGCGTGACAAGCACCACCGTCTTGCCGGAGTCGGATATGCCCTGTAAAAGCTGGATTACCTCGCGCCCGTTGTGGCTGTCGAGGTTCCCCGTGGGTTCGTCCGCAAGTATTACGTCAGGGTTATGCACAATGGCGCGCGCTATGGATACGCGCTGTTTTTGTCCGCCGGACAGCTCGTTGGCCTTTTTGTGCGTCTTGTCAGCAAGCCCGAGCTTTTCTATTGCGTCAATGGCAAGCTTTTCACGCTCGGACTTTTTCATTCCGCTTATGGTAAGCGGCATGGCAACATTTTCAAGCACGGTAAATGTAGGCTCTAAATAAAAGCTTTGGAAAATATAGCCTATGTGCTTGTTGCGGTATTCGGCAAGCTCGTCGTCGTTGAGGGTTGACAGCACCTGCCCGTCTGCCTCAACCTCGCCCTCTGTGGGCCTGTCCAGCGCGCCTATGATGTTCATAAGCGTTGACTTGCCGCTGCCCGACTTTCCCACTATGGCAATAAACGTGCCCTTTTCAATAGAAAGGCTGACATTTTTTAGCGCGCGCACCTCGCCCTCGCCCTTTCCGTAAATCTTTGTTATGTTGCTAAGTTTAATCATTTCCGCTCCTTGACCGAAGTAGTAGATATTACATTATATACAGCAAAAACAGGCGGCTCCGCCAAATCTGCGGCGGCACAGCCTGTGTACTTAAATATTATATCACATTGCTCAAACAGATAAAAGTGTTTTGCAAAGTTTAGCGTGCTTTTCGATAAAATGAGCAGACAGCCGCGGCTGCAAAACTTGTGATAATTTTTCTGCAACCGGGTTGCTAAAACGCAAAATTTCCGCCACAAGCATACGCTGCCCGGCGGAAATTTGAGTTTGTTTTATTATGCTCGCGCTGTAATTATGTACGCGCGGTTATTTTTTGTACAGCTGCTCCATTGCATCGGTGTATTGTCTGGTCTTTGGGGATTGGCGGGGCTCTATGCTTTCTCCGAACTTTTTGAGCGCGTCACGCTGACGGGAGGTAAGCCCTTTGGGAATCTCTACGGTTACCGTTATATATAGGTCGCCCGTGCCCTGACGGGATTTTATGCCCTTGCCGCGCAAAAAGAACATCTGGCCGCTCTGGGTTGCCTCGGGAATCTGGTGCGTGATTATGCCGTCAAGTCCGGGAACTTCAATTTTTCCGCCCGCCGCCGCCACAAACACAGACACGGGAACTTCCACAAACAGGTCGTTGCCCTTGCGCTTTAACAGCTTGTGCGGAGTTACGGTTATGCTTATCAGCAAATCGCCCGAGGGCGCGCCCGCAGATTCTGCCGCATCGCCCTCTCCGCGCATCCTCAGCACGCTGCCGTTGTCTATGCCCGCCGGAATATCAACGTTTATACTCTTTTGCTGGCGGGTGCTGCCCGCGCCCGAGCAGGCAGTGCATTTTTCGTCCACAATCTTGCCCGCGCCCGAACACTCGTCACACGCCCGTACGTTTACCGTCCTTCCAAACCTGCTCTCTACTACCTGCTGTATCTTGCCCGAGCCCTTGCATTTTTTACAGGTGTGGAACGCCTTGCCGTCCTTTGCGCCCGTGCCGGCGCAATATACGCACTGTTCGCGCTTGGCAAAGTTCAGCGTGCGCGACGCGCCCTTTGCCGCCTCGTAAAAGGACAGCGTGACCCGCACGGTTATATCGTCGCCCCGGCGCTCCTCGCGAAAACCGCGGCCTCCGCCGCCGGTGAACATATTGAATATGTTCATAATGTCTTCACCGAAGCCGCCGAAGCCCTCGTAGCCTCCTCCTCCGCCGCCGAAGCCGCCGAAGCCTCCGAAGCCGCCCGCCTGCTCGGCGTCGTATGACGAACGCTTTTTGGAGTCGGACAGCGTTTGATACGCCTCGTTTACCGCTTTAAACCGCGCGGCACTTGCCTCATCACCGGGATTTAAATCGGGGTGATACTGCTTTGCCAGTTTGCGGTAGGCGGTTTTTATTTCCTCTTCAGAGGCCGTCTTGGACACGCCCAATATATCGTAAAAATTTTTGTTTGCCATGTCTGCCCTTTGGTTTCTTAAAAGCGGTAAAAGTGAAAATACCTTTCACCCGCCTGAATTTTATTTCCAAACTTAATTGGCAATCTTTGCCGCAGCATTATTTGGAATTTTAAACTTAGCTAAACAACTGCCTTTTTCAAGCAAGCATTTGCTTCCGGGATAAAAAACGGCGGGCGGCACTGCTTGAGGGCACTGCCGCCGTATATCGCCGCTAAATCGTTACTGGGGTTGCGTAAAGTCCTGCGTAGAGTCCTCTCCGCCTTCGCCGCCGCCGCCCTGTTGCCCCTGCGATGCCTGATACATCTTGGAGAATATGGGTGCGGAGTTTTCCTTGAGGGTGTTGAGCGCAGCTTTAAGCTCTTCGGCGTCCTCGGACGCAAGGTGGGTCTTTGCCTCCTCTACGTCGGCGTTCACCTTTGCTTTGTCCTCCTCGCTCAGCTTGTCACCGCTCTCGCGCACAAACTTTTCCAGACTGAATATCATGTGGTCAAGCTCGTTGCGGGCGTCCACGGCTTCCTTGCGCTTTTTATCTTCCTCGGCGTACATCTCGGCATCCTTTACCGCCTTGTCAATCTCATCGTCGGAGAGGTTTGTTGACGCGGTTATGGTAAGGTCCTGAGATTTGCCCGTGCCCTTGTCAAGCGCGGTTACGTTGACTATGCCGTTTGCGTCTATGTCAAATGTGACCTCTATCTGCGGTATGCCGCGCGGCGCGGGGGGTATGCCGGTGAGCTCAAAGCGGCCCAGCGTCTTGTTGTGAGCGGCAAATTCGCGCTCGCCTTGCAGCACGTGTATGTCAACCGAGGTCTGGCCGTCCGCCGCGGTGGAGAAAATCTGCGACTTATGCGTGGGTATGCGGCTGTTGCGCGCAATCAGCTTGGTGAACACGCCGCCCATTGTCTCAATGCCGAGTGACAGCGGGGTAACGTCAACAAGCAGCACGTCTTTTACGTCGCCGGCAAGTACGCCGCCCTGTATGGCCGCGCCCACAGCGACGCACTCGTCGGGGTTGATGCCCTTGAACGGCTCCTTGCCCATAAGTTTTTTGACCAGCTCGTATACGGCGGGTATGCGTGTTGAACCGCCGACAAGTATTACCTTGTCAACCTGTGCGGGCGTAAGCTTTGCGTCGCTGAGCGCCTGCTTTGCAGGGCCTTCGGTCGCCTTTACAAGGTCCTCGGTAAGGCTCTCAAACTTTTGGCGTGTAAGGTTTATGTCAAGGTGCTTGGGGCCGTTTGCGTCCGCGGTTATAAAGGGAAGGTTTATGTTTGTGGACGACATACCGGAAAGCTCGATTTTTGCCTTCTCAGCGCCCTCTTTAAGGCGCTGCAATGCCGTCTTGTCCTTGGACAGGTCTATGCCGTCGCTCTTTTTGTATTCTGCCACAAGATAGTCCATTATGCGCTTGTCAAAGTCGTCGCCGCCAAGCTGGGTGTTTCCGCTTGTGGACAGAACCTCGAATACGCCGTCGCCGATTTCAAGTATGGATACGTCAAACGTGCCGCCGCCAAGGTCATATACAAGTATTTTTTGGTGGTCGTTGCCGCCCTTATCCAGACCGTAAGCAAGCGCTGCCGCCGTAGGCTCGTTGATTATGCGCAGCACCTCAAGGCCGGCAATCTTGCCCGCGTCCTTGGTGGCCTGCCTTTGGCTGTCGGAAAAGTATGCCGGCACGGTGATTATTGCTTGGGTTATCTTTTGGCCGAGGTATGCCTCTGCATCCGTCTTGAGCTTTGTCAATATCATTGCCGAAAGCTCTTGCGGTGAATAGTCCTTGTCGTCTATCTTTGCCTTGGTGTCTGTGCCCATCTTGCGCTTTATGGAAAGCACCGTCCTGTCAGGGTTGACCACGGCCTGGCGTTTTGCAGCCTGCCCCAATATGCGCTCGCCGCTCTTTTGAAACGCCACCGCAGAGGGAGTGGTTCTTGCGCCCTCGGCGTTGGGTATTACAACCGGCTCGCCGCCCTCCATTATCGCCACGCAGGAATTTGTAGTTCCAAGGTCGATTCCTATTATCTTTGCCATTTTTTTATCCTCCAAAATCAGCTGTTAAATTTAAGTAGTATAGGCAAGGCGCATATCTGCACGCTCATCACCTATTAATTATATGCATTGTTATTTATGTCTAATTGCTAATCAATTTTATTACGCGCGAGGTCGCAACTAAGCTTGCCCGCAGCTATGCGCTGCTTTGCTTTCAGCCGTTATATTTGCCCACGACCACCTGTGCGTGCTTTACAACCCTGTCGCCGTAGCGGTAGCCCTCGGATATGATGTCTACCACGGTGTCGTTTTGAGCGCTGTCTGCTACTGCAATTGTGGTCACCGCGTCGTGCTCGTCAAAGTTGAAAGGCTGCCCCAAGCTCTCTATGCGCGTCAAGCCTATGTCTGACAGCGCCTTTTCAAACTGGCGGGCAATGAGCGCGCCGCCGTCCGAATCCTGGGACTTTTGACTGCGCAGCGCGCGCAGCAGATTGTCCATTACCGGAGCAAACTTAAGCCCCACGGCAATCTCCGCGTCCTCCTTGGCCTTTACGGCAATCTCCTGATTGCGCCGTCTGTAGTTGTCAAAATCCGATTGCAGCCGCTGGTAGAGCGTGTTTACTTCCATTGCCTTTTCCGCAATCTTTTCCGCACGGGAATACTTTTCGCGCAGCGCGGAAAGCTCGTCAGAGATATCTTCAATCTCGGATTTAAGCTGTTCGTTTTCATCCGCAAGCCCGCACGCAAGCTCGGTGAGCACGGGCTTTGTCATTCCCTTGATTTCTGCCTTCAAATCCTGCACACCGCCCTCAGCGCCGCCGCCCGGAAAATTTTCATGTTTGCCGTTCAATTTACTCCTCCTTGCCCCCGTCCGGCGAGTCAGCCTTGCCGGAGGACAGTCCGTCTATAGTTTTGCCGATGAGGCTGAGTACCCTTACTACCTTTTCATAGTCCATGCGTATGGGGCCTATTACACCGGCGCGCCCTACGGGCTTGCCGTCCAATCTGTAATTTGCCGTCACCATGGCAAAGTCGTCGGAAAGCTCGGAGTCGCCCTCGCGGCCTATGCGCACGCAAATCTCAAGTTCCGAACCCTCGCCCAAGAGCTTTGTCAGCTTTTGCCTGCTGCCGAGAACCGTCAAAAAGTTTTTGGTGGTGTCTATGTCGTTAAATTCCGAATGCTTAAATATGTTGCCGCTGCCTTCAAGCACAAGCCTTTCGTCGCCGCCGCGCACGTGCTCTTTGAGAACGCGCAGGATTTCCTCGAACAGCGTGCGGTATGCCGAAAGCCGTGCGGAAACCCTTACTGTTATGTTCTCAAGCTCCTTTAACTTTTTGCCGCCAAGCTCCTGGTTTAAAAGCTGCTCGGCAATGTCTGTGCTCTTGCCCTCGGCGTCAAAATATGTGGAGATAATCTGGTCTTTGATTACGTTTCTGTCTGTCACAACCACAAGCAGCACGGTCTGTTCGCTCAGCGGCACAAGCCGCACTGTGTTTATTGTGTCCTCATAGTTTTCCACATAGCCCACTGCGGTGTAATCGGTCATCTCGCTGATGAGCTTTGCCGCGCATTTTACAAGATACTCGGACTCTTTAAACTGTGAGTCGAACCTTGAATGTATATAGTCAATCTCGCCGTCAGACAAATCCTCGCGCTGCATGAGCTCGTTTACGTACACGCGGTATGCCGCCGGCAGCGGAACTCTGCCCGCCGAGGTGTGCGGCTGTCCGAGATAGCCAAGCTCTTCCAGCTGCGAAAGCTCGTTTCTTATCGTGGCGGTGGAAACCTCGCCCAAATATTTCTGCTGAATCAATTTGCTGGAAATCGGCTGGCCGTCGTCGATGTAATCGCTCACCACCGCGCGCAAAATCTGCTTCTTGCGCTCGGATAAATTAAGCATATTAAGTTTTTCATCGACTTTTTTCATATTTATATTGTAAACACTTTTAAAAAATCAAAACGCTTTTTGACCAAAAATTTAGCACTCTGATGTTTAGAGTGCCAACTTAATAATAATTTACCATTATTATATGTATTTGTCAAGTTTTTAGTGAATGCTTTTAAGGAAAAACAAAAAATTGCAAAAAAAATTTCAGATTTGCGGCAAGCACCTCAGCAGCTCCACTATAACCGAGTTCATAATATAAAACGCGTTCTGCTTAAGTCTTATATTGTTACCGTCGCGCTCAAGACTGCCGCTGCACTTTTTCAGTGCGGAGGAAAATTCGGAGTCAAAGCTCTTGCCGAACATAGCTGTGTATTCATGTGTGTCTATGCCCGCGGCTGTGCGCAGGCCAAGCATTATATATTCTTCCTTTAACTCGTTTTGCGGCACTCTCTGCGCAGTGAGCGGCCGGCCTAAGCCGTCTATATAGTGCTGCAAATCAGATGTGTTTGCTCTGCGCACACTGCCGTCAAAGCCGTGGGCGGAAACTCCGAAGCCAGCATACGGCGACAAATCCCAGTACTTTAAATTGTGGCGGCACTCGTATCCCCTGAGCGCAAAATTTGACACCTCGTAACGCGCATAGCCGCTTGCCGCAAGTTTTTCCAGCAGATAGTCGTATTGGTCTGCGCTTTCGTCCTCGTCAGGGCGGTAGCCGCTGCGGTGCATAGGCGTGCCCTCTTCCACAGTGAGGGCATAGGCGGACACATGGTTTACACCAAGGTCAATGAGCAAGTCCGCCGAGCGGCCGATGTCCTCTGCGCTCTCGCCGGGAAGTCCCAGCATTAAATCAGCGCTTATATTGGACGCGCCCGCGCCGCGTATTTCTTGGACCGAGCGCACGAAATCAGCGCAGGTGTGCGTGCGGCCTATTTTTTTGAGGGTACCGTCATCTGCCGACTGAAGTCCCAGCGAAAAGCGGTTTATGCCTGCCGCGGCAAAAGCGCGCGCCTTGCCTGCGTCTATATTTCCGGGATTTGCCTCTATGCTGATTTCCGAGCCGGAGAGCATGGTAAATCTTTTTCTGACGGCATCAAGCGTTGCCGCGATAAGCCCCGAGTCCACTGACGCAGGCGTGCCGCCGCCAAAATATACGCTGTCTGCAATAAGTTCTGCACCCGGCTTGTAGCTTTCAATCTCCTGCCTAAGCGCGGCAAAATACTTTTGCTCCAACGAGTAATCGGTTTGAGTGCAAAAGCTGCAGTAGTCGCACCTTGAGCGGCAAAAGGGTATGTGAATGTAAACTCCGTAGTTTTTCATAATAAATCATTTTTGATAAAGCTAAGCCGCTCTGCTCATATGCGCGGAGCGGCTGTGATGAATGGTTAAGGCGCAATTGTAACAAGGCCATTTGTTTATTGGCTTATTACTGCCTAACTTTAAGTTTGATTAATCTATCTTGAGTATTGACATAAATGCCTCTGACGGAACTTCAACAGAGCCAAGCTGCCTCATGCGCTTTTTGCCCTCTTTTTGTTTTTCCAGCAGTTTTTTCTTGCGCGTTATGTCGCCGCCGTAGCACTTTGCAAGCACGTCTTTGCGCATTGCCTTTACCGTCTCGCGGGCAATTACCTTGCCGCCGATTGCCGCCTGTATGGGGATTTCAAACATCTGGCGGGGTATTACATCCTTAAGCTTTTCCGCCACAGAGCGGCCGCGCCCGTATGCCTTGTCGCGGTGGACAATAAGGCTCAATGCGTCGCACACATCGCCGTTAAGCAGTATATCAAGCTTTACAAGCTCGCTGCGCTCATAGCCGGACAGCGTGTAATCTAAGCTGGCATAGCCGCGCGTGCGCGACTTCAGGCTGTCAAAAAAGTCGTATATGATTTCGCCAAGCGGCAGAGTGTAGTTGAGCTTTACGCGGTTTGAATCGAGATACTGCATATCTATATATACGCCGCGTTTTTCCTGACACAGCTCCATTATCGGCCCCAAATAATCGGGCGGCGTGTATATATCGGCGCTCACCACAGGCTCTTCCATATATTCAATCTCGCCTGCGGGCGGAAGGTGGGAAGGATTGTCCACCTCAAACATTTTTCCGCCCTGTTTGTATACCCTGTAGGAAACCGAGGGCGCGGTGGTTATGATGTCAAGGTCAAACTCGCGCTCCAGCCGCTCCTGTATAATTTCCATGTGAAGCAGCCCCAAAAAGCCGCAGCGGAAACCAAACCCCAGAGCGCTTGACACGTCAGGCTCGTATGTCAGCGAGGCGTCGTTGAGGTTGAGCTTTTCCAGCGCGTCCTTGAGGTCGTTATATTTTGAGCCGTCCACAGGATATACGCTGGAAAACACCATTGGCAGCACTTTTTTATATCCCGGCAAAGGCGCGCCCGCGGGGTTTGCGGCATCTGTTACGGTGTCGCCCACGCTTGCGTCACGCACGCTCTTTATGCTGGCGGCAAGGTAACCTACCTCGCCCGCGGTAAGCTGCTCGCCCGGCGTAAGCTTGGGCGAGAACACGCCGACTTCCGTTACCTCAAACTGCTTTTCCGAACGGAACATTTTTATGCGCATACCCGGCTTTAACGTCCCCTCGACGACGCGTACAAAGCAAATCGCGCCCTTGTAGTTGTCGTAATAGCTGTCAAAAATCAGTGCGCGCAAGGGGGCGTCCGGCTGGTAATCGGGCGCGGGGAAACGCTCCACCACCGCCTCTAAAACCTGCTCAATGTTCAGCCCGTCCTTGGCGGAAACCATGGGTATCCCCTCGCAGGAAAGCCCTATCACGTCCTCTATTTCCTGCTTTACCTTGTCGCACTCTGCGCTGGGCAAATCTATCTTGTTGAGTACGGGTAAAATTTCCAGATTGTTGTCAAGCGCAAGATATACGTTTGCAAGCGTCTGAGCCTCTATTCCCTGGGTGGCGTCCACAACCAAAATCGCGCCCTCGCAAGCCGCCAATGAGCGCGAAACTTCATAGGTAAAGTCAACGTGCCCAGGGGTGTCTATCAGGTTTAACAGATATTCCTTGCCGTCCGTGTGCTTGTAGAACATTCGGACGGGCGTAAGCTTGATTGTAATGCCGCGCTCGCGCTCGATGTCCATAGAATCCAGCAGCTGGTTTTCCATGTCGCGCACGGAAACCTGACCCGTGCGTTCAATAAGCCTGTCCGCAAGGGTGGATTTGCCGTGGTCTATATGCGCTATGATGCAAAAATTTCTTATGTGGTCGTTCTTTGGCATATGATCTCCGTATAATTTGCGCCGCCTTGCGCTTTTGCAAAGGGCGGCATACATTCAATATTATATTAAAAACGCGGCGGCTTGGCAAACGTTTTTGCGTATCTGCGGTTTACGACCGCCCCGCACGGTTGACTTGCGCCGTTTGAAGGTCTATAATATTATTAATTGAAGGTTGTAATACAATTTCTTAATCTGCTCCTTGTGCTGCACACAGTATTTTTACCCGATATTTTATATTTAACCGGACGGTATATTACATATGACAACTAAAAAACTTAATGACAACCAATGGCTGACACAGACGTATATAGCGCACCGCGGATTGCACTTTGCGGATGCGCCGGAAAACTCCATGGCGGCGTTTGAGCGCGCGATTGAGGCCGGCTATGCAATTGAAATCGACGTGCACCTAAGCGCGGACGGAGTGCCGGTAGTGTTTCATGACCACACGCTTGCCCGTATGTGCGGCCGCGACAGCTTGGTTACCGAGCTTACGCTGAGCGAGCTTTCCGAGTGCAGGCTTGCGGGAACAGAGCAACGCATACCTACGCTTGAGCAGGTGCTTGCCCTGTGTGACGGCAAGGCGCCGCTGCTTATCGAGCTTAAGACACCAAAAAAAATCGGTATACTTGAGAGCGCTGTATGGGCATTGCTGAAAGATTACCGCGGACTGTTTGCCGTGCAGTCTTTTAATCCTTATACAATAAAGTGGTTTGCCAAAAATGCGCCGCAGGTGCTGCGCGGGCAGCTTGCCGCCACATTTAAAGATTCGGATATGCCGGCGTATCAAAAATACCTGCTCAGCAGACTGAAGCTTGCGCCGCTTAATAAGCCTGATTTTATCGCATATGATACAGCAGCGCTGCCCAACGTATATGTGGCGCGCTCAAAGCGGCGCGGCAGGGCTGTGCTTGCATGGACGGTGCGCAGCGCAGAGGAACTTGAAAGGATTGCGCCGTTTGCTGACAACATAATATTTGAGAATTTCACGCCCGCTCCGCGCGGTTAATGATACAGCCATTGCGCTGATGGTTGTAATGTCGTATTCTATTTGCGCAAACTTTTTCAACATATAAGCTTAATCATGATTTTCCGCATGGTATGCGCGGGGTTTTTCTTTTTGCTGTATGATTTTTGCGCTTTGGGAAATAATATAGACAAATCCAAAACAAGGAGTGTGTAAGTAGCTATGGATTTGTTTAAGAACAGCACGCGCGTAAAATGCCGCGTAGAGAGATGCGTGCATCACGGCGGCGGATTAAAATGCAACCTCGGCAGCATCATGGTATCTGACGGCAGCGCAAGCCGCACTGTGTGTCAGGACTTTAAAGAGCAAATTTGAACCACCTTTAAAACTTCCCTGTCCGTTTTAATCGGGCAGGGAAGTTTTAGGTTTACATACAAATGAATAATGAAGTTTTTAGGCATATATATAAATGAAGTTTTGTAGGTTACATATATTTATTAACAAAACATCTCAGCATTTAATTTGCCCACGTTGACTATTTGTATTGACTGATTGTTACGGCAACTCTATTGAAAAGCAGTGCCTTGCCAACAACTGCGGTCAAAGTTTCACTTATCAATCGTTTTTTCCGGACAGGCGCAGGTCTCTGTCTGCGGCGGTGAGAGCCTCTACCATCTCGTCGATTTCACCCTGCATATACGATTCCAAGGAATATACCGTCATATTTATGCGGTGGTCGGTTATGCGACCCTGCGGGAAATTGTACGTGCGTATGCGCTCGCTGCGGTCGCCTGTGCCCACAAGCTGCTTGCGGTTTTGTGCGTACTTTGCCTCTGCCTGACCGGCATAATAATCGTAAAGCCTGCTCTTTAGCACCTTAAGCGCCCTTTCGCGGTTCTTTATCTGCGACTTTTCGTCCTGGCACTGCACCACCATTCCCGTGGGCAAATGGGTTATGCGTATGGCCGATTCCGTCTTGTTGACGTGCTGGCCGCCTGCGCCCGAGCTGCGGTAGGTGTCTATGCGCAAATCCTTTTCTTCTATGTGAATTTCGATATCGTCGGCCTCGGGAAGCACGGCAACCGTTACCGTTGAGGTGTGTACGCGCCCCTGCGACTCTGTGGCGGGCACGCGCTGAACGCGGTGTACACCGCTTTCAAACTTGAGCTTGCTGTAGGCGTTTCGGCCGCCTATCAGCACCACCGCCTCCTTTATGCCGCCTATGTCGGACAGCGAGGTGTCCACCTCCTCCACCCTCCAGCGGTTGCGCTCTGCGTATCTCAAATACATCTTTAAGAGCTCATAGCCAAACAGTCCGGCTTCGTCGCCACCCGCACCTGCGCGTATCTCAAGCACTACGTTTTTGCTGTCGTCAGGGTCCTTTGGCAGCAGCTGCTCCTTGAGCCTGTCAGTAAGCGCGCTTAAATTTGAATTGCATGAGGAAATCTCCTCGTCAAGCAGTGCGCACAGCTCGCCGTCGCGCTCGGACTGACGCTCGGCTTTGAGCGTTTCAAGCTCGGTTTCCGCGGCAGTGTAGCTGTCATATACCTCCACGGTATCCGCAAGCTCGGAGTGTTCCTTGGTAAGCTTTTTCCATTCGTCTTGCCGTGCTATTACCGCGGGGTCGGCAATCTGCCGCTCAAGCTCAAGATAGCGCGCTTTAATCTTCTTTAATTTTTCAAACATATGTTGCTGCCTCTTGTCAGCGCACGGCCGCACGGATTATGCGCTCTTTGCCCTCATAATCCTTTATAATTTTGACGTCAAATTCCGATTCCAGCATGGCGGCCACAGCCTTTGCCTGATTATGCCCGACTTCCAGCAGCAGCAAACCCTTGCCGCTTAAATATTCCTTTGCCTGTGTGCAAATCTTTTTGTAAAAATCCAATCCGTCTGTGCCGCCGTCAAGCGCAACGTGCGGCTCAAAATCCTTTACCTCGCGCTGCAACGCGGCAATTTCCTCCGACGGGATATAGGGAGGATTGCTCACGATGATGTCAAACGTGCTGCCGGCCGGAAGCGCGCTGAATAGGTCGTCCTGAAAAAACTCAACTTCCGCACCGTTTTTTGCGGCGTTGCGCTTTGCAACCTCCAGCGCGGCCAAAGATATATCTGACGCGTACATCTTTGCGCCCGTCTTTTTTTGCACGCTCACCGCTATGCATCCGCTGCCTGTGCATAGGTCTAAAATCCTTGTGTCCGGCCCGGCGGACTTTGCCGCCTGCTCCGCCAACAGCTCGGTTTCAAAGCGCGGTATCAGCACGTCGGGCGTAAGCTCAACCGTGCAGCCGTAAAAGTCGGTCTCCGCCAAGATGTATTGCAGGGGCTTGCCGGATTTTCGCTGCGAAACCATATCGGTTATGCGCGCGTATTCCGCCGGAGAAACCAGCGTGCGCTCCTTGAGCAGCAGACGCTGTGTCTTTAGCGCGGCGCAAAATATCCAGTCTATATCCGCGCCCACGTCAGGAATTTCCGCAAGATTTGCCTCTGCCTCGGCGCGCACATCACTATACTTTTTTGGCAGGTCAAACTGCACCTCGGGAATACTCTCGTCCTCGTCCATCTCAAGCACGGAATTGAACGCGGTGAGCGCAACCTCCATCATGCTCTCGTCCGGCTCGCGCACGGTAATCTTTTGCATGAGTATGCCGGGCAGCCGCAGCGGAAAAAGCCACTTGCTGTCCGTCATTGCCACAAGCTTCAATATTTCGTACGCAAGGCCTGCAATGAGCGGAAGCGCGGCTATGCGCTTTAGCATACGCAGCCATACGGGGTCGTTTACGCCCAGTAGCACGGAAACAAACACACTGACAAGTATTGTAAAAAACAAAAAGGTTGTGCCGCAGCGGTTGTGGAACGTTGCGCTCTTTTTGACGTTTTCCACCGTCATAGGCAGCTCGTGCTCATAGCAGTTTATGCACTTGTGCTCGGCGCCGTGATACATAAATGTGCGGCGTATGTCCTTCATCAGCGAGGTCAAAAGCAGGTAGCACAGCATTATCACAAGCTTGGACACGGCAAGTATTACCTGCTGCCAGCCGTCTGAAATACCGGGGATCCATGCCTTGAACCCCTCGACAAGCAGATTGGGCAGACCGGTAAACAGAAAGACTGCAAGCCCCAGCCCCAGCACCATGGCAAACGTAGTCACCACGGACATGAGGTTTACCTTGAGCTTTTCTGAAAGCCATTTTTCAAACTTTGACGGCTCTGCCTCGCCGAACACCTCGGCCGAGCGCATGAGTATCTTTACGCCGTCTACCATGCTCTGGAAAAACCTGAGCGCGCCGCGGATAACGGGAATCTTAAACCAAATGCTGCCGCTGTCTTTGAGCCGCTTGGTATCAAGGCGTATTACGCCCTCTTGGTCGCGCACGGCGAGCGCCATGCTGCGCTTGCCGCGCATCATTACGCCCTCTATAACCGCCTGTCCGCCTATTGAACTTCTCTTCATAAATCACCTAAAGGCAGCCGCGCCTGAGTGCGGCGCGCCGCGAAAATCGGTAGAATGCCTACTGCAAATGTTTTGATTTCCGCAGTTTTACCGATAATTTTTACTGTATATTTAAACGCTTAGTATGGCCTCAAACCATAAGCGTGCTATAACGCTTGGCACGGCAGCAAACCGTAAACGTGCTGAAATACTTG
>CAZPMG010000007.1:39505-43465 GCA_964587785.1 uncultured Clostridia bacterium
AAAAAAGCGAAACACCCTTGTAAAATAAAACGCCCTGCAAACAGCGTTTACAGGGTGAGTGAATTACAGCAGGTAACCCGAAAGAGTTTCGGGCTCCGTTTGCAGGGTGCGGTTTCTTACAGACCGTACCTCTTTTTGAACTTGTCTACACGGCCGCCGGCGTCCACAAGCTTTTGCTTGCCCGTGAAAAACGGATGGCATTTGCTGCAGATTTCCACCTTGATTTCGCCGCCTTTTTTGCTGGAACCTGTCTTAAACGTCTCGCCGCAGTGGCAAGTTACCGTAACTTCATTATATTCCGGATGGATATTGTCTTTCATGCTTCTCACCTACCTTTCAACTGCCTTGTTATTATAACTATTTTTAATGCAATAGTCAACTGTATTTATGCGCATTTAAATTATTTTTAAGAGCAGCTTTGCTTGTTTTTAAGAGCAGGTTTACTCTGCTTCGCGCAGGCAAAAATCCATTGCGCGTAAAAACACTTGCATTATAACGGTATTTTGGATATAATAATTGAGATTACGCTTTTTTGCAGGCGGCAACTCAGCCGTTTGCCGCATACGCCGGCAGTACGCCCGGCGATGGGATGGATATGAAAAATTTTGTGGTAAACGCACCCAAAACCATGCAGCTGGTCTCCCTGCCTCCCGCTCCGCCGAAGTCCGGCTCAGCAAAGGTAAGGGTGACCAAGTCCGGATTGTGCTTTTTTGACTTGGCCTCCTATAACGGCACGGGGCAGCTGCCCATTGTGCCCGGACGACAGGGCGCGGGCGTAATCAGCGAGATTGCCGAGGACAATATTTACGGGCTAAACAAGGGCGACCGCGTATTGATTACCCCCTATCTACCCTGCGGCGAATGTTTTTACTGCAAGACCGAGCAGCCCTCACGTTGCGAGAATATGCGGGTGCTTGCTAAAAACACCGACGGGCTGTGGACTGACTTTAAAAATCTGCCCATGGAAAACCTGATGCTGTTGCCCGCGCAGGTGGACGACCGCGCCGCGCTGTTTGCCGAGAGCATATCCATTGCCATCGAGGTTTTGGACGCGCTGGGCATTGAAAAAGGCGACCAGATTGCCATAGTGGGCGGGAACGTGCTGGCAAACGTGCTGGCGCAGCTTGCAATTTATTATCAGGCGATACCCGTGCTCATTGACAACAATGCCAAGAACCTTGAAAAAGCCGCCGAATGCGGGATATATTATACCGTGTCGGGCGACGCGGATGTAGGCGCTTATCTCAACCAGGTGACGGGCGGCAGGCTGGCCAAATATGTGGTATATGTGTCCGGCGCAAAAAAGAGCATAAGCAACGCGCTGTCGTATTGCGCCAAGGGCGGCACTGTGGCGGTAACCGGTTTTGCCGCGCCCGCCATGACGGCCGATATATCAATGGTGCTCAAAAACCAGCTGCGCATTGTCACGGCCGACAACGGCTATTCAAACTTTGCCTCTGCAATCAACCTGCTTGCAACGGGCGCGGTGGACGTCCTCCCCCTCATTTCAGAAACCGTAGCGTTTGCTGATGTTCCGGATTATGTTGCCAAAAATGCAGACGGCATCACCGCAGACCAATTGTTTTTCTCAGCCGTAGATTGTTTGGACGCTTAATATTGCATTGACCTTAGTATTATATTGACGCATTACAGTTGCTTTATATGATATTGACGCTTTTAAGCGCATAACCGCAACGGATTGCAGCAGATTGTGCTGCACTGCCGCTCGTACATTATTAATATTAATAATTTTAACACTTTTTTTGCTGCTGTTATGAGTACAGGGCGAAAAAAGTGTTTATATTATATAGGGTGTTTGATTTTATTTAGCAATTGAAATTTGAATCATAGTCAATTACATTGAAGTTTGCCGCAGATTCGGATGGATATTTGAGAGGAAAACGGGATAAATGCGCAGCCTTTAGTGGTTCTAAAGGCGAGTAGTTTATAACGTTTTACATCAAATAGACGCCGAAGATGCGGTAATAATGAAATTAATTACTATATAGTTACAATTGAATTTAGTTATAAGGAGATGCTGTTTTATGACCACAAACAAAAACGTACTGCGCTTTGTAGAGGAATCTGCCGCGCTTACAAAGCCCGATGCAATCGTCTGGATTGACGGGTCGCAGCGCCAGCTCGACGAGCTGACCGCGCAGTCGCTTGCTGTAGGCGAGCTTATCAAGCTTAATGAGGAGCTGCTCCCCGGATGTTATCTGCACCGCACGGCAGTAAACGACGTCGCGCGCGTAGAGCACCGCACATTTATATGCTGTAAAGACAAAGAAAACGCCGGCCCTACAAACAACTGGCTTGCTCCCGATGAGGCATATTCCAAGCTGGGCAAGATTTTTGACGGCTCAATGAAGGGCCGCACTATGTACGTTATCCCCTATTCCATGGGCGTTGTGGGCTCTCCGTTTGCTAAGGCGGGAATCGAGCTTACCGATTCCATTTACGTCGTGCTCAACATGAACATAATGACGCGCATAGGAAAGGACGTTCTTGACGTATTAGGCGATTCCAACGACTTTGTGCGCGGCCTGCACTCTAAAGCCGAGCTTGACGAGGAACAGCGTTACATCTGCCACTTCCCCGAGGACAACGCCATTTGGTCGGTAAACTCCGGCTACGGCGGCAACGTGCTGCTGGGCAAAAAGTGCTTTGCGCTGCGCATTGCGTCCTTTCAGGGCAAAAATGAGGGCTGGATGGCCGAGCATATGCTTATACTCGGCATTGAAAACCCCGAGGGCGAAATTAAATATATCGCGGGAGCTTTCCCCTCCGCTTGCGGAAAAACCAACCTTGCCATGCTTATACCTCCCGAGGTTTACACGGAGAAGGGCTACAAGGTCTGGTGCGTGGGCGACGACATTGCTTGGATTCGCGAGGGCGAGGACGGCCGCCTGTGGGCAATGAACCCGGAAAACGGCTTTTTCGGCGTTGCGCCCGGCACAAACTTAAAGTCCAATCCCAACGCACTCCATTCCACGCAGAAAAACACCATATTTACAAACGTTGTGCACAACCTTGACAACAACACCGTTTGGTGGGAAGGCCTTGACAAGAATCCGCCCAAAAACGGAGTGGATTGGAAGGGCAACCCCTGGGACGGCACTGCCTCGGACGTCAAGGGCGCTCACCCCAACTCACGCTTTACCGCACCCGCAAAAAACTGCCCGTGCATTAGCTCGGAGTTTGAAAGCCCGCAGGGCGTGCCCCTGAGCGCTATTGTGTTCGGCGGCAGGCGCGCAAAGACCGCTCCCCTGGTATATCAGGCGCGCGACTGGGAGCACGGCGTGTTTGTAGGTTCGATTATGGCGTCTGAAACCACGGCCGCGGCAAGCGGTGCGGTGGGCGTTGTGCGCCGCGATCCCATGGCAATGCTGCCGTTCTGCGGCTATCACATGGGCGACTACTTTACGCACTGGCTAGAAATGGGCAAGAAGGTCAAAAATCCCCCGCAGATTTTCCACGTCAACTGGTTCCGTACGGACGATGAAGGCAACTTTATTTGGCCGGGTTTTGGCGAAAATATGCGCGTGCTCGATTGGATAGTCAACCGCTGTGAGGGCAATGCCGACGCCAAGGAAACCGCCATAGGTTATCTGCCCAATGTCAGCGACATCAACCTTGACGGACTTGAGATTGCTCCTGAGATCATGGACGATCTGCTGAGCGTTGACACCGACACTTGGAAAGCCGAGGCAGAAGGCATTGCGGAATTTTATCAAAAGTTCGGCGACAGGCTGCCCAAAGAGCTTGCAGGCCAGCTTGACGACTTAAAGAGCAGACTGGGCTGATCACTCAGAATCCTCACGTACGTCTGCAAAGATAACAAATTAATTTTTATACAAAAACCCAAAGTTGCCGGCAATATTGCCGGCAACTTTGGGTTTTAAAACTTTTCATGTTTGTTCTTAAAATAGATTTATTGCAATCCACTATTTTCTCAAT
>CAZPMG010000008.1:0-18028 GCA_964587785.1 uncultured Clostridia bacterium
GGGCGTTATTGCCGCGGCAGAGCATTGACTTTGGAGAATACGCATGAAATATATAGTGGTATTGGGTGACGGCTGGGCGGACCTTCCGCAGCCGCAACTTCAAGGGCGCACGCCGCTGCAGGCCGCGCAAAAGCCGGCAATTGACGGTTTGGCTGCGCGCAGCCTGGTGGGGCTTGTGCGCACCGTCCCCGCGGGCATGAAGCCGGGCAGCGACAACGCAAACCTTGCAGTAATGGGCTATGACCCGCACAAAAACTATACGGGGCGCTCGCCGCTTGAAGCGGTCAGCATGGGCGTAAGCTTAGGCGCGGGCGATGTCGCATACCGCTGCAACCTGGTCACTCTGTCAGGCGAGGGAGCTTTCTCCGACCTTATCATGGACGACTACAGTGCGGATGAAATCTCCACGGAGGAGGCGCGCGAACTGGTTGAATTTTTGGTGGAGCGTCTAAATACCGACGACTTGAACCTGTTTGCCGGCGTGTCATACAGGCACTGCCTGCGCGCGTCGGGATTTACACCGGGCGCAACCGGGCTAACTCCGCCGCACGACATACCCGGCCGGCCGGTGCGCGATTATCTGCCCTCAGGCGTTCATGCAGAGCGGCTGCTAAAATTTATGCGGCGCTCCCACGAGCTTTTAAGCTCACACCCGTTAAATGCCGCGCGAATAGCGCGCGGACAGCGGCCGGCAAATTCTTGCTGGCTGTGGGGCGAGGGTACAAAGCCGGAGCTTGCCGATTTCAAAACGCTGTTTGGCGTGAGCGGAGCGGTCATATCCGCGGTGGATTTAATAAAGGGCATAGGCATATGCGCAGGTCTTGAGGTCATAGAGGTAGAGGGAGCGACAGGCAATCTCAACACCAATTTTTCAGGCAAGGCGGACGCCGCGCTTGATGCGTTGAAACGCGGGCATGACTTTGTATATATTCACATAGAAGCGCCCGACGAGTGCGGCCACAGGGGCGAGACGGAAAACAAGGTAAAGTCAATAGAGCTTATCGACAGCTTGATTGTCGCGCGCATAATTGAAAAGTTAAACAGTGCCGCTCAGCCGTATAGGCTGCTAATACTGCCCGACCATCCCACGCCGCTCAATCTGCGCTCGCACACGTCCGATCCCGTGCCCTTTCTGCTTTATGACAGCACGAAAAACCTCGGGCCGTCCGCGCCGTCGTATGACGAGCAGAGCGCAGGCGCTACCGGCTTTGTTGTGGAAGAGGGTCATATGCTGATGCCGCAGTTTTTGCAGGCGGATAAAAAAGCGCGTTGAATAACGCGTTGATATTGGCATAATTTCACTGCGAATAAAAACGCAGATAATAAATAGGCTTAATATAGGCTTAATAAATGATATTTTACTCAAGCTGAGCAAGACAGCGCATTGACAGTCAGCATAACCTGATAAGTTGGGGTGCTGAATAGTAAGCGCAAGCAAAGCAGTAAAGTCCGGAGATTTCAGCAAAAATGATTGTGACGGTATGTTTAAACCCCTGCATAGACAGGAATTATTATGTTGACCGTGCCGCGCTGCACGCGCTCAACCGTGCAAACCGCGTAACCGAAAGCCTGAGCGGCAAGGGCATCAACGTTGCCATAGCCGCTGCAAGGCTGGGAGGAAAGGTCTGCGCATCGGGTTTTATGTACTCGCGCGACGCCGCGCGCTACAGCCGCAGACTGCACTTAGAGGGCGCGGCCGAGGACTTTGTGACACTTGAAGGCAGCACTCGCGTAAACGTAAAGATAATCGAGAGCGGCGGCGAGCTTACGGAGTTCAACGAGCGCGGCGCGCGGCTTGAGCCGGGCAGGCTGTCCGAACTGAAGCACAGACTGACGGCACTTGCGCAAAGCGCAGATGCGGTGGTGTTTTCCGGGTCGCTGCCCACGGGCGCCGATGCGGACACATACGCGTACCTTGCTCACGGCCTTGACACGCTGGTGGCGGTTGACGCCGACGGCGGCGCGCTGCTGGGCGCTCTCAGCGTTCGCCCTGCGCTGCTAAAGCCCAACGCATACGAGCTGACAAGCGCAACAGGGCTGCCCTGCTCCACGCCTGCCGAGGTTGGTGCGGCGTGCAGGGCTCTGCATCAAAGGTGCGGCGCGCGCGTGCTGTGCTCATTGGGCGGCGGCGGAGCGGTGTATTTTGACGGCAGCAGCGTCTATGCGGCAGCTGCGCCTAAGGTTGAGGTTGTAAGCAGCGTGGGCGCGGGCGATAGTATGCTTGCCGCGGCCGTACTGGCACTGTGCGAGGGAGCGGACTCCAAAGAACTTTTAGAGCGTGCGGTTGCCGCAGGCAGTGCGGCCTGCCTTACCGAGGGTACCGGACTGGTGCTAAAAGACGACTACCTGAAGCTTCGCAGCCAGGTCACAGCTCAGCAAATAAAATAAAACTTTCCGCTTATAAATAGCCGATTAACTTGTTAATTGACTGTATTAAATAATTTTCCGCGGCTATTGCTATATGCGCAAAAGCTTAAGTACTTAACAGCTTAGGTTTATTGCGCGTAATCTACAATAAATTAGGTGTTGCAGGCAGTCGCACGTAAGCGGAGTAAAATTACGGAGACAGAAATGATTACATTAAAAGAACTTAAAAATGACAGAGAGGTTCAGCAGCTTATCAAGGTGACAGAGGTAGAGCTTGAAGTACTTGGCTTTACCGAACACAGCAACAGGCATCTGTCCATCGTCGCCAACTGGGCGGGCGAGCTGCTGCGCAAATTGGGTGCCACCGAACACGAGATTTATCTTGCGGAGATAGCAGGTTATCTGCACGACATCGGAAACGCTGTAAACCGCTACGACCATTCGCAGTCGGGCGCCATACTTGCATATATGATGCTTACGCGCCGGGGCATGGACTACGGCGACGCGGCAGAGATAATGCTTGCAATCGGCAACCACGACGAGGCCAGCGGCGAGCCGGTATCCAAGGTATCGGCCGCGCTCATACTTGCCGACAAGAGCGACGTTCACAAGAGCCGCGTGCGCAAAAACAAAGTGCACAACCTCGCCACAAACGACATACACGACCGCGTAAACCTTGCAGCGGAGAGTTCGTATCTTTCCGTGGACACGGTTGAGAGCGGCGAAAAGATTATTACACTTAATATAACCATAGACACAAAAATCTGTTCGGTTATGGATTACTTTGAGATTTACTTCAACAGGATGAAGCTGTGCAAGCGCGCGGCGGCGTTTTTAGGCTGCAAGTTTTCTCTCAAAATCAACAACGTAGAGCTGCTTTAAATGCGCATACAGGGAGGTATCATGGAGCTTAGCGTACAATCGGTGAGCAAGAGCTTTGGCCCAAAGCTTGTGCTTGACAACATCAGCTTTGAGGCAAAGGGCGGCAGCGCGCTGGGTCTTTTGGGGCGGAACGGCGCGGGCAAGACCACCACAATCCGCATAATCATGCAGGTGTTTCCGTCTGACAGCGGAGCCGTTGAGATAGACGGCCGCACGGTAAAGGGCTCTGGCGCAAGTTTTGGCTATATGCCGGAGGAGCGCGGTCTATTCCCCGAGCGCAAGATAATAGAGCAGCTTAGGTATCTTGGCAATTTATATGGCATGAGCGACCGCCAGGCAAAGCAATCCGCCGCCGAGCTGCTTGAGCGGCTTGGGGTATTGGAATACTTAGACAAAAAGCTCAGCACGCTGTCAAAGGGCAACCAGCAAAAAATTCAGCTTGCGGCAACGCTGATTGCCGACCCCGACATAGTAATCCTTGACGAGCCGTTTTCCGGCCTTGACCCGGTGAACTCGCAGCTGCTAAAGGACCTTGTTGACGGGCTGATAAGCCGGGGCAAGATAGTTATATTTTCCTCCCACCAAATGAGTTATGTCGAGGAATTTTGCGAGGACATAGTAATACTCAGCGGCGGCAAGGTGTCGGTATCGGGCAAGCTATTGGCAATAAAGCGTTCGTTTCCGCGCAACCGCATAGAAATTCGCACGCCACACGCCGTGCAGATGCAGGCCTTTTTGCGTGACAAAGCAGGCGCGGCGGCAGAAAGCTTGAGCGCGGACGGCGACAGCGTCTCCGTAACGCTTGCCGGCGAGGGGGACAAGCACAGCTTGCTGTCCGCGGTGGCGCAAAGCGGCATAGACATCGACTGTTTCGGCGTCGCCGAGCCCACGCTTTCGGACATATTCGTAAAATACACGGAGGGCGGAATATGAGACAGATGTGGCAGGTGTTCAGGTTTGAATTCGGAATATATCTAAAGAACAAAATTTTTCTGGGGCTGACAATCTTTTTTATCGTGGCGATAGCAGGTTTACTCACAGTTCCCAATATTTTATCCAAAATAGACCAAGGCGGCACGGGCGGCGGAGACCCCGCGCCCTTACCCGTACTTATCGTGTCCGGCGACGACAGCGCAGTGCCGTTCTTAAACGACAGCTTGAGCCATGTCTTTAGCGTGGCGTCCGCATTAGGCAAGACGCAGGAGCAGCTTGAAGAATTTGTGCGCAGCGGGCAGGGGTATGCGGTAATTTTGCAGCCTGACGGGCTGTCGTTCAAGTACCTTGTGCCTAACATAACCTTGTATGATTCCTCGCAGCCGCAGATAGCGCAGGCGCTGCTTGATAGGTATCAACGGCAGGCGATTCTTCAGTCAAGCGACCTCAGCGAGGAAGAAATCGACGATATTATGAATGCGGTCGTAGTGCCTGAGACTATAAACCTCGGCACTGACCAGACAATGAATTTTCTGTATACCTATATACTTATAATGCTGCTGTATATGGCGATATTGCTGTATGGCCAGCTGGTGGCTCAAAACGTCGCGGCGGAAAAGAGCTCGCGCGCAATGGAGCTGCTGGTAACCGCCTCGCGCCCGGACAGCCTGATATTCGGAAAGGTGCTCGCCGCGGGCTCTGCGGGGTTTGCGCAGATGTTTTCGCTGCTGCTGAGCGCGTTTTTATTTTATAACATCAACATATCCTATTGGCAGGGCAATATGTTCGTGGCGTCTTTATTCGGGATGCCGTTTAGCATAATGCTTTATATTATACTGTTCTTTGTGCTGGGCTTTTTTATGTACGGCTTCCTGTATGCCGCGCTTGCGTCCTTTGCCAACCGTTCGGAGGACGTAAACACGCTGTCCATGCCGGTTACATTTTTGTTTCTCGCTGTGTTCTTTATAATCATGTTTTCACTGAACAGCGGCACCGTGGACAGCACTCTCATGAAGATATGCTCATATATACCGTTGTCCTCGCCCATGGCAATGTTCACGCGTATAGCGATGGGGAGCGTACCGCCGCTCGGCATAGCCATATCTGTGGTGCTGCTTGCCGCAAGCACGGTGGGCGTGGGCTATGTCTCCGCCGGACTGTACCGCATGGGCGTGCTGCTCTACGGCAAGCCTCCCAGGTTTTCAGAAATACTCAAGCTTACCACCCGTCTGCGCGAACAGAGGGAGCGCAGGTAAATCTATATGCCAAACGGCGCGCGCAGGGGCGCAGCGGCAAATGTATTTTGCAAACACCGCATAAAAAGCGTTGAGTTTGGCAAAAATTATTTGTAACAAAAAACGCTGAGCACTTTAAGAAATCCGGTTTTGCTTTAAGTGCGATTAAAAAGCAATGCGCCTTATGCAGAGCGGCTTTTGACAAATGTTTTTTTTCGGCAACAGCGGGGCGTTATTAAAATAATTGTGTGTTTGCCAAGGGATATTGCCATATCGTTTGATTTTTGCACGGCATTGGCGTATAATAAAAGAGTGTATACCCAAGGCAAGATAAAAACTTCGGGGTTATCAAGGCTATGAGATACATTTCCAAAACTTTAAAGTTCATCAACCAAAACCTGCTCTACCTGCTGCTGTTTTCGCTGCCGTCGGCGGTGCTTTTTACGCCGCACTTTGACGCAACGCAGCTCTCTGACCTGCTGCTCAGGCTGTGGGGCAGCACAGCCCTTGATTCCGAAACCATTAACCTGTTTTCCATATACTCAGCGGCGGCGCTGGTGTTTAACGGCAGACATTTTTTACTGTCACTGCTCTCGCTGCTGCTTCCCGTGCTCAGCCTTGCTCTCATGTTCTCTTACTGTGACAGGCGTATGCGCATAGGCATCGCGTCTTTCCGCAAGCCCTTTGAAAAGCTTAACGAAACCTTTATGCCGGTGTTTGTGGTGTGCGTGGTGTTTTTTGTGATGTATGAGCTCTATGTGTTTTTGGCGTCTTGCGTGCTTGCGCTTACGCTGCTGGTGGGGCATCTTGCGTCGCAGATACTCATGCCCGTGCTGATTGCCGGTTTTTTTGCGCTGTATCTGATGCTTATGACTGTGTTTGTGCAGTGGATACCCATAATGATGATACCCGGCAGTTCGTTTGCCGATTCGCTTGCCATAAGCGCAAAGAGCCTCCAAGGCAGGATGGGCGCGGTGTTTGTAAGCCTTATGTTTCCCTTTATTATGACCTTTGCGCTCATGCTGCTGGCAAGGTATTACCTTGATTATCTGGGTATTAAATATATAATATATGTGCTGTGCTATGCGTTTCAGCTGATGTATGTGTGCTGCCATTCCATGGTGCTTTTCTTTGACGTGTCGGGCAGGGAGCGGGTGGACCAAAAGAGCCCCTATGATTTCGGGAGGTAAGGTATGGTAATCGTCAATGCGTTCAAACTGATGTTTTCCAACCTCAGCATGGTCTGGAAGTTGCTGCTGTATTATCTGATAGTAAGCCTGATTGCCGCGGCGCTGTTTTTTGCTTTTATCGTTCCGGTGGTCTCCGATCTGGTAGTCAGGATGGAGAGCACCGGCTTTTTCTCAAACATAAACCTGTTTTTCACACAATTTTTTACTATGGACAGCGCGCTTCAGGCAACCGTCGCCCAGCTGAGGGACAACCTTGACGAAATTGTGGCAATATTTGCGGAAAATTATGCGTCGGTAATCGTGTCTGCGTCTGTGCTGGTAGCAATATTTTTGTGTTTCCGCTATCTTTCCAGATTGTCCGAATATCCCATGATGACCGTGCTGAGCGGCTATATGTCCGAGCAGTCGCGCCATTCTTTTACGGGCACATTTGTCAAGACGCTGGGAAAAAGCAGCGCCATGCAGGCGGCAATAACGCTGCTTTCCTTTTTGGTGGATGCCGTAATAGTAATCTTGCTGTTTTTGTTTTCCGGCTTTGCGCTTCGTATGATGGGAGTATTCGCGCTCACCTTTATATCCGCGGCAACAATACTGTTGGTCAGTTTAAAACTCACCTTCTTTTCGCTGTGGAGGCCGTACATAGCTGTTGCAGGCTTAAGGCCGGTAAAGGCGCTTTCCGTAAGCATGGCACAGGCGGTTTCAAACTTTTTCCGGATATTTACGCAGGTGCTGTTCGGTGTCTTTATGATAGTTGTGTTCAACGTGGCGGCTGCGTTTTTTACCTGCGGCGCCGGGCTTGTGGTGTCGCTGCCCGCTACGGTGGTGATTCTAAACCTTTTTCAGCTTGTGCTGTATTATACGCTCAATAACAAGCGTTACTACACCGATTACCAGACGGTAACCATGTCAAAAATGGAGGTGGGTTACTACAGCGTAGAGGAGTTTTTGCAGTCACAGAGCACGGACAGCTCTGACGACGGCGTTTCAGAAAATTCAAACGCCATTGCAGAAGCAGACAAATTAACTGATGCTGTAAAATCTGATACCCAAAGCGCAGACACAGGTGAGGATAATCCCCTTGCCGCCGCGCCTGATACAGACATCGATAACACTTAAAACTAAACAAAAGCGCCGTTTGTTTTGCTGAGAACAACGGCGGCAAAAATGATAAATATTTGTCAGACGGAAAGCCTTGTTTAACGGACAAAGCTTTGCTCAATATATAGCTTAAATAATTTTTAACGCGCGGCTATTGTCCGCACAAATCACAGCTCTTTATTATTACGCGCCGCGGTGCAAACTGCGGCGCGTAATATAAAATAATCGTGGTTTAAGCTGTTATAGTCAATTAATTTGGAAATTGCTGCGCAATTTTTAAGCAATCAAGCCAAGCTTGTTTGTTGCGGCAAGTCGTAATAACTATGCAACGAATTTAAACAGCTTTTCAAGCTGTATGCTTGTTGAATTGCAACAAGACCTGTTCAAATCGCATGGCAATTTCGAAATTAAATGATTATAAAAATATGACGCAAGCCACAAACGTAAGCGCGGCGGCAATAGCGCCGTGCAGCAGTTTACAGGCAAGAAAGCTTGTCGTACGCACTCCGCATTCCTGCAAAAAGGCAAGGCTCTGCAGGTTTACGCACAGTCCGCCGAAACCGATAACTCCGCCCGCGGCGATTATCCCCGCGTATCCGCCGGCGGCGGCCGCGGCCTTGCACCCGCGGGTTACTTCAAAAAACCCCAGCACATACGCATCGGCAACGTCCGCCGTCATGCCCGTCAAGGCAAGCAGCGATTTTACCGGAGCAAGCACGTGCGACAGCACCAGCATATCCGCCAGCATATAAAACAATGTTATATAAGCGCCCACAAGCGCAAGCGACACCACCGAGTCATACACGCTGTCGGCAAGCGGATTTTGGCTGCGCCCGCGACCGGTGGGGGGAAGCGGCGCGTACGGCGCGTGCGCAAGCGGCACCGCGGATTTTTCCTGTTTAGGACGGGGCGCCAGCCTGCATATGATAAGCGCGCACAGCAGCGCGGCCGCAAGGTGGCAGCCAAGCAGCAGATAACCCGTCTGCGGATTTCCGAACATGAGCGCGCCCGCCGTTCCGATAACAAAAAACGGCCCTGAGGTCGAGCAGAGCACGCTCACCCGCAGCGCATAAGCTTTGGGGATAAGGCCCTGCTTGCAGTAGTCCGCAGTCACCTTTGAGCCCACGGGATAACCGGACACCGCGGACAAAAAAAACGCCGTGCCCGCCGCAGGCGGCAGTAAAAAGATAGACTGAACGGGTTTTGCAAACACGCGGGACAGCGCGTCCGCACCGCCTGACAGCGTGAGCATACGCGTGATGATAAAAAAGGGAAACAGCGCGGGCAGCACATTGTTGGTAAACAGCATAAGTCCCGCGCGCACGGATTCGATATAGACCTGCGGCCGCGCTATAAGCATGGCACACACGGCAACAATGCCGAGGGTCAGGGCTGCGGCGTGCTTTTTCATGTCGCACCTCTCTTACCAATTACTTATGGAGAAACAGGTAAATTTATGAACAAAAAAAAATTTGGGCTGGCGCTTGGGTCGGGCGGAGCAATGGGTATTGCTCACGTGGGATTTTTGGAAGTGCTGCTGGAAAACGGTATTGAGCCTGACGTTATCGCTGGCTCGTCCATAGGCTCTGTGGTGGGCTCACTCTATGCGAACGGCTTTTCGGTGGAGCGCATGGTAGAGATGATAGGTACGCTCCGGCAGGATGACATAGTGGACTTTGACCTGTTTTTCCTCAGCAAGCTCAGTCTTAACCGCGGCAAAAAGGTGGAAAAACTGCTCAAAGATTTGCTCGGAGAGCAAACGCAGTTCAGTGACCTCGGCATTCCCTTCGGCTGCGTAGCTGTGGATTTATTGAGCTGCAGCAAGGTGTATCTCACCGAGGGCGAGGTCTGGAAAGCCGTGCTTGCCAGCACCGCCATACCCTCGGCTTTTCCGCCTGTGGAGATGGACGATATGTTTTTGGTGGACGGCGGCATAATGGACCGCGTGCCCGGCGAGCTTTGCAGGCAGCTGGGCGCGGACGTGGTGGTGGGTGTGGACGTAATGGGCGCGCCCGTGAAAAATGAACGCCCCAAAAATATGTTCAAGGCGCTGGTCAGCGCTTACCGCATAACCGAATACGAGCTTACCAAGCTGCTCACCTCAAATGTCGACCACATGGTCGAGCTTGTGCAGCCCGACGTCTCTCCGTTTAAAGTAAAGAACCTGCAGGAGTCCTATGCTCACGGCAAAAAAGCCGCCGAGGATAATCTGGAAAAAATCAAGGAGCTGATAGATTAGTTATGCGCAAAAATGCCGGAAAAAGGCGCTGCCGCGTACAGCTGCCTAAGTCGCAGATTCCCATCGCAATGCCGCGAGTGCCATGCTGCCGCGCCGCGGATTAACCTGTTAAGCAGCACAATCCGCCGCAATTTAACATTTTATTGCAAAATCCGCAATATACTGTTAATGGACGCTTGCGCGGCCTCGGGGTGGATATGGACATTACCTTTTCAGATTTAAGGCGGAAAGAGGTTATAAACATTGCGGACGGCAGCCGGCTGGGGCGGCCGGTGGACATTGTATTCAGCGCGCGCACCGGCAAGGTATGCGGAATAGTGGTGCCGGGCGAGGCAAACATACGGCTGTTCCGCCCGTGCGAGGATTTGTTTGTGCCCTGGCAAAACATACTGCGCATAGGCGAGGACGTTGTGTTAATTGAATTTTTTGGCTCATGCAGCCGCAACAAGTGCAAGCCATACGCCATACCCGCGCCCGAGCGCAGGGCGGCGGAGTGCCGCAACGAGGATTTTGCCGGATTCAAGCACGCAGAGCCCACGGATATTTAACTGCCGGGGCAAAGCCGCAAGTTGAAAAACTTAAATACGGCGCGGAAAAGCGCTTTCAAAAGCTTTAGGCACGCAGGACGGGGCCAAAGCGAAGAAGTAGCGGAAAAAGTTTCCGCCGCGTATTATTCAGAATTTTTTTCATTGTGTTTAAAACCAGCCGAAACTGTTGACATACAGTGCACGGCAAAAAAACAAGTTACGAAAACGTGTCAAATTTAATCGGGAGGAAAGCCTGACGGGGCGCAAGTAACCGCCGGCGGCAGGCACAAAGAAGGAAAGCGTATGGGAGATTACGTAAGAAGAGTTTTGGAAGAGATAAGCGCAAAAAATGCGCACGAACGGGAATTTATTCAGGCAGCCACGGAGATTTTGACCTCCGTGGATTTTGTAATTTCCCAAGACCCACGCTACGAAAAGCAGGGGCTGCTTGAGCGGTTCATCGAACCCGAACGCATAATTATTTTCCGCGTCCCCTGGACAGACGATGCGGGCAGCGTGCGCGTAAACCGGGGATTCCGCGTACAATATAACAGCGCAATAGGCCCTTACAAGGGCGGACTGCGCTTTCATCCGTCGGTCAACCTTTCAATAATCAAGTTTTTAGGGCTGGAGCAGATACTCAAAAACAGCCTTACCGGTCAGCCCATCGGCGGCGGCAAGGGCGGCTCGGACTTTGACCCCAAGGGCAAGAGCGACCTTGAGATAATGCGCTTTTGCCAGAGCTTTATGACAGAGCTTTGGCGCCACCTCGGCAAGGACACCGACGTGCCCGCCGGCGATATAGGCGTGGGCGAGCGCGAGATAGGCTATATGTTCGGGCAGTACAAGCGCCTTGCAAACAGGCACACGGGCGTGATTACCGGCAGGGGCATAAGCTACGGCGGCAGCCTTGCGCGCAAGGAGGCCACCGGTTACGGGCTTATATACATTGCCGAGCGCGCGCTGCGCAGCCGCGGCCAGTCACTGAGCGGAAAGCGCATAACGGTGTCAGGCTCGGGCAACGTCGCAATATACGCCGCGCAAAAAGCGATGCAGCTGGGCGCGCACGTGGTTGCAATGTCCGATTCCTCGGGCTATATATACCATCCGCAGGGCATAGACCTTGCCGCTGTAAAGCAGATAAAAGAGTCAGAGCGCGGCAGGATTTCCCTCTATACAGAGCGCGTGAGCGGCTCGGTGTTCAAAGGCAATCCCCACAGCATATGGGACGTCGATTGTTATGCGGCGTTCCCGTGCGCCACTCAAAACGAGTTAAACGGCAGGCACGCAGCAAAGCTTGTTGAAAACGGCTGCAAGCTGGTGGCAGAGGGCGCAAATATGCCCGCGGACGCCGGGGCAATAGAGACGCTTCAGGGCGGCGGAGTGTTGTTTTTGCCGGGCAAGGCGGCAAATGCCGGCGGCGTAGCGGTAAGCGCGCTCGAGATGGCGCAGTCGGGCTCGCGCGGCTACCGCAGCTTTGAGCAGGTGGACTCCGAGCTAAAGAGTATAATGGAAGGCATATTCGACCGCATAGACGCTGCCGCGCGCGAGTACGGCCGCGAGGGCGACTACGTGCTTGGCGCAAACATTGCCGGCTTCAAAAAGGTTGCCGAGGCAATGCTGGCGCAGGGCGTGGTATAACGCATATGTGTCAACGGCGGCAATAGAAAGTCAAACGCGATTGCGTTGCCTTTAGTTTGCCGGTGTCTGTAAACTCCTTATTGCGGTGCTCTTGTTGCATAAACCGAAAAAATAAGCTTTGCCCGCAAATAAAAATCACAGACAAAAGCCGCAGTCACTGCAAAAAATTGCAATGACTGCGGCTTTATTATGTTTCCAAATAACACTAAAAAAGAATGGCTCTATAATCAAAGCACATTAGCTTTGGCGGCGGTTGCTTAAGGCTTCAAACACCGGCGTTTGCCTGCGCTTCATATAAACTTTATTTTTCCGCGAAATCCCGCGTTACACTATCCAGCGCTTTTTAAGCTCGTTCAAAAACGGTTTGCGGAAAAATATCAGCGTCACGGCAATAACGCCAAAGGAATAGCTGCCCAGCACGATGAGCGGCCAGCGGTACTCCAGCGCGCCGGACAGCGACACGATAAGCATTATTATTGAGCCGGAAAACGAGGTATAAAGCGACAAAAAGTTTTGCCGTTGCTGCCGCGCCCTCAGCAAAAACAGCGCAGAGGACACTACCATTGCGCCAAGGTAAATATTTGGCACGGCAATATTTATCGACCAGCCGGAGAACCCCGACAGTGCGTCGATGAGCAGCAGATACAGGCTTATAAGCGTGACAGAGGTCAACAACCGGTTTATTACACCCTGTTCTATCAGCCTGCTGTCAAAAAACGCAAACCAAAACACAAGCTCGCCGCCCAGCACATACAGCGCCCACGGCTGACCGCCCATGCCCAAGTTTACAATGCCGCTCACCAGCAGCCCGGCTGCAAGCAAAATCAGCACAATAGTTTTCAGCCGGAAAAAGCTGAAGGGTTTGCGTAGGTATATGGGATATTCGTCATAGCGGTCAAGTTTCATTTTTGCCTCTACTCCCTCCGGTGGAAAATTTCAGATCCAAGCTCTTAAATATATCGTGCAGCGCCCTTTCAAACCCGTCCGTTTCGCATGACTTGCTCACGGTAAACTCCGTCTTGCCGCCAAAGCTCACAAGCGTGCACGCCGCGCGGTTGAGAGCGGGCGGCGCAAGCACAAACCCTATCTTGTCAACGTGCTCCTCAGCGCCCGGCCAAAGCTCTGTCCTGCCCAGGTTTGAGAGCGTTGTGCTCTGCACGTTTTCGCCCACAAAAAAGTTTATCAGCTTCATGGCAAGACGCTTTAGGGGCAGGGGAGTGGGCCGCAAAAGCCTGTGCCGCGCAAGTTTTTTTGCCGCAGACATCATGCGCCCCAGCGGCTGGACGTCGGTCTTTTGAATAATCTGGCTTTGACACTCATCAAGCAGGCTTTCAAAGTTTCCGCTTTGCAAGTACGGCACGCTCACCGTGCAGTACATAGAAAAGTTCATCAATGTGTCAGAGTTAAAAAACTTGCGCATATTTGCCGGCACCTGTATGTTAAAGCAGGCGTCGGGCTTGGGCGGTTTTTTTATAGTCCGGTGAGCGGCAAACACCATGGCGGCTGTAAACAGTGCGGTGATCGTCACGCCGCGCGCGCGGGCGGCCGCAAGCAAATCGCCGGACAAAAATTCAAAGTGTATAATTTGCGGGTGCTTGCTGTGCCTGCCTCCCAGCTGCAGCGCGCGGCTTTGGCGAAATCCTCCTGCACCCTCGGCGTCTTTTGCCTGCAAAAACATATCGCGCTCTTCAGAGGGCTTGGGAAGCGCGGAAATGCCCGCAGCCTCAAAGTCGCCCGGCGCGTCGCCCGTCAGCGCAAGATATCTTGCAAGCAGCGCCTTCAAAAAGAACATGCCGCCCGAGCCGTCGGTCAGGATATGGAAAAACTCCACGGATATGCGGTTTTTGTAGTACAGTACGCGGAAGCATTCCGAGTTGATTTTTTTGAGTGAAATGGGAGAGCAGGGCGGCGCGCTCTCCGCGGCAGCCTCAAAGCGCTTTGCCGTTCCGTTGAGATAGTGCCAAAAAACCCCTCTTTTAAGGGATGCGGCAAACCTCGGAAACCTCGGCATTACGGAGAGCAGCGCAACCTGCAGCACAGCGGGCGATACGGGCTTTTTCAGCGTAGCCGACAGCCTGAAAACCGCCATAGAGTTTGTGCTTATCATCAATGGGTACACCTTTGCCGCGCAGTCAAGCTCATACCAGGTGTCCTGACGCCTCAGGTTATAAAAGCCCTGCGGCAAAAGCGCAAGCTTTAGGCGGCGGAGTATTTCCTCGCCGCTTACGCCGCTCTCAAGATAATGAATGAGCAGCACCTCATAGTCACGCAAAATTTTTCTGTTTTCACCGTGTCTCAGGGCAAGGTTGCCCTCAAGCCCGGCAAAAAATATTTTAAGCGAAAGCGCCAGGCTTTCGGGCAGCACGCGCACAAGCTTGTCCAGCCGTGAGGGCGCAGGTTTAACTTTTGGCATTGTGTCTCCGTAAGAAGTTATCGCTGTTACAAACCGCAACTACGGTTTATATCGAATACAGTTTTTAGTGCCGCGGTTTTCTCAAAAAAGAGTTCAGCCGGCAGCAACTCAATTATTATAACACAAGCGCGCGGTAAATTCCACAAAGCGCGGGCAATTTGCGGACATTAGCCGCGCGTTTTTTCTGTTCACACGGCCGCGGCGCTTAAAAAACAAACATGGATATGTATAAATTTATGGAATACTGCCATCATAATAGCGTATGAAAAACCCCGTAAAGCAGCCCGGACTGCTGCAAAATTCCGGAGAGAATGAAATCAGGGCGCCCGAGCTTTCGGGTGCGGAGGAAATGCGTGAAAAAAGCGTCAGATAAGGGCAAGGCCTCCGAGGGCAACAAGGTCTATACGGAATACGTCAAGCAAAAAGACCCCAAGACAAACGTGTTAAAGACCGTTGTCTTAGCCTTTTGCATAGGCGGACTTATCTGCATGGTGGGTCAGGGAGTGCGCGACATAATCAAGCTGCTTGACGACACCTTAGACAGGGAACAGGTCTCAAAGGTTGTCACCGGCATAATGATATTTTTGGGAGCCACGCTGACCGGCTTAGGCATATACGACGATATAGGCAAGATAGCCGGCGCCGGTTCCATCGTACCTATCACCGGATTTGCAAACTCCGTGGTGTCGCCTGCAATGGAATTTAAGACCGAGGGCATAGTCTACGGCGTGGAGAGCAAGATGTTTATCATTGCCGGCCCGGTGATAGTCAGCGGCATAGTAGGCTCGGCCCTTGTAGGTTTAATTTATTACATTATCGGCCTGTTTTAAACCCGCGAAAGTTAATAGTAAAATAAAACTGCTGCGCAATTTTCAAAAACAACAAAATTTTTTTGAGCAATCCGCAAGAAATGACTATGCTAATTTAATAAAACAGTTTTTCAAGCTGGAGCTTGTTACAATGTAACAAGTTTGCTTAAAATCGCAGCAATTTTGAACTTATATTATTTTAAAGGAGATCTTTCCTTGAAAGAGAGCAGGCACGTAATACATTTTCCCAATCAGCCGCGTATAGTTTCCACCGCAACATTGGCGGGTGAAAAGGAGATGTCCGGTAATTTCGGCAAGTATTTCCACCATCCCATGAACGAGGATTTTTTTAACCAGGATTCCTTTGAGCACGCCGAGCGCAAGATGCTGCAATTTGTCATTGCCGAGGCGGTAAAAACCGCGCCCGAGGATATGCGCCACCTGGACATAATTTTTTCCGGCGACCTCATGAACCAGATAGTTTCTTCCACCTATGCCGCGCGTGAGTTTTCCGCTGCCTACTGTGGGCTGTACAGCGCGTGCTCTACGCTTGCACAGGGCATGGCGCTTGCCGCCATGGGCGTGGACGGCGGATACTTCAACAGCGCGCTTGCCTGTACGTGCTCGCATTTCGGCAGCGTAGAGCGCCAGTTCCGCTTTCCGCTTGAGCTCGGCACGCAGCAGACTCCCACCGCGCAGTGGACGGTGACGGGCGCAGGCGCGGCAATGATAGCGCGCGGCGGCAACTATCCGCGCATTACCTCAGCTACGTTCGGGCGCATAGTGGACTACGGCATAACCGACGCCAACAACATGGGCGCGGCTATGGCTCCTGCCGCCCGCGACACCATGGTTCAGTATTTTAATGAGAGCGGCGACGACCCCGAGAGCTTTGACCTTGTGATAACCGGCGACCTCGGCAAATTGGGAAGCAGCATACTTGCCGATTTGCTCAAGGAAAAAGGGCTGTCCCTTGGCGGCAGGCTTAAGGATTGCGGAGCGCTCATATACGACCATGAGGAGGAAAATTTTCAGGGCGGCAGCGGCGCGGGATGTTCTGCAAGCGTGATAAATTCCTATGTATACAAGATGCTGTCCGACCAAACGCTCAAAAAGGTGCTGTTCGTGGCCACAGGCGCGCTCCACAGCCCGGTGACGTCCTTTCAAGGCGACAGCATTCCGTGCATAGCGCACGCGGTGTGCCTGCAGTCATAAAATATTTTTTTTAAAAAGGAAAAACATATGGAAGTAATTTGGGAATACGCAAAGGTGTTTTTGGTGGGCGGCGCAATCTGCGCCATAGGTCAGCTTTTGCTCAACTATACCAAGCTGACGTCCGCGCGCATACTTGTGGTGTTTGTGCTGGCGGGCGTAGTGCTGCAGGCGCTGGGCCTGTATGAGGCGGTGGTGGACTGGGCGGCAAGCGGCGCAACTATACCCATAGTAGGGTTTGGCTATACGCTTGCTAAGGGCGCGATGGACGGAGCCAAAGAGGGCATTATAGAGGCGCTCACGGGCGGAGTAAGCGCTGCCGCGGTGGGGCTTACTGCTGCAATTGTATTCGGGTATCTCAACGCAATGATATTCCGTTCGCGCTCCAAGCGTATGTAACCGTAACCGCAATCATTGCAATTTTTTTAGGATTATTTATTCATAAAAGTATAGACGTATCAAATAGCAAAAGCGGTTTAAGCATTGACTTAAACCGCTTTTTTGTATTTTGAGATTAACCGCCGCAAATTGCCAACCATGATAAATTGCCGCCTTGCCCTTGCGGAAGCTTTACATAAGCTTGAGCAGTCTTGTAAGCTCGTCGTTGAGCTTGCGCTGGCACTGCGGCGAGTTGTTTTCCGGCTGAGCTTTTTCCCGCTCAAGCAGCAGGCATACGCGCTGAAGCTGTTCAAGGGTAAAGTCGTCGGGCAGCAGCGCGCGAATCTTTTCAATCACCCTGTCGGCGTGGCTGAGCTCGGGCGGCGGCTCGGGCGTGTCCGGCTCCCAAATGTCGGCGGACTGTGCGGGCGGGCCGGAGGCATACTCATCTATGCAAGACCTGCTGAGCACGCTGTCCGCAAAAATGCAAAAATTGCGGTAATTTTTTTTCAGGCGGCGGCTCAGCAGCGCACCAAGTCCGGCACGGCAGAGCCTGAGCGCTGCTGTCAAGACGCACAATATGCCGAGCAGCAGCACAAAGTGCCTCAGCTGCGCGCCGTGTGTGTTTCCCGTTTCAAAGAGCGCCACACCCGCCAAAACTGACGCGCCGAGCACCAGTCTTTCCGCGGCTGCTGCAAACCGCGCAGTTAGGCTGTGCCCGCCCTCAAAAGGCTTTGCAGAAAGTAAGAATTTAGAGGGCAGCTCGTGGCCGCTCTGCAAGAATCTATCCCACTGCTCCTGCACGGCGCGCGGCAACGCGGACAGCTTTGCCGCAAACTCACGGTAGCAATAGCTGTCAAAACTGTCCGCATGCAGCAGCTTTAAAAGGCCCTTGAGCTTTAAAGCAAACGCTGTTTTTTTGGAGAATACCGTCCATATAAAAACGGCGATACTTACAAGCCCAAGGCCTGCCGCGGCGCAGAGAAACAGCGTGCCGGGCGACAGCGCCGCGCAAATCTCATCAAAAAAATCAAATATTTTAGTTAGCATATTCCCCCGCACAGGTATAAATGTTGCCGCACATGGCCGCCTTATGTAAGTATA
>CAZPMG010000008.1:18128-39841 GCA_964587785.1 uncultured Clostridia bacterium
AGTTTAGCGGAATTTTGTCGAAAAAGATAAAAACACACGGAAACCCAAGCGAGGTATGTTTTTATCAAAAACTTTTAACGGCTCACACGCTTATCAGCCGCTTTCCGGCAAAGCTGTAAATAAACCTGTGTGTAACCTTAACGCCGAGCACGGTTTCCGCGGCATATGCGTACAGCTCAAGCTGCTTGCGGTAACGCTCCGCAAGCGCGCTGCTGCTCAGCGAGGAGTGTTTGTAGTCGATAATAACCGCGCTGTTGCCGTCAATCACAAGAAAGTCTATCTTTCCCTGCACGAGTATTTTCTCCGCGGTCTTAAGCCCAAGCTCGGTTCCCGGCACATACAGCAAAAATCCCTTTTCACGGTAAACCTTGCCCCTGAAAAATCCGCGTGCGTCCCTCAAAAAAGCCAGCACGCCCGCAAGGTCAACCGCGGCGGCCTCGGCCTCGGTGAGCCTGCCCGCGCCGGTGAGCCTATGCATCTCACGCTCAAGCTCTGCAATGCTGTCGCAATCAAGGTTTATAAGCTCAATAAACTTGTGATATGCATCACCCGTCTCCCATGCGGAAAGACCGGAAACAGTGCCGCTTGACTGAGCCGCGCCGCTATCCGCTTTGCCGTGCGTTGATTGTTCCGTGTCGTTTTCAATCGCAAACCCGTGCGCATAAAGCTTGCCGTAAGTTCCGCCGTGCCCGTCTGCGCCTTTTGTTCCCGTGTCTGCAATCTTATGCGTTTTGTACTCGCTCAATACGGTTGCCGCCGCATCAGCAAACTGTTCAAGTTGCCGGCCGGCGGATTGCATCGTCTGCAAAAGCGGGGGGACGGGAAAGCTTTCAGGTTGATGCCATTCGCCTATTGGCTGCGGTGCCATGCCGTCAAATTGCGGATGTGACCTGTTTAGCTCGGTTACGGTGCGTTTTAGCACCACTCCCAGCGCGTCCGAGTGCGGATACGGCCTGCCGAGTGCCGCGCTTACCTCGCCGGTGAAGTCATTGCGGCGGTCGGTGAGGGTGGCAGGCGCCGGCTTTGCGGCTGCGGCAGCGGGCGGTATGCGCCTTATCTCAAGATCGCTGCCCGTATAGCTCTTGAGTATGCCGAGCAGGGGATATATATAGTTTCGCATACCCTTGATATCGTGCACGCTGTCTATAGTTTTGGCTTTGTTCTCGTCACAGGCGGCGGTAAGTATCAGTTTGTATTTTGCGCGCGTCATTGCGACGTAAAGTACATTGATTTCCTCTTTAATCTGCATATCCGCCAGTTCTTTGCGCATTGCGTGAAAGGTAAACAGCGGCAGTTTCTGTCTTAAGGCAAAGTCATACGCACACAGACCTGCGCCGTAGTCGCGGCTGAGAAGCATACTGCTGCGCGAAAACATATTGAATTTACTGCCCAAGCCGCACAGTATTACCACGGGGTATTCAAGGCCTTTGCTCTTGTGCATGGTGGTGAGCCTTACGCAGTCGGTGGAATCAAACGGGGCAGAGCTGATGCGCAGGCTGCCGCCCATCTGCGCGCAATACTGCAAAAAGTCAAACAATGTGCGCGCATAGCTCTTGCCCTCCAGCCCCAAGACAAACGCCGTAAGCGCCGCCGCTCTCTCGCTGCCGCCGCTGCGCGCAAGCACGTATGCATGATAATCAAAGTCCTTGATAATCTGCGAAATCAGCTCGCCTGCGGTAAGCCCTGCCGACAGCGTGCGGTAACGTGCAAGCTTGCCGCAAAACTGCGCGCATTTTTTTGACAACTCACTGTCTGCGCCCGACTGTGCATATTGTAAGAACGCCTCATGAAAAAATTTGTGCGTGCCGCCTCGCCTGATTTCGCACAGCTCGCCGTCGGAAAACCCTCCAAATATGCTCCTAAGCACAGCGGCAAGCGGTATGTCTTGACGCAGGTTGTCGGTGATTTTGAGCAAGTTTATCAGCATGGCAATCTCTTTAAAATCGCGCAATGTGCCGTCAAACTCCGCGTATACCGGTATATTCGCCGCCTTTATCTCGGCATATATGGTGCGCACCGCCGAGTTTTTGCCGCGCACTATTACGGCAATGTCCGAATACCGCACCTTCCGCGCCGGCTGCCCGTCCGCCTGTGCGGGCATATATGCCTCGCTCACAAGCTGGGTAATTGCGCCGCACACAGCCGCGCCCTCGGCCTGCGCCATGGAGATTTCCTCGGGGCTTCCGCCGTCCGCCTCGTCTGCGCCCCCGTCATCGTTTCCGTCCTCTCTAAAAGAGCCGTCCGTGCCGCTTGCGCCGCTGTCCACAGGTATTGCCGCCGCGTCATATTCATTGCGCGTTACAATATGCAGTTCTACGGGCTTGCCTGCGGAAAGCTGCGCATCCGATGCGCCTTCGAGCATATCCTCGCCGCTGTAGTCTGACAGCGAGAACTCCTTTACCATAAGCTTGGAGAATACAAAATTTACAAAGTTCAGTACGCCGCGGTTGCTGCGGTAGTTTGTTCCCAGCCTAAAAAGCCGGGAGTTGGGGTCTGTGCGCGCGTTGCTGCTTTTTTGGTGGAAAAGTTCGGGCTGTGCGCCGCGAAATCTATATATGCACTGCTTTATATCGCCCACGGCAAACAGGTTGTCGCCGCCTTTGATCAGCGAAACCAGCGCGTCATTTACCTGGTTCAAGTCCTGGCACTCGTCAACGAATATGTATCTATAGCGGCTTTTGATTGCGCGCGCGGTGTCAGGGTTTGAAAGTACCTTTAGGCTGAGGTGGCAAAGGTCGGAAAAATCAACGGCGGCGCGTTTTTGTTTTTCCTCGGCGTATTCCTTTGCAAAGTCCAGCACAAGTTCGCTCAGCGTGCGCGCAAGTACGCCTGTAGAAAGCACAAGCTCTTCCAGCTCTGCGTATGAATAGGGGGGATAGGCTGTGCGGATTGCCTTGAGCGCGGATGTAAACTCCGACTTCAGCTCTTTGAACTCGGCGTGCAGCAGAGCGCAGTCGCCGCAAGTCTTTTGCTCTTTATTTAGCTGCGGAGTGTTGGGCAGCCTGTTCTGCGGCTTTTGGCTCAGCTGTACGATATCGCCGCTTAGTAGCAACGAGTTTATTGCATCGCATACGGTTTGGGCAAGCGTTATGTGCTTGCCAAGTCCTAAGCTGTCAAGCCTTGGCAATAGCGATTTAAACGACTGCAAAAAATGTAAGAGCTGCTCGCGTATCTGTTCAAACGCAAGCAGGTACATACGGTTTTGCGAAAGCGGCAGCGAATAAGGTGTTGCCAGCGTATCGCGTATAAAGCCCTCGGGGTCGATGCAGTTTACCGCAAGGTCATATACGTTTAGCACCGCAAGGTTTAGCGCGGCGGTGTTCCGGTTGCCGGACAGCGCAAGCGATAACTTAATAAAGTCGTCGTCAGCCTGCATTTGCCTTGCGCTTGTGACCTTATCAAGTGCGCGCAGTTTAAGCAGCTGCGCCTCGTCCTCGTCCAGCACGGAAAACGACGGGTCAACACCAGCCTCGGTAAAATAATCGCGCAGCAGCCTTGTGCAAAAGCTGTCTATGGTGGATATGTCCGCGCGCTCTATTGCCGACAGCTGACGCTTTACAAACGGGTCGTCGGGCAGTTTTTTGAGCTGCACTGCAAGCTTGTCCTTCATGTCGCGGGCGGATGCGCGCGTAAATGTAATGATGAGCATAGAGGACAAATCCACTTTGTCGCGGCTTACAAGTCCCGCAATGCGCCATATCATGTTTGTGGTCTTGCCGCAGCCTGCGGACGCCGAAACAATTACGTTTTTTCCGCGCTCGGATACTATGGGATTGTCAAAAAAGCGTTCAGGCATTGTCATTACCTCCCAATGTTTCCTCAATGGCTTGAGCCAGCCTGCGCTTGTCCCTTGGCCGGGAGCTCTCCGAATAATTTTCGCATATGGGTAAATATTCGCAATAAGTGCAGCTGCCCTGCACCGGCGCAACGTCACGGCAGCCGGCCAAAATCTCTTTTGAGGCAAACTTTATCCTGTCCACGGCGTAATCCATGTATAGCTCAAGCGTGTGCGCATCCACGGCATTTTTGCTGCTTGCCATTGCGGGAGTGCCGCCTGCGGTGCTTACGGGTATGCGCACGGAGGGCGCGCCATCGCCGCTTAGCAGCCGGCTGTCGCTTGCGCCGAGAAGCTCTGGCAGCCGCGCGGTCACGCCGCTAAGGGAGTAGGGGCTGCCGCTGTCATCGGGGTCGGTGAATATGTCAAGCACAGGAAAATAGTACGCGCCCGCGGGTTTATAACCGCCGTCGCCGGTGAGCGCGCGCAGATACACAAACAGCTGCAGCGCCGTGCCCTCTTTAAGTTTGTTTTCGCTGTACAGTGAGGAGCTCTTGCCCGACTTATAGTCGATTACCCTGACAAAGCTTGCGTCTTTGCTGTTCCAAACGCCCTCCCTGTCGATTTTCCCCGTCACCTTAAAGTCAAGTCCGGGAATATCGATTGCCGGAAATTGTCCGCCCCTGCCAAATACAGCCTCGGTATACAGCGGCTTAAACTCCGAGTTGTCAAGACCGTCCTTGAGCGCGGCGCAAAAACGCCGGCACTCCTCAAGCAGCCGCCGTTTATGCGCGGTAAATGCCTCGCGTTCAAATTGGCGGGCAAACTGCCGTTCGGCCGCCACGCGCTCAAAGATTTCAATTGCCGCCTCTTCGGCGGAGCGGCAGGATAAGTATTCGCTTACAAATATCTCCGCCACTCGGTGCAGAAAATTGCCGGTGTCCAATGGGCGGATTTCAAACAGCTCACGCTCGCGCGCCCTCAGCCCGTACTGCGCAAAGTGCTTGAACGGACAGGTAAAAAAGCATTCGGCAACGGAAACCGAGGTTGTGCCCGAGGGGAAGAAAGTGCCGCGGTAATCGGCGGGATAATCGGGCATTGCAATATCGCCCAGCAGCGCAGGCAGCTTGCCGGCAAGCGGCGAGGCCTTGAGCGCGGCATAGCACGCATCTAAAAGCAATATGTTCTGCGTTTCACCGGCGCGCGAAAGGGCTATGCTCTGCATGAGGCTGAGCAGTGCCGTACTGTAAGTGTGCGAGCCGGCAAAGGCAAGCACCGCAGCGCTGCCCGTGCCGTGTGCGTGCAGCAGCCGCTGCCTGATCTTGCCCTGCCACTGTTCCTCCAGTCCGTCAAACAGCGAAAAGTATTCGCGCAGGGCAGAGGGGAAGTTAAAGCCCTCTGAGGACGCGCCGCAGTAATAAAACCGTTCAAAGTCAGACACTGCAAGCATGGCGGCAGACAGCCGCGCGCGCTCGTCCGCGCTTTCAAGGTCAAGCGAGAGGTTGACTCCGGCGGCGGAAAGTTCGCGCATATCGGAGTCAGAGAGCAGTCCGTACGCCGTATGCGGCGGCGGAAACCCAAGGTTGCAGCCCAGCACAAACAGCGTACTGCCGCCGGAAAACAGCGGGCTTTTAAAGTCACCCGCCTGCACGCTGTCGCACTCTACAGGCGAAAGGCTTACGCTCAGCGACGCAAAGCCGCCGTCAAGCAGCGAATAAAAGCCCTCAGCATCAAGCTCCTGATCGCCGAATATGCGCTGTATATCGTCCGCAATCCCGGATATAAGCCGGTATGCCTGCGCGGTAAACGCCGCCTGTTCGTTTCTCGCCTGCGCGCGCTGCTCGTCCGCGCTTGCCGCAAGCATATCCTCAAGCCCGTAAGCGTCAAAAAAGCTCTTGAGTTTTTCCGCATAAACTTCGGCAGGAGCCGAGCGCGGCAATCCCAGCATGGAGATCAAGCCGCAAAGTCTCAGGCGCACCCGCTCGGCGGCCTCCGATACCGCGTCGGTAAGCTCAAACTCCCTTAAAAACAATGTGCGGTCAATGCCGTGTTTGAGGCAGTAGTTTTCAAAACAATCGCACTCGCCGCTGTCTGCGGGGAAATACGGGTTTTTTACAAGGCGCAGCACGTTTATGCGGTCAAGGTTTTTTGCCGTAAGCGCGCAGGCGTCCAGCACAAGCATTGCCGCGGGATGCTCGGCAAGCGGGTGCTTGGGGTTTAAAAATACGGGGGTCTCATATTCGGCAAACTCCCGCGCAATAAGCGGAGCGTATGCGGCAGGGTCTGCGATTGCAATAAAAATATCGCGGAAACGCATACCCTCCTGCTGCGTAAGCCTGCGTATTTCCGCGGCGGCAAACCTCACCTCGTCGGCGGGCGTGGACGCGCGGTATACGTTTAAATTGCCCTCCGATGCCGCGGCCTTAAGCTCTCCGCGCAAAAAGTAATTTGCCGCGGCAAGTTTAAAATTGCCGGGATTTTCCGATAATTCTATGCGGACAAGCTCCGCGCCCGTCTCGGTGCATATACGCTCGGTTGCGGCCAGCACTGCTCCCGACGCAGGCAGCTCTGCGGCAGGCAGCTGACAGCATACGGTAAGCTCCGTGCCGGCCTTTACAAGCGCGGACAATGCGCGCCGCTCAAGCTCGGTAAGCTGGTCAAAGCCTGCGACAAACACCTTTGCTCCCTTAAAAAAGTCCGAGTCCGCATGCGATGGGAACTGCTCAAGCATAAGTGAGTGGTCAGTCCAGCCCGACTGCAAAAACTCACGGTAGGCGCGGTATATGAGCGCAATGTCCCCGATGCCCTTGCCCAGCCTGCCGGACAGCTTGAGAGAGCCGAGGATGTCAGGTGTGACGGCGGCGGCGCTGAGCGAGTTTATAAGCTCAAACAAACTCTCTGCAAACGAGCTGAGTCCGCTTGCCCGGCGGTACGCGCCCAGCAAATGCTCATTGTCAGCAAGCAGCTTTTTGACAGCCATTACTCCGCAGTGCTTTTGCAGGTAAGAACCGGGCGAGGACGGCAGCAGGCGGAACATCAGCCTGCGAAAGGAGAACACCTCGGTATTAAAGCTGCCGCGCGACTTTGATACCTCAAGCAGCCTGCGCTCAAAGGTCTGGGTGTGCCTGTCGGGCACTATAAGTATATTAAAGCCGTCCGCCCCGCGCGAGAACTCGCCCAATTTTTGCAGTAAAAACTGTGCGGCAAGCTCCTGCCTTTCGGCGGTAATTGCGGTTATCTTCATGCAGTAAACCCCTATGCGGACGCAAATATGCGCTCCGCGCAAAAATACTTGCTTAAATTATACCACAAAAGCCGTCCGCCGCCCAAACCTTACGCAAATGTTTTGAAAAACTCGCGGCGTTATGCTATAATCAATAGGTAAAATTTATAGGCGCGCCTAAAAAAACTATGCGCCCCAAGCTTGCCGGCTTTACGGCCGGGCATACGGAGATATATGAAAAAACTTGTTGTGTTCTGCGCGGCGCTTGCGGCCTGCGCGTCGCTGGTGCTCGGCGCCTGTGCGCCCACTGAAACGGTGATAAGGTATGACCCGAGCTGGGGGTATACCGATGTATATGAGGAGTCGGTTTACGAGGTAAAGGCAGTGCTGCCCGAACCTGCGCTGCTGCTCAACGTCCCATATTTAGTGGGAACAGGCGAGCACAAAGTTGTAATAGAGAGCTACCCTGCCGAGGGCGAGACTCCGAGGTTTACCGCCGACACTCCGATATATAAGGTTACGCAGACCCACACCTTCAGCGGCAGGTATGAACAGCATTACGGCGACGAAATTTTAAAGTCAGAAGATTTTTCCGACTCATATGAGATTGTGTCGTATGTGGGCATACCGTCGGCAAACTCATTTTATACCTATTACAGCGAGCGGAATATGCAGAGCGTGCATACCGTTGCCGGCATATTGCCTGCGCTGAAGGTTTCTTCATATACCGTGAAAACCGAATATAAGGACGGCAAAGTGACCTCAACCATCGATTCCCATAATGAGGAGGGGATGTATTCCGACGCTGAGGACTTTTCTAAAGACCTGCCCGGGTCTTACTATGACTCTGACACGGCGTTTATAGCCGCGCGCGCCATTGTAAACGCAGGAAGCGAGGACGCAGTCGCGTTCAATAGAGCGTTTTCCGCATATGACTATGTGGTCGGCGGTTTCTCGCCGCGTGCGTTTTCCGCCGTTACCTCGGGCAGCGAGGGCGGCAGCTTAGAGTTTACGCATCAATATAACGCTGCATACAACGACGGCACTCCGCCGGCAAGCGCCACCGAGCTAAGCTATAAGCTGAAGTACAACATCACCGGCAGCCAGAGCGGTCCGCCCATAGTGCTGACGCTTGCCGCCGCCGACACTTACGACTATCAGGACGGAAGCGGCAGGACAATTCCGCTTAACACACGCAAGATACTCAAGATTGAGCACAAGGTTTCCGAGACAGGTGTGGGCGACCCCGAAACTCCGTCATATATGACCTTTGACCTGATAAAGTATGTAAACACATCGTTAAAGGCAGCAGGCTAAGGCCGCTTTTAATAAATTTTTGCGGCACGGTAATTAAAACCTGCTTGAAAAAAGAGGCTTTATTATGAGGCTTGTTGTGCAAAGGGTGCTGTCTGCCGGCGTGACTGCCGAGGGCGTGCAATCCCAAAATATAGGAAAGGGCCTGCTTGTGCTGCTGGGCGTTGCGCCCGGCGACGGCTTTGAAACCGCGGAAAAAGCCGCGCAAAAGCTTGCCGCCCTGCGCATATTCTCTGACGCTGACGGAAAGACAAATTTATCGTCGGCGGATGTAGGCGCTCAGCTTTTGGTTGTGTCGCAGTTTACGTTGTATGCCGACTGCGCAAAGGGAAACCGCCCCAGCTTTACCGGTGCCGCACCTCCCGCAGAGGCCATGCGTATGTATGAGTATTTTGCGGAAAGATGCAGGCAGCTGTTTCCCGTGGTAAAGACGGGCATGTTCGGTGCGGATATGCAGGTTACATTGATAAATGACGGGCCGTTTACGCTGGTGTTGGAGTTTTAATAAGGGCGCGGCATGGCAGTAGGCCGGCTGTGTTTGCTTACTTAAAGCGGCGGTAATGATACAAACTTCGGTTGCTGTACTCATACTTGCTTAAGAGCTGCTGCGACCGGATAATTTTATACGGAGAAATACATATGGACAGAGAACTGCTTAAAAAGCTGGGCAATGCGCGCCAGCTCGGCGGCATAACCGAATATACTTTGACGGGCGGCGCGGCGCACGGTATGCGCATGGTGTCGGTTTCAAACGGCGCGATGGAAATAGAGCTTAGCGCAAGCCGCTGCCTTGATATAACGTCCTTTACCTACAAGGGCATAAATTTGGGGTTCATATCCAAAAACGGGTACGTTGACGTCACGCAGAGCTATACCTCGGCGCGCAGCTTTGCCGCAAGCTTTCCGGGCGGTTTTTTGTATACCTGCGGGCTGGATAATATCGGGGTTTCCGAGGGTTATCTTCAGCACGGCCGCATAAGCTCATGCCCGGCGGACGTTGTCCGTCAAAAGACAGATTACAACGGTTGCGGCTTTGATTATGAGGTTCAGGCAGAGATGACGCAGGCGGAGCTGTTCGGCGCAAACCTGTCGCTCGTCCGCACAATCCGCACAAGCACGGATATGCCCGGGTTTACACTGTCCGACACCGTTACAAACAAGGGATTTTGCCCCGCGCCGCTGATTGCGCTCTATCATTTTAACTTCGGGTATCCCATGCTTGACGAGGGCGCAATGCTCAGCACAGGCGGCAAACGTACGGAGGGTATTACACAAAAGGCGACCGACAACATAGCGCGCGCGCTTGTAATGGAAGCGCCCTCCGACGGCGAGGAGGAGGAATGTTTTTACCACCTTGAAGCACCGGGCAAGGCCTCATTGACAAACTCAAAGCTTGGGCTTAAAGCGACAGTAGAATACGATTCGCAAAAACTGCCCGTGCTGGTAGAGTGGAAGAGCATGGCAAGCGGCGACTATGCGCTTGGGGTAGAGCCTGCAACGTCAGTTTTCGGAAAGGAAAAGACTATGGTCATGCTCAAGCCCGGCCAAAGCCTTACGTTTGATTTCCGTGTTACGGTAGAGCAAACTCGGTAAAGCTTGAACGTACGCAATAATGCGGCATTTAAATGCCGTTATTCGTAACAAATCAAAGACATCAAATATATATTTAGTTATCCGCGGCTTTGCGTTATGCGGACAAATGTTTTTTCGGAGTTTCAAATGAAAAAAGCTGTAGTATACGGCGCAGGCAACATAGGCAGAGGGTTTATCGGCCAGCTTTTAAGTCAAAGCTTTTATCAGACGGTATTTTTAGATATCAACGAGCAGGTGGTAAACCTTTTAAATCAAGAGGGAAAATACCCCGTGAGCATAGTTGAAAATCGCGGCGAAAAGGAAATCTGGGTGCACAATGTGCGCGCGGTAAACAGCTCGTCGGAGGAGGCCGCGGCAGAGGAGATATTTGACTGCGATATAATGGCGACCTCCGTGGGCGTAAACGTGCTCAAGTTCATTGCCCGTCCGGTGGCGGCGGCGATTGAGCGGCGCATTGCCGCGGGCAGGCCGCCGCTCAATATATTGCTGTGCGAAAACCTTATGGCCGCCGACAAATATTTTAAAGAGCAGCTTTTAAAGCATCTAAGCGCTAATGCAGCAAAAGAGTTCGATTCAAATGTTGGGCTCGTAGAGGCAAGCATAGGCAGGATGGTGCCGGTTTTGGAAAAGAAACCCGGCGAAAACCCGCTGCGCGTATATGTCGAGGCGTTTGACATACTTCACCTTGACCGCGCCGGTTTTGCGGGCGAAGTGCCAAACATCAAAAATGTAATTACTTACACTCCGTTTGACTATTACATCCGCCGCAAACTGTTTATACACAACATGACGCACGCCGCTGCGGCATATCTCGGCGCTGTCATCGGCAGCAGTTTCATAAGCGATGCCGTGTCTGACGCGCGGATAAAGTATATCATAAACATGGCGGGCACATCCTCGGCGCGCGCAATCGCCGCGGCGGGAGCGCAGCCGGAGGGGCCGCTGCTTGACTTTTTGCACAAGCTCATATACCGTTTCAACAACCGCGCTCTCAAGGACAGTGTGGCGCGCGTGGCAAAGGACCCCGTGCGCAAGCTGGGCGCGGACGACCGTCTTGTGGGCGCATACAGGCTGTGCAAAGAGCACGGCATACCCGTTGACTTCATATGCGCGGGCATAGCCGCCGCGCTCGTCTATAGCGCGGAAGACGATTCCGCTTCCCTGCACGTATCCCGGCTTGCCGCACAAAACGGCGCCGCTGCCGCGCTCAAGGAGGTATCCGGATACGACGGCTTTAATGACGGCGACTTAGAGTTTATTGCGCAGCTGTACGATGTGTTAAAGGAAAAAGACATCGACTGCGTGCTTGCAATGTGCGAGAGCAGGCAGGCAGACGGCATAGCAAACCTTTAACGAGAAAAACATTAAACTTTTATAACGGTATAAAAACGGCAGCGGCATTGCGCGAGCGATGCGGTTGCTGTGTTTATACCAAGAGCAAAAATATTTGCTTGCAAGTATTTTTTGCGACGCTGTCAAAGGTGTAAAACCCCGGCGCTTGGGGCGAATGCGCCAAAGGCGCGGGGCCAAGGCTTGCCATGGGGTTTAATGCTCTTTATTTTTAGGTTTATAGCATAAAAATACCGGCCGGGATAATACTAAGCATAGCCGCAGCCTGTATTTTTGCCCGGCATAGAATCTTTTTGTAAAAGTAGGCTTAAAAGGTTGCCTGCGCGGCGTAATTTTATTATAATATCAATGTTGCCGCATTAATGCCTGCGGGCGTAATTGCGGAATAAATGGTTATTAATTTTAGGCGGGCACTGCCCGCAAATACAAGGAGGCTTTACATGAAAGCTAAAACAAAGAGGTTAAGCATTGTTCTTGTGGCGCTGCTTATTGTCACTGCACTTATGACAGTGCTGGCCGCGTGCGGCGATGACGACAACGGCGTTGTTGAGTACAATGACGGCACATACACCGGCATAAGCGCCACCGACAGCAAGGGAGCTTACGGCGTAGTAGTTCTTGTTGTCGAAAACAACCTGGTCAAAGAGGCTACGTTTGTTGTCTATCAGTCAAACAGCGTAAAGAAAGGCGAACAGTACTATCTTTCGCATTATAATGAAGAGCTGTCCGAAGAAGAGCAGTCAGCCACATATAAAGCTGCCAAGCTTGCCATAGACACCATCAATAGCTTAGGAGCAAAACTGGTAGGCAAAATCAATCCCGATGAAGTTGACGAGACAACCGGCGCAACCTCTTCTTACAACCAGTTTGTAGAGGCCGCAAAGGACGCGATTGAAAAGGCCAAGAAATAATAGCTGACTATTAAAGAGAAAAAACAAAAATTTCCATCGGAGAGATTTCCGATGGAATTTTTTTATTTTTACCCAAGGCAAGCTATGATGATGCTTTAGCCGCATTCAAGATAAGTTATTAAATGTTCAACTTTGTGCAAGTTTGCCGGCTTTGGCGTTAGTAACGTATTGCTGTATAGCTGTTTAAGACAAAATTCCTTTGTTGCCAAACGCATACTGAATATGGTATAATATTTGAGTACACTCTTATTGGGCGAAAATCGCTTTTTGGGGGCAGAAACATTTTATACGGAGGGCAGAAGCGGTAATATGGACGCCATACAAAAGAGTTTTTGGCTGGTTTGCATCGGATTGGCGGAATGTGTGCTGCTGCTCATAGGCGCATTTGTGCTGTTTATCACGATAGTGGGACAGGAACACGCGGTAAGGCTTGCAAAGCTTGCTCTGCGCGTACTCACCCCGCCGGCGAGCGGCGTAAAGCTGAATGTGACAAAGCACGCGGGCGCAAACATACTTTGGCTGATTGTGCTGGGCTGGTTGCCCGCGCTGTACGCACTGATTATGGGCTTTTTTATGTGCTTTACTTTGGTAGGCATAAAGCTTGGGCTAAAGGCGTTCAGGCTGTCGGCGGCGATGGCGTTTCCGTTCGGCGCGCAGATAATTTGATTTTGTGTGAAATCAAAATTAAACTGCGGCGTTCGGTAATATAAAAAGATGCGTTGTAATGTTGGTTTAATCCTATAAACTGCCATGCAGGTTATTGAGCTGTTCAGTCATTAAACATTGATTTTTAGTCTGTAAATTTTTAGTGCAAAGCGATAAGCCGTTGCCTTTAAAAATATCTGTAATAACAGAGCCCTCCCGTGCGGGAGGGCTCTTACTTAATCTCTATACCGTGGCAACATGTTTGCTTGCGGTATATTTTTATTTTATCGTCAATTTGACTATAGATACCCAGCCCCATGCGGTGCATAGAGTGGATATGAATGCCGCGCGCGCCGCTGCCGCACTTTAGCAATCAATTAAATTTGGGCAGCCAATTTCCGTGCGCCTCTATCAGCTCGTCGCACATAAGGCGTATGTCGTCAAGGCTGAGCTCGGCGGCGGTGTGCGGGTCAAGCATTGCCGCCTGATAAATTGCGTCTTTTTTGAGTGTAACCGCCGCCTCGATTGCAAGCAGCTGCACGTTTATGTTCGTGCGGTTGAGCGCCGCGCACTGCTCGGGCAGTTCGCCCACGCGGCAGGGGTTGAGGCCGTTGCGGTCAACCATTACCGGAACCTCCACACAGGCGTTACTTGGCAGGTTGGTAATCAACCCGTTGTTGATTACGTTGCCGTGTATGCGGAAGGGAACGTCCGTAATGACAGCCTTTATTATGGGCGCGGCAAACTCATGGCTGAGCGTATGCGTGAGTGCGGTGTTGTCCACAAGCTGTTCGCGCATCTTTGCCCAGCCGTTGATTTGCTCAACGCACCGGCGCGGATATTCGTCCAGCGGAATTTTGAACCTGTCAATCAGTTCGGGATAGCGGCTCTTGATAAAATACGGGCCGTATTCGGCATTGTGTTCGGACGACTCGGTTATATAGTAACCGAAGTGCTTCATGAGCTCCAGCCTCACCAGATCGGATTCGGCTGACTTTGCGCGCTCTTTAATTTCCGGATAGAGGTCAACGCCCTTGCTGTCCTCAATCTCCAGCAGCCAAGCCTGGTGGTTTATTCCGGCAATCTTCCATCTTAAACCCGGGAGTTTCTCTTCCATTCCCAGCAATTTCAAAAGCTCGCTTGCGCACGCCTGCACGCTGTGGCAAAGCCCTACGGTCTTTACTCCCGTATAGCGCAGCATATAGCCCGTCAGCATACCCATGGGGTTGGTGTAGTTGAGCAGCAGCGCATCGGGGCAAACCTTTTCCATGTCGCTTGCAAACTCCTGCATGACGGGTATGGTGCGCAGCGCGCGGAATATACCGCCTATACCCAGCGTGTCGGCAATGGTCTGGCGCAGCCCGAATTTTTTGGGCACCTCAAAATCCGTCACAGTGCAGGGCTTGTATCCGCCCACCTGCACGGCGTTTACCACAAAGTCCGCGCCGGTAAGTGCCTGCAGCCTGTCGGTGTACTTGCGCAGGGTAACGTCCTTGCGCCCGCTGTTGCCGAGTATGTTGCTCAGCATACGGTAAGAATCCTCCAGCCTTTGCTCGTCGATGTCGTAAAGCGCAATATCAATGTCCTTGATTTCAGGCGTATAGATGATATCGCCCAGCACGTTTTTGGAAAACACGGTGCTGCCCGCGCCTAAAAATGTAACCTTCATAGCTCCTCCCAAAAGACGGTTTCCCCGCATTTGCGCGCAAACCGCAATAATTTTGTGCCCGAAAGTGCAAGCCGTCCTTTTTCAGACGGCTAAAGCCCTTTGAGACCTGACAGGAATATTATATACTCCCAAGCGTCAGTTGTATAGAGAAAATGTTTCAACAAATTTGCTTTTGGTTGCATAAAAGGTTTACAAAACATGAATAACCGCAAAAATAATTGCTTGTGGTTGCATAATGGCGTGCTGCCGTGATATAATGCGTATGTATACAGAAACCTTAATGTTTGCTGCAAGGTTATGCCATTGGTTTGAGCGGCAGTCAAGTCCAAGTGAATGGAGGGCATATGAGCATAAAATTTGAGGTGTCGCGCGGACTGGCGCTGCGGCCGGAGCAGGATCTCAGCATATGCGATTGCGGCTATGAGCGCTGCCTGCCCTCGCACAGCTACGGCCCGCACAAGCGCGGTTATTTTTTAATACACTTTATAATAGACGGCTGCGGCGAGTTCAACGCGGACGGAGTCACTTACCGGCTGGGCAAAAACCAAGGCTTTTTGATAACGCCCGGCAGATACACAATTTACCGCGCGGACGCAGAAACGCCTTGGCATTACTACTGGGTGGGGCTGGGCGGAAAGCGTGCGCAGGAAATACTCGAACGCTGCGGACTCAGCCGTCAAAATCCGGTTTTTACCTGCGACTCGGACGACGTGTTCAAAAGAGCGATAATTTCCCTGTTCCACGACGGCAAGCGCTCGGGCTGGAATGAATTTACGCTGCTCGGCCATCTATACCGCGGACTGTCCTCGCTGGCGGTGCATGAACAGCGCCGCGGCAAGACAAAGTCGCAGGCGTACCTTGAGCAGGCGCAGGCGTATATAGAGGAGCACTTTACTTCTGACCTCGACGTTGCCGACGTCAGCCGCCGCGTATACCTCGACCGCACGCACCTTTACCGCGTATTCATGGCAGAGCTGGGGATATCCCCGAGTGAGTATCTGCTGCGGCGCAGGCTGTCGCTTGCGTGCAGTCTGCTTGCCCAAAGCGGCCACTCGGTCACAGACATCGCCATGCATTGCGGCTTTAAGAGCAGCGCGCTGTTCTGCCGCTCGTTCAAAAAGAGCATGGGTATGACGCCGCTGCAATACAGGCAAAAGAGCCGCGCGGTATAAATATAAAACTTTCTAAGTATAAAATCTATATATTTTAGAAAGCATTAAATCATTGTAACAATAAAACGCCGCCCATGAGGAAAAATTTCCCCATGGGCGGCGTTGCACTCCATAGCCTGCCGAAAATAATCATGCAGGACTACATTAATAATAGTAATGAATTAGATTTAAAATAAAATGCGGCACTTGCCTATCTTGTCACAGTTACCTTTTTCAGTCCCCTTGGGGTGTCAGGGCTAAGGCCTTTTGCAAGCGACAGGCTTTCTGCAAATAACTGTACCGCGGCGGTGGCTGCAAAGGGCATGGCAAGCGCGGACACTTTAGGCAGCTGCACCGTTGCCTGCGCGCTCTTAAATTTTTCCGGCACGTCGGTAAATACCGTCACTTGCGCACCCGCGGCGCGCAGTTTTTCAAACATCTCCAACTGGCCGGCAAGCGATGCATCCGACGGGGCAATGAGTATTGCCTTTGTGCCGGCGTCTACCACGGCAAACGGCCCGTGATGAAAGTCGCTTGAGGCAAACGCCTTTGCGCGCACGTATGTTGTCTCCATAATCTTAAGCGCGGTCTCCTGCGCGATGCCGTAGCAATAGCCCCTCGCCAGCACATAGCAGCAATCGGCGTCCGCATATGCAAGCGCCGCCGCCTGAGCGGCCGCGCGCGCGTCAATTGCGCCCTGCACCGCCTGGGGCGCCGCGACAAGCGCATCGCTTAAGTCACTGCTTCCGGAAAGCTCCGCGGCTATGCGCGCAAGCAGGTAAAGCTGCGCGGTAAAGGTCTTTGTGGCGGCAACGCTCAGTTCCTTGCCCGCCGCGCAAAACAGGTGCACGTCGCATTCGGATGCAAGGGGGGAGTCGGGGTCGTTGGTTATTGTAACCACAGCGCCGCCCTGCGCCCTCGCCGAGCGCACCACCTCGAGCACGTCCGCCGCCTTGCCGCTTTGTGATACTCCTATCACCAGATAGTCCGACATATCGGGCGATCCGCCGTACAGCGTGTGCACGGACGGCGCGGCAAGCGCCACGGGCAGCCCCGCAAGGCTTTCGGCGTAATATTTAAATACATTGCAGGCATTGTCCGAGCTACCGCGCGCGGCGGCAACGATTCCCTTGAACTTGCGCCTCGCAAACAGCGCTTTCAGCTTGGCAAGCGCAGGCTCGTTTGCCCTGTCAATCCCCGCCAAAACCCCGGGCTGCTGCAATATCTCATTGAGCATAAGTGTGGACATAATTCACTCCTTTATAAAACAATATTTTATTTAGATTATGATAGCAGTGCGCATATTTTTCGGCAGGGCAGCCGCCTAAGCTTGTATAAACAAAAAGCTTGCCCAGCTGGCCGGTTTTTTGCCGCTGCCTTTTTATTGCCGATATTACAAATTATTTAACTGCACCCGACTATAGAACAATTCATATTTTAAAGCATATAAGCCGGCCTGTCAACATTATTTCAACAATGTTTAAAAAATCGTTGACAATTGTTATATCTGCGTTTAAAATTAGGTCATAGAGGTTTAAACGCCGTATTGAATAAAATCGGTGTGCGCGGTTAAAGCCGCGCGCCGCAAGGAGATTTTTATATGAAATTTGTTCCGGTTTTGGACAAGGGCTTTTGCCCCGCAGCGCTTGAGCTGAAAAAGTTTGCACAGAGGACGGAGCGCGAGGGCGGCAGGGATTTTACGCTTTGCCTTGAGCGCAACGACGGATATGTTTACCGCAGAGAGCTGCGTATACTTGAAAAGGATTGCACGGAAAACTATTTTATCGCCGAGCGCATACTCAAGACGATATTGTGGACGGTTGGCGGCTACAAGGTATACGCAAACGGCTGCGACAGTGTAATAAGCCGTCTGCAGCGTGCCTACGCGCCCGGCGGCGAGCGTGCGTTTGACGCGGAGTTTATGTCACGCGTATATGAAAAGCCGTTTGAAATTGTGCGCACGGAGCGCAAGGATTTGCCGCCTGCCAAAGAGCAGTCAAAGCGCGCGGGCGGAAATTTTTCCGGCTGCCGCATAGGCTTTGACGCGGGCGGCAGTGACAGAAAGGTGTCCGCCGTAATAGACGGCAAGGCGGTTTTCAGCACTGAAACGGTGTGGCATCCCAAGGTAAATTCCGACCCGCAGTACCACTTTGACGGCATACTCGAGTCCATGAAGCTTGCCGCGTCCAAGATGCCCACGGTGGATGCAATAGGCGTGTCCAGCGCAGGCATCTATGTAAACAACCGCATAATGGCGGCGTCGCTGTTTTTGCAGGTTGACCGCGAGCAGTTTGACGCGCGCGTAAAGAATATGTACATTGAGTGCGGCAAATATTTTTCCAAGCTCTACGGCAAGGACATACCTCTTGAGGTGGCAAACGACGGCGATATAACCGCGCTTGCGGGGGGCATGGAGCTGGGCTGCGGCAGGGTGCTGGGCATAGCCATGGGCACAAGCGAGGCGGGCGGCTACATAGACGCCGACAAAAACCTGCGCGGCTGGCTGTCTGAGCTGGCGTTTGTGCCGGCGGATTTTTCTCAAAACGGTGCGCACGACGAGTGGAGCGGCGACATCGGCTGCGGCGTAAAATATTTTTCGCAGGACGCGGTAATAAAGCTTGCGCCCGCAGCCGGCATAGAGCTTGACCCAAGCCTTACGCCCGCGGAAAAGCTGAGCGTTGTGCAAGAGCTTCACCAATCAGGCGATGCCCGTGCGGATAAAATATTTGAAACCATAGGAATATATCTTGGCTATACGCTTGCGTATTATGCCATGTTCTATGACATAGGCCACGTGCTTGTGCTCGGACGGGTTACCAGCGGCAAGGGCGGCATATTGATATCGGAAACGGCGCGCAAGGTGCTTGCGGCGGAATTTCCCGAGCTTGACATAGCCATAGTGCTTCCCGACGAGAGCAACAGGCGCGTGGGGCAGTCAATAGCCGCGGCAGGGCTTCCCTCTGCCGATTGATGAAATCTTTAAGTTTTAAACTTTGCATAATAAGTTTAACGAGGACAGCAGTATGAATCTCAAGGATATAAAATTTAACAGTTCCAATGCAGAGGTGTATATTCCAGTAAATGCAAAGCCGGGAAAGTGCGCCTACCTTGCCGTGGCGGCGCATCAGGACGACGTGGAAATCATGGCGGCCGACGGCATATTCAAGGCGTTTGACAGCGCGGACAAGAGCTTTTGCGCGGTGATTGTGACCGACGGCGCAGGCAGCGCGCGCGAGGGCATTTACGCCGATTACACCGACGATATGATGAAACGCGTGCGCGCGTCCGAGCAGCGCAAGGCGGCGGAGGTAGGTTCTTACGGCGGGCTTGTCAGCTTAAATTATACAAGCGCGCAGATAAAGGACGCAGCCAATACGCAGGCGGCAGAGGACATTGCAAAGGTAATAAGGCAGCTTGCGCCCGAAGTTGTTTATACGCACAATCTGTGCGATAAGCACGATACTCACATAGGCGTTGCCGCAAAGCTTATTGCGGCCGTTCGCTCCCTGCCCAAGCAGCAGCGCCCTCAAAAGCTGTACGGTTGCGAGGTATGGCGCGGCCTTGACTGGCTTATGGACGATGAAAAGGTGCTGTTTGATTTAAGCTCGCATCTCAGCCTTTCAAATGCGCTACTGGGCGTATTCGACAGCCAGATAGCCGGCGGAAAGCGCTATGATTTGGCGACAGATGGGCGCAGGCTGGCAAACGCCACCTACTCAAGCTCACATGCCGTGGACGCATCCTCGCACGTAGGCTATGCAATGGACTTGACACCGCTGATACTCGATGACACCGCCGACATAGGCGAATTTGCCGCCGCGGCAATAGACAGGTTCCGTGCCGACGTGCTGGAAAAAGTCACAAGGATGACCAAGTGCAAATAAAGCCGCGAGCTTGGGCGTCAGTGCGCGCGTGTGATTTTCAATAGCTAAAGGCTGTTGACACAATAACGCTACACATTTTTTTCAAGCGGCAAATCTGTTATTGGTTTGCAAAACATAAACGAACAAATCAGTTTAAGCTGTAAGTTTGCGCCCTGCCAAAAGCCGGGCGCATTGTTTTGCGCATATTTATTAGGCCGCAGAGTGCAGGCTTTCTGTATGCTTTGGGGCAAAACGCTATTTTTTAATGCGCGCCGTGTAAAATTGTTGTATTTTGATGCGGATTGTGTTAAAATATGTAACAATAATCGGGGAGCAAAAATGGCAGACGGCATGGAAAAAACCATACTTAAAACCGCGGCGTTTACGGCAGCCGTGCTTATCACGGTCTTTGCGCTGATAAGCGCGGGCGCGGCGCTGTTTGCCCCGGCTTATGCGTCCGACGTGTGCAACCGCCTTGGCGCAGGCAGGCTGGCGGTTTCGCTGTCCGTGCGCGCTTACGGCAAGAGCGGCGATATAAACGATTTGCACGCGCTTGTAGAGCGTTCCTCAAGGTTTGGACGCCACGATATCACAAGCGCTTATGCCGCAGAGCTGCTCGCACATTCCGATTTTGATGCGTTTGCCGCACATAAAGACGGACAAAGCGACGAAGACGTGCTCGCTGTCATGGGCGGCTACAGGGTAGAGGTCGAGTGCAGGCTGACCGAGGCATACTTTGCCCAGGGCAAGTACATAAAGGCGCTCGGCACGGCGCAGGCAAGCGTAAACCGTTTCGGGCAGGCGTATCCGCAGCTGAGCGCTATGGACATATTTATTGCCGAGCTTGCGTCCTCGCAGCAGGCAAAGGCGCACGCCGAGCTTTCCGGTCTCTTGCTCAGCTTTCTCAAAGACATAAAGCTTGCGCAGTATTATAATGAGGACACCGGCGAGCTTGTAAGTGAGGGGGCTCTGCACAGCGCAACGGCTGTGTGCGCTCACCTGTTTGCCGCGCATACTGCGCTTGGAAACGAGGGTGAGGCCGAGCATTACCGCGCAATATACAACGCGCTTAACCAAAATTAAAGCAGAGCGGCAAATACGCTGCTCTGATTTTTTTAAATCTTACTGTCATAGTTGTATGCCTTAAGCAAAAATTTGTTTTTTAAACAAGCGCAGGCGCTCCCGCACATTGGGAGGCAGCGCGGATAACCGTTTAAATTATAAAAAAAATACGGCGTGCGTATCGGTTTGAACATAGTTCCGACGCGCGCGGAGGTTTAAATAATGTCTAAGATAATCAAGGAAGGAATAACGTTTGACGACGTTTTACTTGTTCCCGCACGCAGCACTGTGCTTCCCCGGTTTGCTGACACGCGCGTGCAGCTTGCAAAAAATCTTGCGCTCAATATACCGCTTATGTCCGCGGCGATGGACACGGTCACCGAGTACAAGCTGGCAATTGCCATGGCGCGCGAAGGCGGCATGGGCATTATCCACAAAAACCTGTCCATAGACGAGCAGGCAGTGCACGTAGACCGCGTAAAGCGCAGCGAGCACGGCGTCATAACCGACCCCTTCCATCTGTCACCTGAAAACATGGTATACGAGGCGGTGGCGCTCATGGAAAAATACCGCATATCCGGCGTACCCATCACGGCAGAGGGCGGCAAGCTGGTGGGCATACTCACCAACCGCGACCTGCGCTTTGAAACCAATTACAACCAAAAGATTGCCGACGTAATGACAAAGGACAATTTGGTTACCGCGTCCGTGGGCACGTCGCTTGAGCAGGCGCAAAAGATACTCGGCAAGCACCGCATAGAAAAACTGCCCATTGTTGACGATAACTATATACTCAAGGGCTTGATAACCATAAAGGACATAGAAAAGACCATACAATATCCGCATTCCGCAAAGGACCAAAACGGGCGGCTGCTCGTGGGCGCGGCGGTAGGCATCGGCCGCGATACGCTTGACCGCGTAAGCGCGCTTGAGGCGGCAAAGGTAGACGCCATTGCTGTGGACACAGCGCACGGGCATTCAGAGTCGGTGTTAAAGGCGGTAGAAAACATCAAAAACGCTTTCCCGTCGCTCACGCTGATTGCAGGAAACGTTGCCACCGCGCAGGCTACAATTGATCTGATAAAGTCGGGCGCAGACGTTATAAAGGTGGGCATAGGCCCGGGTTCGATATGCACCACGCGCGTGGTTACGGGCGT
>CAZPMG010000008.1:39941-42276 GCA_964587785.1 uncultured Clostridia bacterium
TTTCAAGAGGAATCCACAAAGTTTGTGCCCGAGGGCGTGGAGGGCAGGGTTCCCTACCGCGGGCCGCTTTCCGAGACGGTGTTCCAAATGGTCGGCGGCCTGAAGAGCTGCATGGGCTACTGCGGCGCGGCGGACATTGAACAGCTGCGCACCAATTCACAGTTTGTAAAGATAACAGGAGCGTCGCTGGTAGAGGGTCATCCGCACGATATATCCATAACCAAGGAAGCGCCAAACTATTCCGCGCCGCGCTGACTTTTGCCGGCTAACCGCGCTGGTTATATTGTCAATCTGACATAAACCTGCTTGATTATATTAAAGTACGCTTAGGAGGACTATGAGCAAGCAAACCGTTGTAATACTGGATTTCGGCGGACAATACAGCCAGCTGATTGCAAGGCGCGTACGCGAACAGAGCGTGTACTGCGAGCTGCTGCCCCGCACCGCAAGCAAAGACAGAGTGATGTCACTGAGTCCGCGCGCAATAATACTCACTGGCGGGCCGAGCAGCGTAAACGCTGCGGATGCGCCAAAGCTACCGGATTGGCTACTCAGCGCAGGCGTGCCCGTGCTGGGGATATGCTACGGCGCGCAGGCACTTGCGCACGCACTGGGCGGCGAGGTAGAGCGCGCGCCCGCGGGCGAGTACGGCAAGCGCGACATCTCATACGGCCAAAGTGCGCTGTTTGAGGGAGTGAGCAAGCGTTCGGTGTGCTGGATGAGCCACGCAGACTCTGTAAAGCGGTTGCCTGACGGGTTCAAGGTTACGGCGGCAACAATGTCATGTCCGTTTGCGGCGTTTGAAAACGTTCAAAAAAACATTTACGGCGTGCAGTTTCATCCCGAGGTGGCGCACACGCGTCAGGGCGGGCTGATACTGCGAAATTTCCTATACAACGTATGCGGCTGCACGGGCGACTGGACGATGAAAAGCTTTGTTCAGGAAATGCAGCGGTCGCTGGGCGAAAAGCTGTCCGGCAAAAAAGTGCTCTGCGCGCTGTCGGGCGGAGTGGATTCTGCGGTGGCGGCGTCCATGCTGCACAGCGTTTGCGGCGACAACCTTGTCTGCATATTTGTTGACCACGGCCTGCTCAGAAAGGACGAGGCGGCAGAGGTCATGCGCGTATTCAAGGATGAACGCGGCATGAACCTTACAAAGGTTGACGCGCGCGCGCGGTTTTTGGGCAGGCTCAAGGGCGTGACCGAGCCCGAGCAAAAGCGCAAGATAATAGGCGAAGAGTTTATCCGCGTGTTTGAAGAGCAGGCAAGGGCAATCGGCGCGGTGGATTACCTTGTGCAGGGTACGATTTACCCCGACGTAATTGAAAGCGGCACGGGTGATTCGGCGGTGATAAAAAGCCACCACAACGTGGGCGGACTGCCCTCGGTGGTGGACTTTAAAGAGATTATCGAGCCTCTGCGCGACCTTTTCAAAGATGAGGTGCGAAAGGCGGGCTTCGAGCTTGGTCTGCCTGCGTCCATAGTCATGCGCCAGCCATTCCCCGGGCCGGGGCTTGCCATACGCATAGTAGGCGAGGTAACCGGAGAAAAGATAGCAATACTTCAAGAGGCCGACCATATCTTCCGCGAGGAGATTGCTTTAAACGGCTTGGACGAAGAGATTTGGCAGTATTTTGCTGTACTCACGGGCGCAAGGTCTGTAGGTGTAATGGGCGACCGCCGCACATATGACTATACCTTGGCGCTGCGCGCTGTAACCAGCGTAGACGGCATGACCGCCGACTGGGCGCGCATACCGTATCCCGTGCTGGAAAAAATCAGCGGCCGCATAGTAAACGAGGCAGGGCACATAAACCGCATAGTGTATGACATAACCGCAAAGCCCCCCGCAACCATAGAGTGGGAGTAATTTTTGCAGCTTTTGCATAAAGTTTTGAAAAACAATATCGAAAGAAAAATATTAGCAAGGGTAAATACTGCATAAAAAAACAAGGCGCAAAAATAAATTTGCGCCTTGTTTTGCTATGTTTACTTATATAGTCAACTAACTTGATTTCCCTTGCATCTTTGGTGTGTATTTGGTCTATAACGGTATAACGAGTTGTTAGCCTTCCTCACTCGGCTATACAAGTGTAAACACTTGTACCGCTCTCTTTCGTCGGCTAATAAAATGCTCGCCTATGCCGCCACTAAAGGCTGCGCCTTTATGCCGTTCTACCCTCAAACATCCACTCGAATCTGCTGCACTAAATTGTCAAGCCAAATGCTACAATTCATGCAGAAAGAGCTGAAAAGTTGGTTTCCACTCCCAGGCACTTTCTATGTCTATTGTTTATGAGCACCAGAGATGAGCACAGGTCTTGAGCGGAAACGG
>CAZPMG010000009.1:0-15547 GCA_964587785.1 uncultured Clostridia bacterium
GCTTGCTGTTTGAAAACTGCTGGTGCAGTTTTCAAGTTAATTGACTATATTAGTGTGCTTTTGCGTATATTGCCGTGCATTATGCGTATGTAGCCAACCGATTATAATAAAAAAAGGACAGCCGCTGCCGTCCCTTTTCTATTGCTCCTTAACTTTGCGCGTGCGGAAAAAAACCATACGCGCCCGCTTATCTCTTTTACAGGGAAATCGCGTCAACGGGGCAAGTCTCCGTGCATGCGCCGCATTCTATACATTCGTTCTCGTCGATTGTGTACTGGGTCTCTCCCTCATGAATGCAGGAAACCGGGCAGCTCGGCGAACAGGAACCGCAGGAAATGCACTCCGCGCTGATTTTGTAGGCCATAGTATGTAACCTCCCTAAAAGTATGTTGACTATATTATAGCACTTTAAGCCAAGCTTGAAAAGCACTTTAAAGCTCTTGCACGCAATTTTAAAGCATCAACGTACAAAGGCATAGTAATAAATACAGGCTGTTCTGCGCGTATTGCCGCGGTAATAATTCTATGCCGCCTATTGTGCGCGCGGTAAGCAGGCAGCAAATATGCGGCAAGATTTCAAAATTATAATACCATTTGGCTTGCCTTAGCCGAGGCTCAATCGGCAAGCTCGGGCAATGTTTCGCTGTCGTTTGTGTCTATGGTCTGCGCCAGCGTCTTGACTGCCTTCATCTCTTCCGCGCCGTATTCCTTGATCTCCATGCTTCCGTCCTGTTTTTGCAGGCGCACGCGTGAACGCAGCTTTAAAAGGTTGTTGGAGATAACCATGCCGCGGCCGTCCGGAGTGCTTACGTCCGAACCGATCACCGGCATATATTTTGCGGTCTCGGAATAGTGGTCGTTTTCATAAGCAAGGCAGCACATCAGCCTGCCGCAGAGCCCGCTTATCTTGACGGGGTTAAGCGACAGGCACTGAGTCTTTGCCATCTTGATGGATACGCGCTCAAAGTCGCCGAGATGCGACGAACAGCAGCAGGCACGGCCGCAGGGCGCAAGCCCGCCGCGCATCTTTGTCTCATCGCGTATGCCTATCTGCCTGAGCTCTATCCTCAAGCGGAACAGCGACGCCAAGTCCTTGACCAAATCGCGGAAGTCCACCCTGCCGTCCGCGGTAAAATATATTATCAGCTTTGAATTGTCAAACGTAAACTCCGCGTCCACAAGCCGCATTCCCAGCTTGTGCTTTGCCGCGCGTTCGCGCGCGTCTTTCAGTGCGCCCTCCCGTCTGGCCTGATTTCGTTCCTGCTGTTTTATGTCGTCTTCGTTTGCTTTTCTAAGCACCGGCTTGAGCGGCTGCGAAACCTTTTCAACCTCGCGCGGAGAAATTACCACCTTGCCCAGTTCCACGCCGCGCGCGGTTTCCACCACGGCGCCGTCGCCCAGCTCAAATTCTATATCTTCCGGGGAAAAATAGTAAATCTTGCCCACGGGTTTGAACCTTATGCCTACGATTTTCGGCATTATAAAAACCTCTCCTTATACTAACCTTAAGTTCAAGAGCGCAACGCGCTTTTAAACCTGCCTCAGGTTCTTAAGACCCAAGCCGCGCAGCAATGCGCTGCTTTTAGTACCTGTCAATTATTGCAGCCTGCCGCAGAGTAAACACAGCCTGCTCTTTTAATTGTGCTTTAATCAATATAATTGACTAAAGCGCAGACGCAGTGTTTGCCGCAGAACGGGCGGCGCCGCGTTTGGCGCTCAAAATCTTGAGCAGCAGCCCGTCCACCGTCATGCCAAAGTTGGCATTGTAGTGAAGACCGAGCGCACATTCGCCCGTATAACTTATTATCTCAATTATTGCCCTGTTTGTAAACTGATTTAGCGTGCGGTCATATTCTTTTTTTTGCGCGTCGGTAAAGCCCGGCACATCCAAACGGTTTTTCAACCGCAAAAGAACGCGCAGCTGCTGCTGCATTGCAGCCAAAAATGTGCGGGAATATCCGCCGCTGTACTGCGCGGCCTCGCCCGCGTAATACGCCGTGCCGCCCTCGTCCTTCAGGCGCTCGAGTATCTCCGCGCAGAGGCCTGCGCAGCCCGCGCCCTTTTTTGTGCTCAGCTGCTCGGCAAGGTCAAGGCTTCCGCCGCAGAGCGCAGCCGCGCGCGCGGCGCTCTCTCTGTCCGCGCCGCCGCGCTCAAGCACTCCGGAGATAACCTCGGGCGAAAGCGCGCGCAGTTCAAGCAGCCTCAGCCGCGAACGGACAGTGGGAAGCAGGTCATATAAATTTGCCGCGCTCAAAAACATATGCACGCCGCGCGGAGGCTCTTCCAGCGTTTTGAGCAGCTTATTTTGCGTGGATGCGTTCATGCTCTCGCAGCCGTGCAATAGCAGCACCTTGCGGTCGCCCTCCATGGGGCGCACATATGCGTCCTCAATCAACTTTTCAATGTCGGACACGGCAAACTTTTCGCCCTGCGGATAGCTGAGCACGTCAGGGTGCGTGCCGCCGAGCGCGCGCCGGCAGTCAGAACACTCCATGCAGCCGAAATTTGGGCAAAGCGCGGTTGCCGCCGCAAGCTTTAAAAACTCGCCGGTGAGCATGGTGTCGCCTGTGACCAGCACTGCATGGCTCAAGCTGCCGCGCACTGCCTGCGACTTTAAAATTTTGTATGCCGGCTGCCCGAGCAGCACGGAACCGATATAGTCCAAAACAATTTACCCTTGCATATAGCTTGCCGCTTATATGCGTTTTAATGCCTCTGACAGTTTTGCCGTGTTTGCAATCATTTTGTTGTTGCCACGCAGCTTGCAGAGCGGATTTTTATATGCAAAACAGTCGCACAAGCATATCATTTGCCGCATATATTGCCCGTCATAAAACAGATTGCGGCAAGTGCCCCGCGTTTGCTCTAAAACTTTACAAACTTCTCTATGTCCATCACAAACACCGTGGCGCCCCCGAACGTAAACTCGGCGGGTATGTCCGTTGCCACATATCCCAGCGCACCCGTGGAAAGCCCCGGAGGGCTGCCTTTTTTTGAGGAGGCAAACCGCTTTAGTATGTCAAGCGCGGCGGGCACGCGTTCGTTGCGCATTCCGCACAGCAGGGTGGTGCTCTTTGTGCGCAAAAAACCGCCCGTGCTGGCAAGCGTGGTAAACTGAAACCCCTCTGTCAGCAGCTGTTTGGTTACGTTTTTTACGTCGTCGCCCTTTATTACGGCAAGAATCATCTTCATACCTTAATATCTCCTCTGATTTTCCCCTGTAGATTTAAGTTAATTATGCTTTTAGACAGATTGAATTATTACAACCCCGCCCTACTTCTGCAAATGACTTTGTCATATAAGCCGCCTTGACTCAAGCTGCTTTATTATCAGCCGCTGCGTTTGGTGCTTTTCGCCGGAGGCGTCAATTGCAACAAAGCGATCGGGCTGCTCGGACGCAATCTGCTTGTAGCCGCGGTATACGCGCCTGTGAAACTCTATGTCAAGCAGCTCCAGCCTGTCGGATTTGTCCGCGCCGCCCTTGCGGCTGAACGCGACGTCCGGCGGCAAATCCAAAAATACGGTAAAATCCGGGGCGTAGCTGCCCACTGTGAGCGCGTTCAGCCTTTCCACACGCTCCTTGCCAAGCCCCTTTGCGCAGCCCTGATAGGCAACCGTGCTGTCCGTATAGCGGTCGCACAGCACAAGCTTGCCGGTGGCTATCGCGGGCGCGATTACGTCATCTATGTGCTGCGCGCGCGCCGCCTCATACAGCAGCAGCTCACACATATCCGTCATTTCCCCGTTTTGCGGGTCGAGTATCAGCGTGCGTATCTTTTCCGCCACAAACGAGCCGCCCGGCTCACGGGTAAGCACATAGTCCACGCCCTTTTGTTTTAAATATTCTCCCAAAAGGCTGAGCTGCCTGCTCTTGCCTACGCCCTCGCAGCCCTCAAATGTTACAAGCTTGCCCCTTTCCATATCTCAACCTTCCTACTGTTTTCATGTCATGCGGCAGGCAGCCGCCGCTTTTACCGCTGAATAAATTAATCTGAATTTTTAATTTGCTGGCTATTTTGGATAACATACACGCATCCGTTTTCCAGACCGAAAAGCCTTTTGCGCGCGGGAATCAAATAGCTCAGCCAGCTCTCGTCCATGAGTTCTCCCGCCGCAACCGTTGGCGTGCCGGGCGGATAAAACCCTATATCCTTTGCAAGCACTCTGCCCGCGCTTTGCTCAAGCGGACACAGCACGCTGTCTGCCTCTGCGGCTTCCAAATATTCCATTACGCGCACAGGAGGCGTTTGCGGCACCGCCACGGAACGCTTGCGCCCTTTCGGCATATCCGCCAGCCTTTGCAATACGCGCGCTGCCGCGCTAAGATTTGATTTTGAATCGGCAGCCGTAAGTATAAACACGAGCATTTCCGGAGTGCAGATTTCCGCGGTAACTCCGCAGCTTTTCAGCACATTATCCACCCGCGCCTGTGTAAGCGAGAGCGCGGATATGTCCACGCACAGCCTTGTAAAATCAGCATTGTCGGCAATTATTACCGAACTGCCGCGCAGCCGTTCTTTTAATTTCCTTGTAAAATCGTGCAGCTCTTGCAGCTTTTTGTGACCGTTTTTGCGCATATACTCGCGCGCCCAGTCAAGCGATGCCATTATCGGATAGGACGGGCTGGAGGTATGCAGCAGCAGGAAAGCCTGCCTTGCAAGCTCGCCGGCACGGCCGCCGTTTGTGCAAAGGTATGTGCCCGGGGTAAGCGCAGGAAGCGTCTTGTGGCCGGACAGCGCCGTCATGTCACAGTGGTGCTGCGCAGCCGCCGGCAGCAATTCGCAGTAGCAAAAGTGCGCGGAGTGCGCCCCGTCGCAGAGCATGAGCCTGCCCTCGGCCTTTACCGCCTGCGCCGCCTCGGCTATATCAAGCGTATTTCCGTAATAGTCTGGATATGTCAAAAGCACCGCCCCTATATCCGGGCCGCGCCTCAAAGTCTGTGTTAACTCTTGCGCCGTTAAAGCGTCCTCCCCGATTATCACAGGGTTTACGCCAAACAGTCTGCAGGCGCTGTATACCGAGCGGTGGGAGTTTCTCTGTATGAGAAGCTTTTTGCCCAGTTTTGACGCCGCATACACCATGATGTGTATGAGCGTTGTGCTGCCCGCTGTTCCGAATATAACGCTGTCGCAGCCAAGCTGCTGCGCGGCAAGCTGCTGCGCACGCGCTATCACGCCTGCGGGCGCGTGTACGTCGTCGGAAAAACCAAGCTCGGTTATGTCAAGTTCCGCCCCGGGAAATGCGCGTAAAAATGTAGATGCCGCCTTGTGCCCGGGCATATGCAGCCGCGCGCCGCCCTCTGCCGCATACCTTTTGAGCGCGTTGTAAAGCGGTGTGCGCATTTAGCCTGCGGCCGGGCCGTATGCCTGTATTATGTGCAGCAGTGCCGTAAGCGACTCGTAAAAATACGGGCCGTTGTCGCGCTTTCTGCTCATGAGCGCGGCGGCTTGCTCAAGTATGCCTTCTTCCAGCTGCTTTTCGGTGGGCGCGGAGGGAACATATATAAACCCGCCTGCCTTCATGCTCTCAAGCATGGGCGTAAAGCTGAGCGCCCACAGCTTTTCCTCGCCTAACTCAATGGTCTCACCGTCGCCTACTTCATTCCACTGCTCGCCCCTGCGGTACATCAGGCCGTACTCGGGGTTTTCACTGAAAAACTCGTTTAACTGCTGCGCAACACTTTGATAATGCAGACGGCGGGTGTTTTCGTCCTGCATTTCCTGTATGAGTTTTTCCTCGTCTTTTATAGTTTTCCCAGCAAAGTTTTGGAACTGGCGGCGGCTGTCCGCGCTTTCTGTGTCAAAGAGGTTATTGCCGAGCGATATTGCCTCGCTAATTGCGTCGCCGAGCGGATAAATTATTTGTTGGTCGATATAGGTTTTGGTTATCAGCGCCTCGGAGACCAGCACGTCGCCCTCTCCCGCCTGTATGCGCACGCTGTATGCCTGCATAATCTGTGAATCGCCTATGTTGTAACTATTGACATGAACCTCAAACTGGCTGTCCTTGCTGTCACTGGGGTTTACCTTGCCGAGCACCGCGCCGCCGAAGTTGTTGAGGTCGCTTGGGTATACGCCGTGCTGGCTGGCAAATATAATCTCAAGCACGCGCCCCTTGTGCAGCCTGGGCGAGGTCATGGTAAAAACAAGCGAAAGCAGCATGACGACTGCCGCAATCAGCCCGATATACTTCATCCAATCGTAGCCGAAATGGTCGTTTAGGCGTTGTTTTGTCAGCCTGCTGTCCATGCATTCTCCTATAAAACTTATATAACCCAAGTAATTGCGCGCCGCTTAGTTTAAATCATTGTAAGCGGCTGATACATTAAATGATATTCAACATATCTACGCTTACATTCAGGGCTTGTCCGCTCACTTTTTTATGGGCTTCATTGTGGGAAACAGTATCACGTCGCGTATGGAATAGCTGTCGGTAAGCAGCATCACCAGCCTGTCTATCCCTAAGCCCAGCCCGCCTGTCGGGGGCATTCCGTACTCCAGCGCGGTGACAAAATCCTCGTCGTTCATCTGCGCTTCGTCGTCGCCCTTTTCGCGCAGCTTTGCCTGCGCTGCAAAGCGTTCCTTTTGGTCGATGGGGTCGTTCAGCTCGCTGTAGGCGTTGCCCATCTCGCGCGCGGTGATAAAAAACTCAAAGCGCTCGGTGAGCCTGGGGTCTGACTTCTTTTTCTTTGCCAGCGGCGAAACCTCTGTGGGATAGTCGATAATAAACGTGGGCTGTATGAGCTTGCCTTCCACACGCTGGTCAAACACCTGATACAGCAAATCACCCCAGCTTGCGTTCTTGCCGGGTTCCATGCCTATGCCCTCAAGCGCGGCGCGTGCCTGCTCGCCCGTCATGGCGTTAAAATCTAAGCCTGTGTGCCGCTTTACCGCATCTGCCATTGAAAGGCGCTCATACGGCGGCTTGAGGTTTACCGGTGTGCCTTGATAGTTAATTTCGTATGTTCCGAGCACGTTTTGACAGAGGTGGGAAAACAAATCCTCAACAAGCTCCATCATGTCGTTGTAGTCGGCGTATGCCTGATAGAGCTCAATCATGGTGAACTCGGGATTGTGCTTTATGCTCATGCCCTCGTTGCGGAACATACGGCCAAGTTCGTACACACGCTCAAAGCCGCCCACGATAAGGCGCTTGAGGTATAGCTCGGGCGCAATGCGCAGGAACATATCTATGTCAAGCGTGTTGTGGTGCGTGACAAAAGGACGCGCACTCGCGCCGCCCGCAACCGTGCCGAGTATGGGGGTTTCCACCTCCATAAAGCCCTTTTGCTCAAGGCACTGACGCACTGCGCCGATTATCTTTGAGCGCACGGCAAAGGTTTGCTTTACCTCGGGGTTTGCGATGAGGTCAAGGTAACGCTGGCGGAAGCGTATGTCGTTGTCCTTGAGTCCGTGGAACTTTTCCGGCAGCGGAAGCAGCGACTTTGAAAGCAGTGTAAGGCCTCGCACCTGCACGGAAATCTCACCCGTGCGCGTCTTGAACACGCATCCGGATATGCCGATTATGTCGCCTATATCAAGCTCTTTGAACGCCTCGTAATCAATGTTTTGCTCGTCGGCGCGAACGTACAGCTGAATGCTGCCCGCTCCGTCCAAGATATGGCAAAAGGACGCCTTGCCCATGAGCCTGCGGGAGATTATCCTGCCTGCCATGCGTACGTCCTGCCGCTCAAGCTGCGGAAAATTTTCAATTACCTGAGCGCTCAGGTGAGTGCGCTCAAAACGCACCTGCTCAAACGGGTTTGCGTCCGACTCCGCAAGCTTTTGCAGCTTTTGGCGCCTTATGAGCGCAATCTCGTTTATGTCCTGCAACGCTTCCTGCTGTGCCTCGGGCGCCGGTGCGGCGCCTGTGTTTTCCTGATTCACCTTGTAAAACTTCCTCTCTGCCCGCATAATGCGGCAAATCGCCTGACTTGCGGACTGTTTTTTATGTTATATTATGCTTGTCTGCATTATACTTCTTTGCGTATGTAAGCGGAAACCGAAAAATTACCGCGCCAAAACCGCCGCGTTTTCTGCGGACGCCTCAGTAGTCAGCGCTGAATTTTGAGTATCTTCAGCTTTATAATGCCGCCCGGGGTCTCCACGCTCACTTGCTCGCCTTTCTTTTTGCCAAGCAGTGCCTTGCCTATGGGCGACTCGTTGCTGAGCTTGTTTTTCTCGGGGTCTGCCTCGGTGGTGCCCACAATTTTGTAGGTCACGTCCTCTTCAAAATCATAGTCATGCAGCTTTACCGTGCAGCCAACGGACACAACGCTGATGTCGATGTCCTCTTCCTTTATTACCGTGCCCACGCGCAGCTTGTTCTCAATCTCCAGGATTTCCCCCTCGACGAGAGCCTGCTCTTCCTTGGCGGCATCGTATTCGGCGTTCTCGCTGATATCGCCGAACTCGCGTGCGGTCTTTATCTTCTCGGCCACCTCGCGGCGCTTTACTACCTTGAGAAACTCTAACTTTTCCTCAAGCTCTTTGTATCCGGCAGGCGTGAGAAAGATATCCTTTGCCATTTTTCATTTCCCTCCATGTGTCTCTTATAATCATTTAAGTTCAAAAATCGTTACGCGATTTTGAACAGGCTTGTTGCAATGCAACAAGCCTACAGCTTGAAAAGCTGTTTAAATTCAGTGCATAGCCAATTATTGCGGCTCGGTGCAACAAACAAGTTTTGCTTGTTTGTCTAAAAATTGTGTAGCAATTATCAAATTAATTGACTATAACATACACCAAATAATGATTCATTGACTGTATATGCCTATACCTTTTTGAGCACGCGCACGGCAAGCGCCAACTTGCAAGCCTTGCGCCCCGATAATAGGATTGTATGCGGACGCTTTGAGTTTTAGACTTGAATCAAGTCAGTAGCTGCAAGCAACAGCAAGGTTTTAAAGTGGGTTCTTCCGCATTTCACAGTGCTGCGGCGCGTCTGATATAACAGTCGGCGGCATAGGTTTTGCGTAAATATATAATTAGCCGGCTATCGCCGTCTAATGACTAAAAAAACCGCCAACTTTGTATGACAAGCAAAAATGCCCTTACAGGCAAAACTTTTTTGCTTCCGTATAGCGGACGGCGCCCCGCTGTGTTTACCGTATAATTATATAGTATATGCGCGGCAATGTCAATAAAACGCCGCTCAAACTTAACCGCCCGCAAAATCTTTTGCGCTTTTGCCGCACGCTTAGAATCGGCTAAAATGCGCCCTGTATGTGCGTAATATCCTCGCCGCAAAGCTCGATTACGTCAAATCTCACGCTTGCGCCGTGCAGCCCGTGGCTCTTTAAAAACTCGGAGGCAGCGTTGCGGTAGCGCTGCATTCTTGTGCGTCCCACCGCCTCGCGCCCAAGCCCATAGCTTTGGTCGGCGCGCGCCTTTACCTCGCAAAAGACAACGGTTTGCTCCTTGGAGGCTATTATGTCCACCTCGCCCAGCGGGCTGCGGTGGTTCATGCAGATAATGCGGTAGCCTTGCTTTTTGAGGTATGCGGCGGCACGCTTTTCGCCGCGGCTGCCCGTCTTTTGCCTGTCGTTCATATCAGCTTTCCGATAAAGCTTTTGCGGTGAATGGGGCATGGCCCGTGCGTTTTGAGCGCATTGATGTGCATTGCCGTGCCGTAACCCTTGTGGCGGGCAAACCCGTACTCGGGATAAAGCGCGTCCTGACGCTCCATCATGCGGTCACGCGTCACCTTTGCCACGATGGACGCCGCGGCTATGGAATAGCTGGTGGCGTCGCCGCGTATGATTGCGCTGACCGGAATAGTGCTTTGGATATGTAATGCGTCTGATAAAAGGCATTTGACCTCTGAAAGCGCGCTCAGTGCCTGTGAGCAGCTTTGCATACCCTGACGCGTGGCCTGAAGTATGTTTATGCGGTCGATTTCCCGCTCGCTCACCGCGCAGACCTCCATATAGAGCGCGCGGGCGGCGATCTCCTCGTACAGCTCGCTTCGCCTTCGCGGGGTAAGCTTTTTGCTGTCGTCTATGCCCACAATCTCAAAGTCCATGGGCAGCACCACAGCCGCGCACACCACCGGCCCGGCAAGCGGCCCTCTGCCGGCCTCGTCCATGCCCGCCACCAGTCCGCCCAAGCGGCTGCACTGTTCAAGGTCGTATTCAAATAACGCGCTCATGACAGGCCTGCTCCTTTGCCTCGCTTAAAACGTTAATCTTAAATTATTCAGGCGGCAACTTGAATTACTCAAGCTGTAATTCCGTTTATTCAAGCGGTAACTTGAATTATTTAAGCGTTAAACTCGGCGTATTATATGATTTTTGCAATAGTCTATTTATAATCGGATACGCGCTCCAGCGTTATCCTGCCCGTCCTTCCCTTGCGGAAGTCCTCAAGCACTGCCTTGCCCGCACGCTCATAGTCGGGCGCGCCGCCGCGCAGTATAAACCCGCGCGCAAGGGAAAGCTGCTCTAAAAGCTCGGCAGGAGTGCCGCCGTCAAGCTTGCCGTAGCGTTCAAAAATCTGCTGCGGATATAGCTTTACAAGCAGCGTCAAGAGCTCTGCGCCTATGTCTGCAAGGTCAAGCACATCGTCTTTGATGCTGCCCACTGCCGCAAGGTTGAGCCCCACACGGCGGTCGGGGAATGCGTTCCACAGCGTGCCCGGAGTGTCTAAAAGCTCGATTCCGTCGTCCGTGCGCAGCCACTGTCCGCCGCGCGTAACGCCCGGTCGGTCGCCGGTGATTGCGCGCTTTTTTCCGGCAACGCTGTTAAGCAGCGTAGACTTTCCGCAGTTGGGAATGCCTATTACCATAGCCCTCAGAACTGCGTTTGCGCCCCTGCTTTTAAAGCGCTCGGTCTTTTCGCGCAGCAGCTTTTTTATGCTGCGTGAAACCAGCTTGCCTGCGCCGTGGCTGTGCGATACAACCGGCTCGGCCTCCCAGCCCTTGCCGCGCAGCCATGTCTGCCACTCCGCGGTCTGTGCGGGGTCTGCAAGGTCGCTCTTGGCAAGCAGCATGAGCGCCGGCTTGGATTGGGTTATACTCTCAAAATCCGGGTTGAGCGAGGAGTAAGGCGCGCGCGCGTCAAGCATATACACCACCGCGTCCACAAGCGCGACACTTTGGCTGATAAGCCTGATTGCCTTTGTCATGTGCCCGGGATACCACTGTATGACGCTCATGCCGCGCTCCTCCTTCTATTACTGTATTTGAATTGACTATATATTAAATGCGCGCAGTGCGTAATGTTTAATGCACGCAGTGCGCAAAACAAATATGTTCGGTTTAATTAAGCTTAACAATGTATTTTGCTTAAAACATTTGCCGCGTGCTGCACGGCAGCTATTTATCCTGCTTTTTTTCACGGCTTTCAGCGATATGCCTTTCCATAAGGTCGGGGCGGCGCTTACTGGTAACTTCCATTTGACGCTGCCTGCGCCAGCGCTTGATTTCCGCATGGTTGCCCGACAGCAGCACGGGCGGAACCTTGTGCCCCAAAAAGTCTTCCGGGCGCGTGTATTGCGGATACTCCAAAAGACCGTCAGAAAAGCTCTCTTCCTCAAGCGAATCCTCGCCGCTGAGCACTCCGTCTACGTACCTGCTTACGCTGTCGGCAAGCACCATTGCAGGAATCTCGCCGCCGGTGAGCACATAGTCGCCTATGGAGATTTCTCCGTCCATGCAAAGCTCTATGACGCGCTCGTCCACGCCCTCATAGTGCCCGCACAAAAGCAGCAGCCTTTGGTGCTTGCTAAGCTGCTTTACCAGCGGCTGGTCAAGCTTTTGGCCGCGCGGCGAAAGATAGATGCGGTGCGCCTCATGGCCAGGGTCTATGTCGCTTACCGCGTCAAAGACCGGCTGGCAGGTCATGACCATGCCAGCGCCGCCGCCGAAGGGGTAATCGTCGGTTTTTTTGTGCTTGTTTTTGGAGTAGGCGCGTATGTCGTGCACGGCAATTTCCAGCTTATTCTGCTTTACTGCGCGCCCGGTTATGCTGTGCATGAGCGGAGTGAACATCTCGGGAAACAATGTGAGTATATCAATCCTCATAGCACGCAACCTCGTTGAATGCCGCGCGCACTACCACAATGCGCTTTGCCCCCGTGTCGATGGAGGAAAAAACCCTCTCAAGCGCGGGAAACATTACCGCCTTTGCGCCCTGAACCGGGCTTACTGCGTACACGTCCGCGCTGCCGTGCTGATAAACTTCGCTCAGCACTCCAATCTTTTCTCCGTCCTCAAATTCCACCGCGCAGCCCACAAGGTCGCAGATAAAATGGCTGCCCTCGGGCTTTACCGCGTGCTCGCGGCGCACGGAGAGCAGCTTGCCGCGCACGGCCTCTGCCGCGTCGCGGCCGGTGACTCCCTCGATGTAGAGGAATACATCGCTGCCGTTTATGCGCACGCCGTGTACCTTTGCAGGCTGCTCCCGCCCCTCTAAAAACACGCTGTCAATGCCGCGGAAACGCTCGACATCCCCTGTAATGGGAAAAATCTTAAGCTCGCCGCGTATGCCTTGGGGCTTAAGAATCTTGCCTATGACTATTTTTTCCATGTGTTTACCGTTTGCAGGCGGCAAAAAGCTCATACGCTCAAACTTTTAAGCGCATACACTGATTGCCGCCGCCCCCGACAAAGCTTTTAAGCCTTGTCGCGGATTTCCACAAAATACTTTTTTTCCTCGCGCGAGGTCAGCGACTTTACTATTGTGCGTATGGACTTTGCTATGCGGCCCTGCTTGCCGATTATCTTGCCCATATCAGGCTCGGACGCCGTAACCACTATGTTGATTGCGTCGTCGCGGTCCTCTGTCACTACCGTTACCTGCTCGAGGTCCTCGGCAAACTGCTTGACGATAAATTCCACAAGCTCCCTGATCTTCTCCTGCATGATTAACCTCCGGTTTGATGCGGCGGCAGACAAATGCTTTGCCCGCGCCGAAAATGCTGTTACTTTGAAGTATGCCAACTTGTCACGGATGCAGCTGCGGCGGTTTAAGCTTCCGCAGTGCAAAGTTTAAGGCAGCCGCTGCGCCCGAAAAATCGCAGATGTATTTCAGCAAAGCGCTGCGGTGCAATCATGAACTCTCTGGCATACCCCATTTAAGTATGGGTTACTAAAAGTTATTTAAACTGTTTTATTTCTTCTTCTTTTTTACCTTTGTGCGCGGCGGCGACAGCTTTGTGCTCTGTTCGATTACGCCCGCCTTGACAAGCAGCGACTTGACCGTCTCGGTAGGCTGCACGCCCTTATCCAGCCATTCCTTTGCCTTGTCCGCGTCAACCTTGATTTCCACAGGCTCGGTGCGCGGGTTGTAATGGCCGATTTTGGCAATGTACTCGCCGTCGCGCGACTTGCGGGAATCGCACACGATAATGCGGTAAAAAGGCGCTTTTTTGTCGCCCATCCTTGTCAATCTCATTTTGACTGCCATAAAATAGTTACCTCCGTATATATAAAAACTTTTTATCAAATTGTTGATTGTATGATTATATGCTGTAATGACAGTTTTGCCGTTGCAGCTTTATGCCTTAGGAAATTTTTACACGGCATAATCTTTTTGCCGCCGCGCGCTGTGCCGCCTATGGTTTACATTCCCAAAAACGGCATGCGCTTTTTGCCCTTTAGCTGTTTCATCATCTGGTTGGTCTGTTCAAACTGCTTTATCAGCCGGTTAACTTCCTGCACGGAGGTGCCGCTGCCGGCTGCCACCCGCTTTTTGCGTGAGCCGTTCAAAATCTCGGGACGCGCGCGCTCTTTCGGCGTCATGGAACGGATTATTGCCTTTAATCTCTCTATGCCCGCTTCGTCTATCTCCGCGCCTCTTAGCTTGCCCGACAGACCGGGTATCATGGACAATATGTCCTTCATTGAACCCATCTTTTTCATGCTTTCAAACTGCTCGAGATAGTCGTCAAGCGTAAACGACGCCTCCCTCAGCTTTTTTTCCAGCTTTTTGGCGGTCTCCTCGCTGACGGCGTCCTGCGCCTTCTCTATCAGCGAGAGCATGTCGCCCATGCCCAGTATGCGCGATGCCATGCGCTCGGGATAAAAGGGCTCAAGGTCGCCCAGCTTTTCGCCTACGCTGCAAAACTTTACCGGCTTGCCGGTCACCGCGCGTATGGATAGCGTTGCGCCGCCGCGGGTGTCGCCATCAAGCTTGGTCATGATAATGCCGGTTAAGCTCAGCCGCGAGTCAAACTCGCGCGCGACGTTTACAGCCTCCTGACCGGTCATTGCGTCCACGTTTAAAAGTATATCGGTGGGCTTTACGGCGGCCGCGATATCCTCAAGCTCGCGCATGAGCAGATCGTCAATCTGCAGCCTGCCCGCCGTGTCGATGATTACCACGTCAAAGCCGGCTTTTTCCGCGTAAGCCACCGCCTCGCGCGCCGTTGCCGCCGGGCTTGCCTTGCCGCGCTCAAACACCTCTGCATCGGCGTTTTTGCCCACCACCTGAAGCTGCGTAATTGCCGCCGGGCGGTAGATGTCGCACGCCGTAAGCAGCGGCTTTTTGCCCTGTTTTTTGAGGTGAAGCGCAAGCTTGCCGCAAGCAGTAGTCTTGCCCGCGCCCTGAAGCCCGCACATCATTATTACCATGGGGCCCTTGCTGGAGGGGTTTAACTTGACGTTGCTGCCGCCCATGAGCGCAGTAAGCTCTTCATTGACAAGCTTTATCACCTGCTGGGCGGGAGTAAGTGACTTTAAAATCTCTTGACCTACGGCCTTTTCGCTGACGCGCGCAATGAAATCTTTGGCGACGCCAAGGTTGACGTCCGCCTCCAACAGCGCTATGCGCACCTCGCGCATACCCTGCCTTATCTCAAGCTCGGTCAGCCTGCCGCGCGCGGAAAGCTTGGAAAATATGTGGTTGAGCCTTTCTGAAAGGCCGCTGAATGCTCCCATGACCCAAACCTCCGTGGTTATTTATATATACGGCGCTCTGTGAATATGAGCGCAATATTTTGCTGTGTGTATAATGTCTGCCTATATGCTATAAATAAATGCGTTTGCTGCAAAATGACTGCCTCTGCTTACGGATATAAACAATTATCAGGCTTATTAAGCCTTGGGCAAGCTTGCGCGCTTTGGCTGTCACAGCATTACGCGCAGTTGCTCTAACAGTTTTTTGAGCTCTGCATTATTTCCGGCGCGGCCAATAGCCTCGCTGCACATCTTGTCAAGGTAAACGCTCTTTTGCTGAAGGTTAAGCGCATTTTCAAGCTCGTACAGCTTTTTTACCGACGCGGCAAGGCTGTCCTTGACGGACTGGCGGGTTATGCTCAGCTGCTCGGCTATCTCTGCAAGGGATTGGTCGTTGTCAAAATAAAGCACTGCCGCCTGAAGCTGGCGGGGCGTGAGCATTCCGCTGTACAGCCGGAGCATCTCGCTTATCTCCACGCTTCGTTCCAAATCCTTCAAGCCGCGCCCCCTTGCCGCCGCAGCACACATCCGCGGCAAAAATAAAAGCTGTAAGGTACTTTAACCTTACAGACAGTAATTTTAACTCTTTTAAGTTTATTTGTCAAGCTATGAGAGGCGCGGAGTAAAATATTTTTTTGAAGTCATTGAAAAC
>CAZPMG010000009.1:15647-23944 GCA_964587785.1 uncultured Clostridia bacterium
CCGGCGAAAAGCTACGCTTAATGCTGTTTACTTCAATCCCATTTCATCGCAAAGCTCGTCCAGTGACGCAAGGTTTTTAGGATTGAGCACTTCATCCATGCTGAATTCGTCTTCCTGCCTGTCCAAAAATTGTTTCATCTGCCCAAGTCTGCCCTCAAACTCTGTTTTTGCTTGGTACTGTGCGGGCGGCTGAGACTGCTCCGATTGCCGATAAACCGGCTGCTGGGCTGTCTGAAAATTTTGCACCGGCTGTGCGGACACAGTTTGTACGCGGACAGTTTGTGCAGATACAGTTTGAGCGTGAGCGGTTTTCTCTGACAAAATACCGGTTTGCAAGTGAGAGCGCCCGGATTCAGACGGTAAATTTTTTGCAGCAGGCTGCGCTGTCTCGTCTGCCCATGCCTCGGATGCGGCTACCGCATCGCCGGAATCTTCGCTTCCGCCGGGCTGACTCTCCTCCGACTTCAAAAGCTCCAGGCGGCGGCTCTCCGCACTGTGATGGCTCATAAGCTCGCGCTCAGCGGCGCTCACTGCGGAAAAGTTTCCGTCCGCACCTCGGCTGAGCACAACCTCCATGCGCGCAAGCAGCTCGCCCGCGGCGGCAACGCGCGTGTCCTCGGGGAACATACGGCGCACGTCCTCATAGTAGCGCACCCATTTGTTGTGGAACTCTTTGAGCCGTTCAAGCTCAAGCTCGGCGGCGGCTCTTGCGTTGTCCTCAATTTCCTTTGCCTTTTGCATGGCAAGCATGAGCGCGCCGGAAATCTGCTTGTCTCTCTTTTTGTAATTTTCCAGCTCTTCTGTGAGACGGCGGTTTTCCTCGCGCATGGAAAATATGCGTTCCTTTTGCCCGAAAAGCGCGTTTTCGTATTCGGACAACTGCTTGTCCGCATTATTTTTTAGTTCACCCGGCTTGTTGCCTTTGGAAAATATCATGTTGCAGCAACCTCCGAAACTCTCTGTCTGTGCATTTGCGGCGCGTGCCGTCTGCCGGTCTGATTGCAGTATATGAACCTGCTTATGCCATTATATACCCAACCAGCGTGTAAAATTTGCCGTTGTTTGGCGGTTAACCGCGGGTTTTGTCGCAGGCGGTCAGCGGTGCAGCAGCTCTTGCTTGAGGTCGTAAAGCTTTTGCGATAGGTCAACCTTGTAAATCTGCGGCTTTTCTATGCGGCGGTACTCCTTCCAAAACGTGTTAAGCTCGGCGTTTGCATAGCTAATAATATCTGAGAGTGCAGGCATTTTATACACTAAATTGCCGCCCTCGAATACCTTTACCAGCAGTTCGCGCACATAAAACTCGGTAAACGTCGTGCGCTTCCATGTCTCTATTGGGTGGAATATAGTCAGCGGCTTTGAGGTATCTATGCGCTCGTCCCACAGCGTCAAAAGGTCGGCCTGCGCCATGCCCGACATATCGTAAATGCGCACAATCTTCTTGCGGTCGGGGTTGGTTATCTTCTCTTGGTTTTCGGAAATCTTTATCACCGGGTGAAGCACGCCGTCCTTTTCCGAGGCGGCAAGCTTGTATACACCGCCAAGGCTGGGAACCTGCTCACTGGTTATCAGCTTTGTGCCCACCCCCCAGTTGTCTATGCGCGCGCCCTGGGCTATCAATGAGGAAATGGAGTATTCGTCCAAGTCGCCGGATGCGTATATCAGCGCATCCTCAAAGCCGGCGTCGTCCAGCATCTTGCGCGCCTTTTTACTGATGTAAGCAAGGTCGCCGCTGTCCAGCCTGATGCCTGCGGGGCGCTTGCCCTGCTCCCAAAGTTCTCCAAAAACTTTTATGGCGTTGGGAATTCCGCTCTTTAAGGTGTCGTAGGTGTCCACAAGCAGCAGACAGCTGTCAGGATAGCTGCGCGCGTAAGCACGGAAGGCCTCCAGCTCGCTTTCAAAACTCATGATAAAGCTGTGGCCGTGCGTGCCAAGCACAGGCACGCCGAACAGCTTGCCGGCAAGCACGTTTGACGTGCCGCTGCAGCCGCCTATCATCGCCGCGCGCGCGCCGTATATGCCGGCGTCCGGCCCTTGGGCGCGGCGCAGCCCGAACTCCATGACGTTGCCGCCCGCCACCGACACCACGCGCGCCGCCTTTGTGGCAATCAGCGTCTGGTGGTTTATGATGTTGAGCAGCGCGGTTTCAAGCAGCTGCGCCTGAAATATGGGTGCGTCCACAACCAAAATCGGCTCGTACGGAAAGACCACCGTTCCCTCGGGCACGGCGTATACATCGCCGGTAAACTTAAAAGCCTTGAGAGCGCGCAAAAAATCCTCGCCGAAATTGTGCGTATCCCTCAGGTACTTTATGTCGCCGTCGGTAAACTCCAGGTTTTTTATGTAGTTTACTGCCTGCTCAAGGCCTGCGGCAACGGCATATTTAAGTTCGCCCTTGGGGCGGAAAAAAAGGTCAAAAACGGCACGGCGCGAATCCGTGCCGCAATTGCGGTAAGCTTCCATCATGGTAAGCTGGTAAAAATCAGTCATCATTGTAAGATTGCGCATGAAGTATCTCCGAAAAACAGTTCCCTTGCCGCACCCCTAAAGGTTGCAGAGCATAAGACCTGCAAGGGCGCCTATGTGTTTAAATTGCCAAAGGCCGCTACTGAGGTTGCGGCGCTGAGGCGTGGTATGCTCGGACTACTCGCCTAAGCATTAAAGTTATCGCTGTATTAATTACAAATTTCCAATGTATTACATCACTGCATTGATTGCAAAATATCGCTTTATTAATTAATTGCGGTGTTTGAAATTAAACTTAGCCGCGCTTAATACTATTGTGCGTCCCATTTTTTTATGCTGCATACATGACGTACGATGGATAGCGAGGCAATGAGTATAAGCGATGCGGCAAGCGCCATCCACCATTTTACCGCGTCATAGCTTATGGCGGCGAACACAAACGACAGCACGCCTAAGCCCGCGGCAAATATAAGGTGCGGCTGGCTCCTTCCGGAAATGCCCGCAATCGCGTTTGAAACGGCGCCCGCAAACAGCGTGACCGCAAGTACCATCCAAAAGGGAAAATCAAACTCCGCAACCGCGCGCCCCACTATCCAAAGCACCACCGCGGCCACAAAGCAAACCAATACGCCTACTTTTAAATATTTGCCGTTCATATAAAATCCTCCGCCGCAAACTTTTGCGGCCAAAACCGCGCGCAATCTTCAAAGCGCAGCGCACAAGCTCTATTATGCGCAAAAATCACATATATAAATTATAATCGCGCCGCAGGTATATTAAACGCTGCAACTAAAAACACAGAGCGTTGGTATTCGCGCAGGCGTATTATTTATTACGATTTTTGGGTAAGCATTCGATGACAGGCAACTATCAAAGCACCCTACGATGCCGTCAGGCCCGCGCGGAGTTTTGTCTGCAATCCATTACAAGCAGAGCTGCGCACGCGGCAGCGCCAACGGCCGCAATTATCAAGGCCGCCCACCACACAAGCCCAACGCCGATAAAACAGATTGCGCTGCCCGCAACGGCAACTGCGCCGGTTATCGCATAGGCCTTTTTCGGCTGAAATATAAACGAGGCAAGCCCCGCAAGCCCCACTCCCGCAAGCATTACGGCCGAATAGAGCATAATCGGATACTCAAACGCCGGCACGGGCGAAACAGTGTTTATGCGCACCATTTCGCTTATCACCCACAGCAGCGAGCTTAAAAACATCACCGAGAGAGCGCCCACGAAAATGCTCTGCACCGCCTTGGGAAGCTCTTTCCAGTACAGAGCGGCGATTGCGATGGCGCCGCCGAAAACCAATATTACGCTGAGCAGCTGCGACACGCGCACGCCCTCGGCCTGAGAAACCCAAAGGCTGTCTGTGCGCATACCCTCGATTATGGCGCGCCAAAAACCGTACCACACAAAATAAAGCGCGGTGGCAAGCCCGCCGAACTTGTATTTTCCGCGGTAGATGAGCACGAACAGAAGCGCGCAGCCAAGCAGGTTTGCCGCAAACTCATAGAAGAACGTCGCCTGCCTGTAAGCACCGTCGGCAAACACCGCATAGGGGAAAAACTGCCACGCGGTGTCGGTTACGCGCGCGCCGTATGCCTCTTGGTTAAAGAAGTTGCCCCAGCGGCCTATCGCCTGCCCAATAAGCAGCGCGGGCGCGGCGCAGTCGAGTATTGACAGCACGTCGCGGAATTTATATTTTTTCCACCTGCAAACTATGAGCATACCCAGCGCGCCGAATATTACGCCGCCGTATATTGCCATTCCGCCGCCGCGTATGTTAAACAGCGTGTAAATGCGCCTTGCGCTGTCATATAGCAGCAGCTCGACAATACGGCCGACAAACAGCCCCAACGCCACGGTTACAAGCGTAAACAGCGCAATGTCACGCGCACCGGACGGGCGCAGCTTGTCGCCCTCCTCCGCCGGCACTGCCCTGAGCAGCTTTAAGGGATTGATTTTTATTGCCAGCAACCCCACAGCCGCGGACAGTACCAACCCGATTATAAGCCCCCACCAGCTTACGCCTTCGGGAATATTGAACAGCGCCCAAAATGTGTATGCCTGCGGACTGAACACCATATAGTAAAGGCGCGCGCCGATTATGGCAAGCGGAAGCACCACAATGGCAAAGTCCACCACGGTATCCGCTTGGAGGTTTTCAATTTTTTTGCGCTTGAATAATATCGCGGCGATACCCATGCCCAGCAGCATACCGGTCACTATCATTATGGCATACCACCTGATTTCCAGCCCGAAAATTGTAAAAGCTACTCCGTCCATGTGCCTGTTTCCTCCCCCGCTCCGTATGAGAGCGAAAATCACGCTTGCGCTTGAATTTTTTTGACAAAAGCGCCGCGTTTTAAACTTTAATTATTATACGGAAAATGCAAAGTGCCGCAAAACAAAGAACTCTTTTGCTTAGGCATTTAAAATGCATACGATTTCATTATAATACATTAAATATCAATATCCACGCTGCACGCGCCCTTCTCGCGCACGGATATGCCGAATATGTTTTCCGCGCCGAAAATCTCGCTCATACCCTCTTCAAACGCGGCGGCGTTTTTCTCCGGCACAAAGCAAAGCACAGTGCCGGCAAACCCTCCGCCGTGTACGCGCACAGCGCCGCCCTCGGTATAGCGCGCGGCGGCGGCAAGCCCCAGCGGTATGCGCTGCGAAACGTCGCCCTCTACATAGCAGTTTTGCAGCAGCTTCCACGAGCTGTCACCCGACGCGTTTATCTCGGCGAGTAGGGCGGGTGCGTCCTCACGCTCCACGGCGCGCGCAGCGCGCTCAACGCGCTTGTTCTCTTCAAAAAAGTGTACCGCGCGCAGCACGGCCCTGCCGCTCACCGCCGCGGACAGTCCGGGCAGCGAGCTGTAGAATTCGTTCTCGCTGACATCGCGCAGATACTGTTTGCCAAAGTACGCGGCAACAAGCTGCATATCGGACTTTATGCCCGCGTAAGCCGGCGTAAGATTGCTGTGGTCGCCGCCTGTATTGACTATATATATGCAAAGCCCGTTAAGCGACAGATACAGCGATTTGACCAGCGGCTCTTTAGGGTCTGCAAAGTCAATGGTGCTTATACCGCCCAGCGCTATGCCCATCTGGTCCAAAAGTCCGGACGGCTTGTTGAAATATACGTTTTCTGCGTACTGGGAAATAACCGCTCTTTCCACGGCCTGCACAGCGCCGCCGTTGTAAAGCTTGTTTAAAATCTCGGTCACCAGCAATTCAAACGACGCCGACGAGGAAACGCCCGCGCCCTTGAATACATTTGATGAGGTCACTGCGACAAAGCCGCCTACGTTGTAGCCCCTGTCTTTAAACGCCTGCATTACGCCCTTTACAAGGGCATAGCTTGTGCCGTATTCCTCAGAGCGGAGCGCAGTGTCGCCCGCGGGAAAACGCACCTCGGGATAGCCCTCTGACAGCACCACAACCTCGTTTGGGTGCGGCGATACCGCGGCTATTGTGTCCACGCTGATAGCGCCCACAAGCACCTTGCCGTGGTTGTGGTCGGTGTGGTTGCCGCAGATTTCCACCCTGCCGGGCGAGGAAAAATAGGCGGACGGCACAGCGGCGTACTGCTCCTCAAAGCGCCGCTTGAGTTTTTTAAACCTTTCAAGATGTGCGGACGTGTCCGCGCCGCGGCCGTAAAGGCTTTCCATCAATGAGCTTAAGGCTTGCAATTGTATACCTCTCTTTGCCTGTGTCAGGTTATTTTCGAAATTTTCCACTCAATCACGGTTATTATACAGTCAATTAACTAAAAGACGTCGTATGCAGTTTTTTAGCAAAAAGCAAGTTTGCTTATTGCGCGGCAAAGCCGAAGCAATTGACTATATACGGGTGTTGACGGCAGCGTGTCCGCGCTGCCCGGCTTGCGGGCAGCAAGCCGCTTCAAAAGTTGCTCGCAGCTTTTGTGTTAAATTAAGTATACCATATTTACAATCAATGATAAATCAATTTTCCGCACAAAGCGCGGACTGCGGTAAATTTTTAGGCAAAAACCGTAAATCAAGTTATACAAAAGCCTTTGCGGCTGCAAAGTTTTGCAATTGTTAAACTGTATAGCTTGAAACAACTTGCAAAGAGAATACAAAAAACACCGCTTGCGTTATGCAGGCGGTGTTTTGACAGTTTGGTGTTTGGCAATTTGATTTTTGGGTTTAAAAGCCCTCAAACGGCGAATCGCTCTCAAACGGGTCTACGGTAAGTACGCGCTTGTTCACAAGGTCAATGCGCGAGCGCTTGTAATAGGCAATAACCTTGGAAAACTCCGCCTGAAACCCCTCTCCCAGCTTGGAGCGCGCAAAGTTGAAGAAGTCGGCAAAACCGTACATGAGCACTGATATGGCAAAGACAGTGTTGTTTTTGGAGCGGAAATACATAAGCGCGCCGCCCTGCTGCGCTGCGCCGCTGCTCGGGGGGCTGAAGCTTGAGACCTCGTCTATGTCCTGCCATGCCACAAACCTTTTTTTCTTGAGCGCGCCGCGCACGGTTATTCCGTCGTCGGAAAAAATCACAGACACATCGTTTTTGAGATATGAATAAATCATTACCAGCGCAAAAAACATGGGCGCGCACAGCATAATAGCATCAATGGGCGTAAAGCTGCCGTTAGACCCCGACGCCGCATAATAAAGAAACAGCACCGAGCTTGCCAGCATGATTACCGGCATGAGCAGCGAATGCGGCTGCGCTCTGCGGTGCATAAGGTTGCCCTTTTCGTCCCGCCTTGCATCGTTTATTGCTGCGTAGTTTACAAAATGGAATATAGGTCTTTGTCCGTTCAAATTAATCCTACCTTCTTTCGCTTAAATGTTTGTATACACATATATTGTAAACCGCGCTGAGCGCTTTTACACAAGACTTGCAGCTTTATTACGATAATTCTGCGGATAATGCGGCAAAAATCTTTTTGATAAGACAGAATCCCCCCGTCACGCGCACGCGCGTGCCACCCCCCTTTGACAAGGGGGGCTTTTGTGAAGTAAGATTTAACAAGGGGCTTTTGTGAAGCAGGTGTAACCCGCTTACTTCTCCAACCCTAAAAGATAGTCCGCGGTAACGCCAAAAAATTTAGCTAACTTCGCTAAAACGAGATAATCAGGCTGCTGTTTACCGTTTTCCCATCGCGTAACCGTTGCAGAAGAGACTTCAAGATGCCTTGCAACATCCGATTGCCTCAAACCTTTTTCCTGTCTTAAATCACGTAATCTTTTACCAAATAAAATTTCCATATATATATTATATACGCAATACGAATATTTTGCTTGACATGTACGAGTTGCGTACATATAATATCATTATACGTGAACACCGGAGGGTTTATATGAAAAAATCGGCAATACGAGGTATATTCAACGGAAATAGAGGGCATATGGAAACAATGAGCAATGCTATTGCCTGTCAAGAGCTTACCAATGAGCTTTGCGACAGCTATGACAAACTGCTTGCGGCACTCAGTCCGGATGTGCTGAAAATCCATGACAAATATAGAGCAGCGCTTGAGAGCTTGCACGTGGAGGATATAGACTTTTACTTTGCAGAGGGTTTTAAACTCGGATTGCTTGTGGGCATAGAGTGTATGGAAGATTAAAAAAATACCGCACACGGCAAAAAATTGCTGTGCGCGGCATTTTTCCTTTAAGCTTAGGTTTGTAAACTACCTCTGTTTGTTAAAACATTGTCTGCATGGCGGACAAGCTTTACACCTCAAATTGTTTCATCAATACAGCAATCCTCTTGCCGTTGCCGCTACCGTCACTGGCAGGGTACAGACTGATGTAATCGCTGTTGAAGAATGTTTCAAATAA
>CAZPMG010000009.1:24044-37508 GCA_964587785.1 uncultured Clostridia bacterium
TGCCGCTTCCGTCAAAAGTACAAAGGAAGAACATTGTTCCGTTAAACACGACAATGCCCCCATTTGAGCCTTGAATTACCGGATAATGAGGAAGATATGGGTCTTGGCTTTTGGACAGAACTTCGGCAAGCGCAACCGCCGATGTGGTAAAGTTGCCGCCGGATAACTGCAGCTCAATTGAACTATTTTGCACAAACTCAGGTGCTCCGAGAGCACCCTCTTCGGGCAGCATTATGCTTATTATGTTTAGTATGCCGTCTGCCTGCACGTTGTCTTTAAATATGTTGCGGTCGGATGTGAAAAAGTCTGCAAACATAGCTTTTGCTGAATTAATTCCGCTAAATATCGCTTTTATGTCCGCGGCGGTTGTTACTGCATCCTGAATAACGAACCATCCCTCGCCGCCGCTTACATCCGTACCCACATTACTGAGTGAATCTACATAAATATCGGCATACGCATCACCGATGCGCTCGCTTTGCATAGCTATGATAACCGGACCGCCGGAGCGCAAAAGCTCGGAATTGTAAATTTTTAGCTTTGCGCCAAATGCCAGCACCATATAGCTGTAGGTGTCATATGCCTTGGTGTCTTTGATTATCGCAAGATTTTTATCTACACCGTTTGTATCATGGTTGCCTATGGCGGCAAAAACCGTGAGTGCGGAGTTTGCAATTACGTTGTCGAGCACAAATTCCTGTGATGACGTGCGGAAAAGCGTCAAGCCCTGTTCGTACGCAATCTCAGGATTCTCTGAACGCTGAGAGTTGCCCTTTATGCTGAGGTTTTTGAACGCAACCGGGCCTACGTGCATACCATTCGGCGCACCGTGGGCGGAAGTCGGGATATGGCCGTTGTCGCCCATTACGCCGAACAGTGAACTTTGCGCATCCTTAGTCGGCGGATTGTTTATTTGATCAGGCTGACCAAGCGGAATTGCTGACGCATCTATTGTAAAGTAATTGCCTACAAACTGAAACTGTTGGCTGTCACGCTCAGACCAAAAATGATATATGCTTGTCCAAAACAGCAGCCTGCCGTCCTCGCTGAGATAAGCCGAGGGTATGTCCGCCGCGGTAAGCTTTATATCGTTATGCAGCACTAAGCCATTTATTTTCTCGCTGCCTACTTTGTTATGCTCTTTGTACACAGACCACGCGGCAACAGAACTGGGATGCGGGTTGGTATTGAAGCGGCTTATGTCGATGGCGGAGGTGGCGTTCCACGCGTCGATTACCGTAAACTCAAAGGACACCGGGCCTTCAAGGTCGTTTAATTCATCCTCGGACATAAACGCCGGACGAACGGTAAGGCGGAACTTTCTGCTCTCGGCAAGCTCTGTAAAGTGATAAGTGGACAATTCCTCGTTGATTATTACATAATCCTCCACCTCGTTTTCCTGCAAAAGATCAAACTGGCCGGTTAAATCGTCTTGCAAATACACGCTTGAAATGCTGGTATACTTGTTGAGCGTGCTGGGTGTAACGCTGCCCTCAAACACTACGGATATATGCGGCAAAAACTTGAAAGGATTTGCGCTGCCCACATAGTAGCCCTCAAAGTCCTCGTGCTGACTGTGAACTTTGAACTCAGTCATGCTGCTTGCCTCCGCCTTTTTAGCGGAGTTCTGCATATACCCGAGGCTGATTGACTGCGGGAGCTTGAAGCCCACGATTTCGTACTGCGCATCTTCGCCCAGATACACCATTACCGTAGTGCTGACCTGCTTGCCCTCATAGCTTATCTTCAAGGTCTTTGCGCCCATGGTGTCAGTGGAAAAACTCTCTATCTCCAACTTGTCGGCGCTGATTTCCACCGTTGAGCCGTCGCTGTAGCGCGCAAGCACCACAAGCTCGCTGAGGTCGGGCTGCTCGCCCACCACAAAATATTCGGGCAGAGTACCGGACTTTATGCTTATGCTCTCTATCTTGTTGAGCCCGCACGCGCCAAATACAAACGCGCCGACAACGGCCAATGCCGCAAGCAATAAAACAACTTTAACTTTTGTTCCTTTCATGGTTTTCTCCCAAACTGTTAGGTTACTGTGTTACACCTCGTATTGCTGAAGCAGTATTGATATCCTTTTTCCGTCAGCTCCCATAGTATAAAGACTGATATAATCGCTGTCAAAGAAAGTGGTAAACAGCGCGTAGGCAAGCACCGGATCCGCTGCAATCTCAACGGGATTTTTCAATATAGGATTGCCGGAGCCGTCCTTGCCTGCATACAAAAGAGGTATGTTATCATAGATAACCAAAATTCCCCCGTTTGAACCACATAATATCCAGCTTTCAGAAAGGATGGGGTTTTTGCTGTCTGAAAGTATTTCCGCAAGCTCTACCGCCGACGTGGTATGTGTGCTTTCGCCAAGCTGCTGTCTGATAAATGAGTAATGGGTGTCTGTAAGACCGTCCAAACTGAGCGCGCCGCTAAAATACGGGATCTGCGCGCTTACCAAATTAAATGCGCCGTCTGATTGTGCATTATCCTTGAAAATATTGCGCGAGGAAGTTAAACCGTCATCCGCAAACTTATTTTTAAACACGTTAAGGCTTGTAAACATGACGTTTATTCCGCCCGCGATGGTGTCCGCGCCCTGCAGCACAAACCAGCCTTCACCACCCTTGACATCAGTGCCTATGTTGCTCAAGGCGTCAACTTCCACCTCGGCATGTCCGTCGTCATCGTTGCGCTGCATGGCGATAATAACCGGGCCGCCGGCGTTCAAAAGCTCGGAATTGTAAATTTCCAGCCGCGCGCCGAAAGACAGTATCATATTGCTGTATGTGTCATAGCCTTTGCTGTCTTTTATTACAGCAAGGTTGGTGTCGGAACCGTCAGCATAACTGCCTATTGCAACCAATATGATGAGAGCAGAGCTGGCAATTGTGTTTTCCAGTGTAAACTTCTGTGAAGACGTACGGAAAAATGTAATACCGCGCTTTAACTCCTCATTGTCCTCTGAGCGCTGCGAATTGCCCTTAAACCCGATATTCTTGAAAGTAACAGGGCCGATGTCCAAACCGTTCGGCGCGTCGTGCTCAGCGTTGGGAATATAGCCGTCGTCGCCCATTACGCCGAACAGCGAGTTGTGCGCGTCGGGGTGGTCAATGGGTTCTTCTCCCAGCGGCATTTGCGATGCGTCTATGGTAAAGTAATTGCCCACAAACTGAAACTCTTGGCTGTCGCGAGCCGACCAAAATTGATACACGCACACCCATTCATACAGATTGCCGTCTTCGTTAAAATATACCTCCGGCATATCCGCCGCGGTAAGCTTTATATCGTTATGCAGCACCAAGCCGTTTATCTTTTCGCTGCCTACTTTGTTTTGCTGTTTATATACCTGCCACGCGGCGGCAGATTCGGGGTGCGGATTGTTGTTAAAGCGGCTTATGTCGGCGGCGGAGGTGGCGTTCCACGCGTCGATTACCGTAAACTCAAAGGACACCGGGCCTTCAAGGTCGTTTAATTCATCCTCGGACATAAACGCCGGACGAACGGTAAGGCGGAACTTTCTGCCCTCGGCAAGCTCTGTAAAGTGGTAGGTGGACAATTCCTCGTTGATTATTACATAATCCTCTACCTCGTTTTCCTGCAAAAGCTCAAACTGGCCGGTGGAATCGTTTTGCAAATACACGCTTGAAATGCTGGTATATTTGTTGAGCGTGCTGGGTGTAATGCTGCCCTCAAACACTACGGATATATGCGGCAAAAACTTAAAAGGATTTGCGCTGCCCACATAGTAGCCCTCAAAGTCCTCGTGCTGATTGTGAATTTTGAACTCAGTCATGCTGCTTGCCTCCGCCTTTTTAGCGGAGTTCTGCATATACCCGAGGCTGATTGACTGCGGGAGCTTGAAGCCCACGATTTCGTACTGCGCATCTTCGCCCAGATACACCATTACCGTAGTGCTGACCTGCTTGCCCTCATAGCTTATCTTCAAGGTCTTTGCGCCCATGGTGTCAGTGGAAAAGCTCTCAATTTCCAGTTCGTCGCTGCTTACCTCAACCTGTGAACCGTCGCTGTAGCGCGCAAGCACTACAAGGCCGCTGAAGTCGGGCTGCTCACCCACCACAAAGAATTCGGGCAGAGTGCCGGACTTTATGCTTATGCTCTCTACCTTGTTGAGCCCGCACGCGCTTAGAAGCAGCGCGCCGGCAACGGCTATGACCGCAAGCAGTAAAACAATCTTGGACTTAGTTACTTTCATTATGTCTCCTTACACCCGACTTAAGTTTTTTACACTATAATTTTATTATTGCGATTCTAATTGGCTCGCCGCATCCCGACGGATGCGCGCGTTCCGCCAATCAACGCAAAGAATTGCCACAGAGCTTGTCCGCTAAACGCGCTTAAACCAAATAGTGACGGTTTCATATACGTCGCTTGTGCTCACCCTGTCTACCGGCTTTATGGTCACGGTCACAAGCCCCCACCTATTGAATTGTATAATGGGAACCTTGTCAAAGTTTGCTATGGAAGTCTGTTCGTACTCAAACACTACGTCGCGGACGGTGGCATCCTCGGGATAGACCTTCCATGTTAGTATTACCACATTTTCCAAACTATCTATGTCAGGGTCAAAAGTTTTTATGATGTACTTTTCGCCGTTTTCGCCGATTACTATGTCGTCATTTGTGCATTCAACTTTTTCCACGTATATGCTGGGATTATAGGAGGTAACCTGCATTCCGAAAAAGCTGACTATCACCACCGATGCCGCATATATCAGAAGTATAAGCACCACAACTGATTTCTTCATATAAAAACACTCCGCAAATTAATACAATTAAGCGCCCCGCTTTATTGGGATAAATTTATTTTTCCTTGTAATAAACTTTAATCTTATAGTAAAACAGCAGGAACCGCGCTGTAAAAAACGCGGCGGAAATCAACGCAAGCTTTATCCATGCCGCAGCCGTGCCCTCGATAAACAGCAGCAGCGAAAACGCAAACACCACAAAGGAAACCACAAACCCAAACACAGTGCTCTTGCCCTCGTTGGGATTGCTCACCTGCTCGCCTGTGGTTTGATACTGTTGGTTTTGGGGGTTCATGAGGTCAATTTCCGCAGACCAGAGCATATGGCCCGCATACAGCCCGTATGCGGTGACAAAGAACAATATATTCCCCTGCCAGCCGATATCCCTTATCGTGCCAAGTAAGGCTATGGTAATTGCAAGCGATACCGCCATCACCGCCGCCGGAAACACAAGCTTTGAAAATACAGAGACATAGTAAGGCACCGGCCGTATCTTGTTTAAGTAGCCCGTGCTGCCCTCTGAGCTGAGCGCGCTTGCCGCCTGCGTGTTTGACGACAGCATGATAAGCAGCGCCATAAGCAGCGTAAACGCAAGCGTCATGTTCTGCCCGAGCAGGCGGGTGTTCATCGCCGAATATATTTTGTTGAGCAAAAAAATAAGCACGGGCAGCATTGCCGCAACGGTCAGCAGCCTTGCCATAGCCGACCGGCTGCGCAGCGTAAGGCGCACCTCTTTGAGCACGCTTGCAGCCCAGACAGGCAGCGGCCTGCCCGCGCGCTCCCTGTTTCCGAAAGCCTTTTTGTGTTCAAACGAGCGGCTTGCCGTGCGGAAAAACATCGGGCGCGCCAGTAAAAACGACAGCGCGAAAAACGCCGCGGACACAAGTATTATTACGCCCAGCGCAAGCAGGGTATCTAAGGTAAAGGGCACTTGCCTGATGTTTATGCGCACGCCCGTCACAAACCGCACCAATAAATCCATGAACGCAAACCTTTGCGTAAACTGCTTTAAAAAGTCCTGTATGCTCCAAAACAGTGAGCCCCACGAGCCCACGAGGTTTATGTTTTCGGGGATGAGCGCGATTGCCGATATCAGCGCATAAAACAGCGCGGCGGCAAGCGCTGCGTAAAGCGTGCCGCGCAGCGCGGGAAACCTTGCCAGCAGGCGTGACAGCATCACCGCGGGTATAGACAGCGCGGCGCCTATTGCCACAGGCAGCAGGGATATAAATACAAACGCCGCAAATACCCAGGGGTAATAGATAAATGAAAAGCTCCCCGCAATGCCCAGCGCCAGAAAAAACGGTATCAAAAACAGCAGGTTTTTTGCGTATTCGTACACATAGAACACTATCAGCTTGGATATAAAGACCTGGTTTGCCGTCACCGGAAAGGTGAGCAGCACGGCGTTGTCCTTGGCGTAATAGAGCGTGCGCATAAGCCCCAGCGTGCCGGATAGCACAGACAGCGTGAACATAAGCGCAAACACCACCGTGGCGACGCTCGAAGGAATGATGCCCACCAGTGAAAAGACGTTGAGCAGCTTGGCAATCTCAAGCGCAAGCAGCGAAAGCGCGGTTACGCCCGCCAGCATGAGCAGGCTGAATACCACCTTGGATATGCGCTGCTTTGTGCCCTTTAAAAAGCCAAAGTCCAGCTTGTCTTTAAGCTGCATGAGCACAAGCGGTTTTATCTTGCCGGCATAGGCCGACAGCCGCCTTACCGCGCCTATCTTCATGAGCAGCGCGCCTGCTTTTGGAAACGGATTTAATTTCTTAATAAAACCGGCCATCACTTCTCTCCTATCGCCTGCAGGTAAAACTGCTCAAGGCTGCCGCCGCGCTCAATTTCCCGCAGCGGCTTGCAGGCCTGTATGCGTCCGCCCTTTATTACCGCCACCCTGTCGCACACCTTTTCCACCACGTCGATTATGTGGCTGGAAAAGAACACTATGTTGCCCTCGCGCGCGTGCTGTTTCATCACCTCTTTCACCTGGTATATGCTGGTCGGGTCAAGGCCGGTGAGCGGCTCGTCCAAAATCCATACCTTGGGGTTGTGCACAAGCGCCGCCATTATCGCAAGCTTTTGCTTCATGCCGTGCGAATAAGTGGCGATTGCGCTGCCGAAGGATTGCGTAAGCTCGAACATCTCAACATAATTGTCTATGCGCCCGGCGCGCTCAAGCGCGGACACGCCGTACATATCGGCGGTGTATTCAATGTATTCGCGGCCGGTGAGGTTTTCATACAGCGCGTAGTGGTCGGGCACAAAGCCTATCAGACGCTTTGCCTGCATGGGCTGCCGCTCGGCATCACAGCCGCATACGAATATCTTCCCCTCGGTTATGGGGTGCATACCCACCACGGCCTTTATTATGGTGCTCTTGCCCGCACCGTTTGGCCCCAAAAAGCCAAATACCTCGCCGCCGCTTACCGTAAGATCTGCGTCCTTTACAGCGTAAATCTCGCTGCCGGGATACCGCTTGCTTACGCCTTCAATCCTGAGCTGATTTTCGCCCTCTTGCAGTGACGGCCCGCCCTTATCCGCTCCTGCCACTGCGTCAATCTCCAGCCGTGCCGCCTTTTGCGTGCGCAGCCGCGCGGCAATATCGCCCAGCTGGTCGGCAAATACATACCACTGCTCATACACAAACCACACGCCTGCCGCAAGTGCCACATACACAATAAAGAAGGGAATCTGATAGAGCGGATACAGCTTAAACGTCAAATCGCCTATGTTGAACGAGACAGCTATGTCTAGCAGAGATTCCGCCCACTTGCCGAGCTTTGAAGCCACAAAATCGCTGTTCAGAAAAAAGAAGTCTATATTTGCGTTATAGTTTGTGAACCACGCGTTTATTATCAGCATCAGCCCGTAATAGATTGCAAACACGGTAACCGCGCTGAAGAACTCGCGAAGCTTGGGACGCTTATAGATCTTAAGCGCAATCAACAGTATGGGCACGGCAAATGCGATTATATGGTTATACCAAAACACCACCACGCCGGACGACAGCAGGCGGGGCGAGCCGTTCGGCATAAGCATTGCCAAAAAAGTACCGAGCACGTTTACAAAAAAAGTGAAGTACACCACCTTTTCCAGCCGGAAAATAAGACAGGCCACAACTATATACATGGCGGTGTTGCAAAGGTGCAGCGGCCAGTTTACCGGGTTTATCAGCGCGGCAAACTTGTAGTTGTAGGAAAAGGTAATCAGCGTGCCTATGCTCACCAGCAGCAGCACAAGCCTTTTTTCCTCAAAGCTCTTGTTTTTGAGCGCGAAATAAAGCCCCAGCGTGATGAGCAGCCCCGCATATATATGCAGCCTGTGGTAAAGGGTAAAGTCAATCACCCTCATTGACGCGTCGGCCACACCAAACAGCGCTTGAGGCAGATAGATGGGCATTACAGTAAACAGCACGGGCAGCGCCCAGAGCGCGGCGCTGAGCAGCGCTTTGCCGTCCGTGCGAAATCCGTTTTTAAAAATTTCATGCGCGCATATGTAGAGCAGCAGGCCAAGCTCGGCGCACATCAAGACCGCACGATAATGTCCGCTTGCCGCAGCATCTGCGCCCACCACGGCGATTTGCGAAACCGATAGTAGCACAAGCTGGGCCAAGGCTATGGGCAGCGCAAAAAATTTGAGCAGCGCGCCCATTGTCTTTGTGGAAAAAAACGGCTGCAGCATGGCGACAAGCACGGCGGCATAGACAAGCCAAGTTATCAGCAGCCCGGTTATAGTCTGTCCGGCGGAATTAAACGGGCTGCCTGTAAAAATTTTCACAACCCTGCCCACCGCTTCCGGGCCTGTCATGTAACGCACGGTAAACACGGCGGCAAGCGCAAGAGCCGCACCCTTTTGGTACAGCCCGCGCAGGCGCGGCTTGCCCCTTACAAAGAGCAGCTCGGCGGCAATGACGGCGACCGCTGCGCCGATTACAATCGCATAATAGATTATCTGCATTTTGATTCCTCTTGAGACGCGTACGGCTTATCAGCAATAGCTTGCTTGTCCGCATAGTTAAGTATGTGCGTGCAGAGTTATAATTACAAGTGCCTTTATTATAGCACCGCAAAAAAGCCAAATCAACTTAAAACGCGCGGCATAGGGTGGAGAAGTTGGGTTTTATGCAAAATACAACGGTTTTTTAAATACTCAGAGCGCTTTAATTTAATTATTACCATTTGCGGCGAAGGTTCAACCATTGACACAGCGTCACTATGCAAAACGGCGCGGCAAGTATTGCCGCGCCGTTGTATTTGCCGGATACAAACGTTTTTAGTCCTCTACATCGTATAATTCAAGCTTATCCTTGGGCATTGCCGCCTTGGAGTCGCCGTGCATTACAAACAGCATTGCCACAAAGGACAGCGCCACAAACACAATCGCGTACGGAAACAGCGAGATCCTGCCAAGCTTGTCCATCACCACGCCCGAGAGTATGGGCGTTACAATCTGCGCCGCCATGGATGCGGTATAATAGTAGCCGGTAAACACGCCTATGCTGCTTGACCTGCTCATCTCCACCACCATGGGGAAGGAGTTTACGTTTATGGTTGCCCAGCCTATGCCCGCAAGCGCAAAAAACACAAGTATCAGCGGACTGAACGAATCGCGGAAAAAGAACGAGCCGCCGAATGCAGCACCTATAATTATTATGCCTGCGAGTATGGTCTTTTTCCTGCCTATCTTTGAGGCTATAAAGCCTATGGGTATAAACATTACCATTGCCGCGCCGTGCGCCACCAGCAGCGGCAGGTTCATATTGCCGCCCTCAAGCCCCCATATATCTTTGGCGTACACGGAAAAAGATGACGTCACCGCGTTGTAGCCCATAAACCACAAAAACACTGCGGACAGCAGCAGCAGCATACTCGGCAGAACCGCGCGCGGCAGCTTTGATGTTTGCTTTTCGCCTGCGGGTTCCTCCTCGGCTATATTATAGCGCACGGATTCCGCCTTCATCTGCGTTACAAGCTTTGGCTCACGCACAAACATGGCAAATATTGCAAGGGAAATCAGCATTACTCCGCTTATGCCGCTCAGCACGGGTATAATCGGGCCTACGGCCACATCCGAGCCCGAGCGGGTAAACGTCTCTTTGTAAAACATGATGCCAAGCAGCATCACCGAAATGCCGCCCAGTCCGCCCATGAGGTTTATCACGGCGTTTGCTTTGCTGCGCAGGGGCTTTGGCGTCACGTCGGGCATGAGCGCCACCGCCGGAGAGCGGTATACGCTCATTGCAAGCAGCGCGACGAGCAGAGCGGCAATAAAGCTGGGCAGATAGGGCATGGCATCCTGACCGGCTATCAGCGCGCGCAGAGCGGAGTCAGAGGTATGCGCCACAAATATAAACGCCACTGCGGCAACCACGGTGCCGGCGATTATGTAGGGCGTACGCTTGCCGTACCGCGACTTTGTGCGGTCGGACAGCTTGCCGAACAGGGGCAGCAAAAACAGCGCAAATATGTTGTCAAGCGCCATTACGACGCCGCGCTTGGTGTTGTCAAAACCGAATATTCCCTCAAGCGTCAGCGACACATACAGGTCATAGCCCTGCCAAAACGCGCTTATGCCAAAGAAGGCAAGCCCCACGAAAAAAGTACGTTTCCAGTCAAATTTCATACCTTAACACTCCCTTTAAAGCGGCGGCAGAAAACGTTGCTGCCGCCCGGACGTAAACAGTATAACACGGCGGGCGCGCGCAATCAAGGCTTTTTGCAAATACCGCGCCGGCTATACAAAAAATTTACAATATGCGCAAGATTTTTTCAACAGGCAAAGCGCAAAGATTGAGCCGGTAAAAACCAATCAACCGCGCTGTGCGCGGTTGATTGGTTTGTGCAAAAGCTGTTTGAATTTATGGACTGTTTGAATTTATGAACTGAAAAAACTGTTTGGTTATGAACTGATTAAGTAACTGTTTGGATTTATGATACGTTTACACCTTTATATATATCTTTGACGGCGGCGCATATACCGCGACAGTCCGCCTCCTTTTGAGTGCGGAAAACACCTTGTATGCCTCGCAGGCCGCAAGCGGCACGACCGCAAGCGCAGCGCACCACAGCCACTGCAGGCCGCTCAGCGGCACGGTCTTGAGCACCGCCGACGCCGCGGGAACGCTTACTATTAGCACCAGCACCAAAGCGCACAGCGCGCACGCGCCCGTGAGATAACGGTTGCCGAAAAATCCCGCGCGAAACAGCGAACGCTCGCTGCGCATATTGAAAGCGTGCACAAGCTGCGACAGGCACAGCACGCAAAACGCCATTGTACGCCCGATATGCGGGGATTGCGGATTTACGTCAAACATATAGCTGCCTATCATAAACGCCGTCAGCGCAAGCCCGCCTATGAGCGTTCCCTCTATCAGCAGCCTTATCCACAGTCCGCCGGCAAACAGACCCTCGCTTGCTTTCTTAGGCGGAGCTTCCATAATATCGGAGGCGGGTTTTTCCATGCCTAAGGCGAGCGCGGGCAGCGAGTCGGTTATCAGGTTTACAAACAGCAGCTGTATGGGAAACAGTATCACCGGCAGCCGCAATGCAAACGCCGTAAACAGCGTTATTATTTCACCGGTATTTGACGACAGCAAGAAATGCACGGCGCGCCTTATGTTTTGGTATATGCCCCTGCCCTCGCGGACGGCCTCGACTATTGTGCTGAAGTTGTCGTCAAGCAGCACCATGTCCGCCGCGCCCTTGGCAACCTCCGTTCCGCTTATGCCCATGGCACAGCCTATGTCTGCCGCCTGCAGCGCGGGCGCGTCGTTTACGCCGTCGCCCGTCATTGCCACTACCTCGCCGCCCGACTGCAGCGCGCGCACTATGGCAACCTTGTGCGCGGGCGTCACGCGCGCAAACACAGAGCACTTTGCCGCGCTGCTTTTTAGCCGTTCCTCGTCCATGCCGTCAATGTCCGCGCCGGTCAGCACATAGTCGCCCCGGCGCAGTATGCCCGCCTCGCGCGCAACCGCCGCCGCGGTAGCCACATGGTCGCCGGTTATCATGATCGGACGTATGCCCGCGCTCCTGCATTTTTTTACCGCGCCCGGCACCTCGGGGCGCAGCGGGTCGGCAAGCCCGGCAATCCCCAAAAACGTCAGGCCGCTCTCTGCGCTGTCAGCGTCCAGCCAATCGGCACTGCCGCGCTTATACGCAACGGCGATTACCCTGAGCGCGCGCTCGCGCATCCAACCCTCGCATATGCGCAGTATCCTTGCCCTAAGCTGCGGCGTAAGCACGGCGCTCTCGCCGCCTATCCGCGCGTGCGTGCAGCGTTCAAGCAGCCACTCAGGCGCGCCCTTTGCTACGCACAGAAAGCCGCCGCCTGCTGAATGAACGGTGCTCATGCGCTTGCGGTAGGAATCAAAGGAAAATTCTCTCACGCGCGGACTCTTTGACCTTACCGTCCGCGCGGCTTCAGCACCGCCGGGCAGCGCGCGCAGCAGCGCGGCCTCCGTGGGATCGCCCGTCTCGCCGCCCCCGGAAAACTCGGCGTTTGAACACAGGCAGGCATAGCTCAAAAGCTCGGAGGCAAAACCGCCGCTCGCCGGCTGTTCTCCGTCCGCCCCCGCTAACGCCCGCACCGCCATCTTGTTTTGCGTGAGCGTCCCCGTCTTATCCGCGCAGATGACCGTGGCCGCGCCCAGCGTCTCGACAGCGGGCAGCCGCCTTATCACCGCGCGGCTGGCAGCCATGCGCTGCACGCCCAGCGCCAGCACGATTGTAACTATTGCAGGCAGGCCCTCGGGTATCGCCGCCACCGCAAGGCTTACGGAAATCAGAAACATATCCAGCGGCATGACGCGCTGCAGCACTCCCAGCACAAATATGCCCGCGCATACCATGAGCGCGGCTATCCCTAAAAATCTGCCTGTTTCCTCCAGCTTTTTTTGCAGCGGAGTGGGCGGAGTGCCATGACTTTCCAGCAGCCCTGCAATCTTGCCCATCTGCGTGGACATACCCGTATCAGTTACAACGGCAAGCGCCCTGCCGTGCATTACAAGGCTGCCGCAAAACACCATGTTTTTGCGCTCAGAAACTGCAAGGTCTGCCGCAGCTATGGCGTCGGTGTGTTTTTCCACCGCCTCGGATTCGCCGGTGAGCGAGGATTCCTCAACCTTAAACTGCACTGCCTCAAGCAGCCTGGCATCCGCCGGCACGCTGTCGCCCGCCTCAAGCGCTATTATGTCGCCGGGTACGAGAATCTCGGGGCCGGCCTGGCTCAGTTTGCCGCCGCGGTGCAGCCGCACGTGCGGAGGCGCCATGCCCTGCAGCGCGGCAATGGCGCGCTCTGCCTTGCTCTCCTGCACTATTCCTATCACGGCGTTTACCGCCACGATAAGCAGTATAATTATCGGATCAACATAGTCAGCCTCGCCCTGTATGAGCGAGGTCACAAAGGAGATTGCCGCGGCGGCAATCAGTATTATTATCATAAAATCCGAAAGCTGGCGGACAAGCTTCTTTGCAAAGCCCTCTCTCTTTTTATCCTCCAGCCGGTTTTCTCCGTAACGCGCAAGCCTTGACGCCGCCTCGCTGCCTGAAAGCCCGTCCTTTGATGTGCCAAGCGCCTCAAGCGTCTGTAAACTGTCCATGGTGTGCCACTGCATATTCCCCTCCATAAGCGCGGTCTTTCCCGCTAAACTATTTTATGAACGCGCGGTTTTTGTTATGCCAACCGCTTCCGGA
>CAZPMG010000010.1:0-8524 GCA_964587785.1 uncultured Clostridia bacterium
ACTCATATTAAACATTAAAGTTACTTAGTATAAGTCGTGTGCATTCTGACGCAAAGCCGCAATCAGCCACATTAAAAAATCAGTAAAATATTTAAACAACACAAAAAAAGCGGTGTTATAATCAAAAACACCGCTTTTTTTCTGTTTAAAACCATTGTGGCGGAGAGGGTGGGATTCGAACCCACGTGTGCTTGCGCACAAACTGATTTCGAGTCAGCCCCGTTATGACCACTTCGATACCTCTCCGCATATTCAGTTTAGCTCTGCCCGCGCAGCAATGAGTGCTGCCGTGAATGCACAGCTTAAAGAGTATAGCATAAATTATGATTTTAAGCAATAATTTGAGGGCAGTTGTATACGGTTTTTGATAAATTGTGCTTTTGTAGTCATTTGCCGGCAAGTCTGTCGGCTGGGGTATAGAGGCGAGACTTTTTGCTTGAAATCGGGAGCCGATGTTTACAAGTATTACAAGCACAAAAGCTGTTGATTTGAAAAAAGCGTGCTAAATTAATCTGCAGCTATGCAATTTGGTCGCTGCCGGAATTTATTGTCTGTCTAAAGCAAATATTAATTGCAGCGCTGTTGGATATGCGCAGTGCATTTTTTGAAACCATAACTAAAAAAATCTGACAGAGGAAAAATCATGGTTATATATACGATAGGGCATTCCACACACAGCTGGGAAAAGTTTGTCGCTATGCTCAAATCTTTTGAAATAGAGCTGCTGGCAGACATCAGGTCGTATCCCGGCAGCAGGTATATGCCGCATTTTAACAGGGAAACCATGGTCAAGACCATACCGGAAAGCGGCATGGAATATATCCATATGCCCGGGCTTGGCGGCAGAAGAAGAAACCTGCCCGAAATAGATGAGTCGCTGACTGAGGGTTGGAAGCACATAGCGTTCAGAAACTATTCGGCCTACACATTGACGGAGGACTATAGCAAGGGGCTGGAAGAACTAATGGAAATTGCCAAACAAAAGACCACGTGCATCATGTGCGCAGAGAGCGTGCCTTGGAGGTGCCACAGGCTTTTAGTATCCAACAGCCTTAGTTTCAAGGGCTTTTGCGTACGCCATATAATGGACGAGGGCAAAACAATCAGCCATGAAATTGACAGATACGGCGCCAAAACACTATTTGACGGCAAAAATGTAATTTACCCAAAGCCACCCGGGTCTTTATAATTATACTTGACATTTGTCAAAAACTATGTATAATTATAATTGACATATGTCATAAATGAAAAAGGAGGGTAGGTAATATTTATGCCCGGAAGAGACGGAACAGGCCCTATGGGGCAGGGTAGAATGACCGGCGGAAGAGCAGGTAATTGCTGCGGAGCAAGCAGGCCGATGCACAGAGACGGGTCCTGCGGAGCGGCGCACGGCATGAGGCGCGGCTGTAATCAGCGGTTGGATTTTGGAACTGATTGCGAAAAAAATCCCGATTCCAAAGAGAGAATGTTGCAAAGCAAGACCGCATTGGAGGCCAAGCTGGCTGCAATCAACAGAGTGCTCGACAGAGAGTAATACTAATCCACTTTTAAATGTTTAAGAATTTCGGTGTTTATTCGGTTAAAAGGCGCCCAAAATACACTCTCATAGCTTCCTATGGTATATAGCTTTTGGCCATCTTTTATATCAAAAACCCACCCGAACTCCTGCTCAAACATTTAGAAGCTGCTTAGTATTAATGCAAAAAAATCGTCAGGGGACGCCCTGCGATTTTTTGTTTACATAGTGAGGAAGAAAAATGCCGAGACCGAAAAAACACAGAAGAGTTTGCTGCCTTCCCGAAATAAACCGTTTCGGGCCGCTTGACAGGCCTGACAGCCATTCGCATATTGTAATGACGGTGGATGAGTATGAGACAATACGGCTTATCGACCTTGAGAGGATGAAGCAGGAAGAGTGCGCGGAAAACATGGGCGTCGCACGTACCACCGTACAGGCAATATATGATGCGGCAAGAAGAAAAATTGCCCAGTCGCTTGTTGAGGGCCGTACGTTGGTAATAGAAGGCGGCGAGTATAAGCTTTGCAGGGATTTGGGCGTGCATTGCGGCAGGCCGGGCTGCGGCCGAGGACGTATGCGCAATAACGGATAAGCAATATACGGACAAGAACACATTGCCACAGGAATATATCGGTTCGATTGACAGTAAGCCTCCTATTGCGGGGATATGTGTATTTGTGCGGCATACAGGCATTTGATTTCATTTAACAAAAAACCGCTCGCGCTGATTTGTGCTGAGCGGTTTTTAAGTTTTGCTGAAAATAGTATAACAGGCACGGCTAAATATTGCACTGTTTAAGTATTGTAAGCGGTGCGATATTCGGTATGTTGCAAGTGCCGCCTGTTTATCCGGCGCAAGCAACGTAATTGTTCTCTATCAACCGGCATAACAATGATTTCGCTGTGAGCGGGAAACGGATGCTTTACGCGAACCGGCTTACTCATATTCGGCAATTCTATAATTTCAGTGGTCGCCGTTGCCGCTGTGTTCCTCAACCCGGTCTTTTTCGGAGTTTTCCTCAATCAGCGTGACAATTGCGCTCTCTACGTTGTGGCTCTTTATTGCCTCGACCTTTATATTGAGATTTTTGTAAGTCAGCTCAGGTGTCTGCCCCTCGGGGATATATCCAAGCACGTCAAACACAAGTCCGGAAAAAGTTTCTACGTCGTCGATGTCAAACACAATGCCCAGCTGTTCGGTTAAATCGTCAAGCTCGGCGTCGCCGCGTATGCGCCATTCGTTTTGCCCCGTCTTTTCAATGGCTTCAGGCTCGACGGGTGCGTTTTCGTCCTCAAGCGTGCCGACGAGCTGCTCAAGCAAATCATTCATTGTCACTATGCCGGAGAAGCCGCCGTATTCGTCCATAACCACGGCAAACGACGTGCGGTTACTCTTCATGTTAAAAAATAAAATGTCAGTATGAACGGTTTCCGGCACAAAAAACGCCGTCTTAACCGTCTCGGAAAGTATACTCTCGCGCGTCTTTTCCTTGAGCCGGAAGTAATCCTTGGTGCTCAGCACGCCCACGACGTCATCTACGCTTTCACCGCATACAGGATAATAAGTAAAGCGGTTTTCCATAATAGTGCGTTCCCACTCGGTTTCAAGCTCCTCAAGCCAGAGTATGCAGGCGTCAACGCGGTGGGTCATTATGTCTGCCGCGCTCTTGTCGTCAAACTCGAATATGTTCTGAATCATCTCGCGCGCGTCGTTTTTAATGCCGCCGTTTGCGCTTGCGGCCTCTACCATGAGACGGATTTCCTCCTCATTGGCGACGTCGTCAGGCTGGTGCGGATCAATGCCCAGCAGCCGCAGGATTCCGTTTGTGGACACCGTCAGCAGCCACACAAAAGGCGCAAATGCCTTTGAAATAAAAGCCGCCAGCCCGGAAAACGCAAGCGCAAGCTTATCCGAATTGCGCATGGCAAGGCGCTTGGGCACAAGCTCGCCCAGCACGAGCATGAAGTAAGAGAGGATAAGGGTAGTGATAACCGACGCCACGGTTTCCAGCGTGGCGCGCGAGGCCTCCGAGCCTATGCCCAGGGAAATAAACCAGCTGGCAAGGCCGTCTTTAAAGCCCTGCGAGGCAAAAGACGCAGCCAAAAAGCCACCCAGCGTGATTCCCACCTGAATGGTGGCCAAAAACCTTGCGGGCTGCTTCATAAGCTTGGAAATCCTTGAGGCGCGCTTGTCGCCGCCCTCGGAAAGCTTGGCAATTTTGTTTTCGTTCATGGAAATCACGGCAATTTCCGAGCATGCAAATACCGCGTTAAGCGCAATCAGCACCGCCTGCAGCAGCAGCTGCCCAACAACCGGGTTCAATACAAATAACCTCCGTCATATATATATTATGGAACAAAAAACCTTTTTTAGCACAAAAAAAGACATAAAGACACCTGCATGTCTTTATGCCGAAAAAGATTTTGTTAGATTAAAACTACTACTTCGCCCAGGGGCAGGATCGCTGTCCATATTTTACTCCCAGTAAACTATTGTTATGATAACATATTAAAACGGCAAATGTCAACCTAAAAACTAAAAAACCGCTGATTTTTATGAAGCGAAAAAAAACGGTTTTCTATTGCGGCGCATAGGTGTTTGTTTTTGTGCGGCATAATCAAAACTAATGGAGTGCATAACAATTTACTATGAGCAAAAACCGCTGCCGTGCCGCTCATATCCTTGACGCGGGCGGCAAGCAGGGCTATAATCAAATGGTGGTGCGGGCATTAATTGCTGCGTATATATATACTTTTAAGGCGCATAGTGCGCATATTTATTTAAAGCGGTAAGCGGTTGCAGAAAGCCGCAAGGAGGTTGACGATGCTGACAGCTATTGTAGGCATAAACTGGGGTGACGAGGGCAAGGGCAGAATGGTGGATTTGCTGTCCGCCGATTACGATGTGGTGGTGCGTTACCAAGGCGGAAACAACGCCGGACACACCGTAATCAATCATCTGGGAAAGTTTATACTCAACCTGCTGCCATCGGGCATACTCCGCAACGAGATTACCAACGTAATGGGCGGCGGCATGGCCATTGACCTTGCCCACCTTTGCGGCGAAATATCCAAGCTGGAGAGCGCCGGACTTAAGGTCACGCCTCAAAACCTCAAGATATCCGACAGAGCGGTAATTTGTATGCCCTACCACGTCCGCCAGGACATACTGGAGGAGGAACGTCTTGCCGACCGCAAATACGGCTCCACGCGCCGCGGCATTGCGCCCGTATACGGCGACAAATATCTGAAGAAAGCGCTCAGAATGGGCGAGCTGCTGTATCCCGGCAAGGCAAGGGACAGGCTCAAGGATATTGCCGAATGGAAGAATCTCACCATGGCAGGCGCTTACGGCTCGGACGCAGTGAGCGCAAAGGAAACCTTTGAATATATCGAGCGCTACGGCAGCGTGCTTGCTCCTTATATTACAGATACCGGCCTTTACCTTGAGGATGCAGCGAGGCAGGGCAAAAAAATCATGTTTGAGGCGCAATTGGGCGCGCTGCGCGACATAGACTTTGGAATCTATCCGTACACCTCCTCGTCGTCCACCATAGCCGCATACGCGCCCATAGGCGCAGGAATCCCCGGACGCAAGCTGACAAAGACCATAGGCATAATGAAGGCGTATTCCACCTGTGTGGGCGAGGGGCCGTTTACCGCAGAGATGAGCGGCGAGCAGGCAACCGCGCTGCGCGAGGCTGGCGGCGAATACGGCGCGGCAACGGGCCGTCCCCGCAGAGTGGGCGGCTTTGACGTGGTGGCGTCGCGCTACGGAGTGCGCGTGCAGGGCGCGGACGAGCTTGCCCTCACAAAGCTGGACGTGCTCACCGGCATGAAGAGCATACCCGTATGCACGGCCTACAAGCTAAACGGAAAGGAGACAACCGAGTTTCCCTATACCAGCCTGCTTGACTCATGCACTCCGGTATACACACACCTCGAGGGCTGGGACCGCCCGATAAGCAATTGCCGCAAGCTGTCAGAGCTTCCCTCGGCTGCGGTGGAATACATCAGGTATATTGAGCAGGCGGTGGGCAGCCCTATAAAGTATGTATCGGTAGGCGCAGAGCGTGACCAATATATAGAGCTTTAGCAGGTATATTGTCTGCAGGTCTACGTAAGGTTAATGCTTTAATATAAACAGGAAAGCGGAGGCACAGTTCTCCGCTTTTGTTTTTTGGACGCAGTCAGTTTATATGCCCGCTGCTACCGCCGCAGCAGCTGCGCAAAAAAACTTTGTTTGATTCGCATGTTCGTTTTTCTAAATCCGAACGCAAAAAAATTTGCGTATGAAAATATTTATGGCCGCGCAAAGGCTTTTCAAAACGCCGCCGATATGTTAAAATAATAGGAGTGTTTTTTGGGGTATAGCCAACAGGCATAATTTTAGTTTGCGCCGGGTCATGGCTTTATGATTTGTTAAAGCCTTGCGCTGCGCACAGCCGCCGATTAAAAAATTAAAGCGGCAAAGACCGCTCTTGACGCAAAGATTACTCATATAAAAAAGGATGTAAATGAAACTTAAGTTCACAAAGATGCACGGTGCAGGCAATGATTACATTTATGTTAATTGCCTGCAAAATCCATTGTCAGGGGGCGCAGAGCTTGCCAAGCGGCTGTCCCACCGCAATTTTGGCATAGGAGGCGACGGGCTGGTGCTCATCGAGCCGTCCGAGCGCGCCCATGCGTTTATGCGTATGTACAATGCCGACGGCAGCGAGGGCAGCATGTGCGGAAACGCCGTGCGCTGCGTGGCAAAATATCTGTGTGACCGCGGCTATGTGAGCGGCGACGAGGTCGAGGTGGAAACCCGCTCAGGCATAAAGCGCATAAGCGTTCACCGCGGCAAGGACGGCAAGGTAAACGGCGCCACCGTAGACATGGGCGCGCCCGAGCTGCTGCCGGAAAAAATACCCGTGCGGCTGAGCGGCGACAGCATAATTGACAGGGAGGTTGAAGTCGGCGGCAGCACTTACCGCATAACTTGCGTGTCGATGGGCAATCCTCATTGTGTGGTGTTTACGGACGACCCCGAGCGGATTGAGCTGGAAAAGATAGGGCCGCTGTTTGAAAATCACTCAATTTTCCCTGGCAGAGTGAACACCGAGTTTGTGGCGGTTACGGGCAAAAACAGCCTGAGCATGAGGGTGTGGGAGCGCGGCAGCGGCGAGACGCTTGCCTGCGGCACGGGCGCGTGCGCGGCGGCGGTTGCGGCGGTGCTCACCGGAAGATGCAGCGGCGGCAGTGACATTGAGGTTACGCTGCGCGGCGGAAAATTAATCATAAATGTAGGCGCAACCGTGCTGATGACGGGCGGCGCCGTGGAAGTATACCAAGGTGAAACGGAATTGGAGGAGCGGCAGTAATGACTAAATTTATTTTTGTAACGGGCGGAGTCGTATCTGGATTGGGGAAAGGCATAACCGCGGCAAGCCTGGGCAGGCTGCTCAAATCGCGCGGCTATAAGGTTTCCGCACAAAAACTTGACCCATATATCAACATTGACCCCGGCACAATAAGCCCGTTTCAGCACGGCGAGGTGTACGTTACCGAGGACGGCGCAGAGACCGACCTTGACCTCGGCCATTACGAGCGCTTTATTGACGAAAACCTCAACAAATATTCAAACCTCACCACCGGCAAGGTATATCACAACGTGCTCACCAAGGAGCGCAACGGCGATTACCTTGGCGACACGGTGCAGGTGATACCGCATGTCACCAACGAAATCAAAAGCTTTATATATAACGTCGGCAAAAAGACCAACGCCGACATAGTGATAACCGAGATAGGCGGCACCACGGGCGATATCGAGAGCCTGCCTTTTTTAGAGGCCATACGCCAGGTGTCCATGGAGGTGGGCAGGAATAACTGCCTGTTTATCCACGTTACGCTTGTGCCGTATATCGCCAGCTCCTGCGAGCACAAGACCAAACCCACGCAGCATTCCGTAAAGGAGCTTCAGGGCCTTGGGATAATGCCCAACATAATAGTTGCGCGCGTTGACCAGCCCATTGACGAGGTAATCAAGCGCAAGATATCGCTGTTTTGCAATGTAAAGCCCGACTGCGTAATAGCAAACCTCACGCTGCCCACCATTTATGAGGCGCCCATAATGCTTGAGCAGTCCAATCTGTCCGAGATAGTCTGCCGCGAGCTCAACCTCGACGCGCCGCCGCTGGATCTTACCGAATGGAACCAGATGTTAGAGCGCATACGCAACCGCAAAAAAACCGTGCGCATCGCGCTCGTGGGCAAATATGTAAGGATGCACGACGCGTATCTGTCGGTTGCCGAGGCGCTGCGCCACGCCGGCTATGAAAACGACGCTCACGTGCACATAGAGTGGGTGGACAGCGAGGTAATCAATGAGGAAAACGCCGAGGCCACGCTTGCAAAGTGCGACGGAGTGATTGTACCGGGCGGCTTTGGCATAAGGGGCATCGAGGGCAAGATAGACGCCTGCCGCTACGCCCGCCAAAACGATTTGCCGTACCTCGGCATTTGTCTGGGGATGCAGATTGCCGCGATAGAATTTGCAAGGGGCGTACTGGGTCAAAAATATGCGCACTCGCGCGAGTTTGACGCAGACGGCGAAAACATGGTCATAGACCTGATGCCCGACCAGGAAAACGTGCAGATGGGCGGAACTATGCGTCTGGGCGCGTATCCCTGTATAGTTACCGAGGGCACGCTGCTGCACAAGGCATACGGGCGGAGCGAGGTTTCCGAGCGTCACCGCCACCGCTACGAGTTCAGCAACGGCTATCGTGCCGGCTTTGAGGGTGCGGGCATGGCGCTCAGCGGACTTTCACCTGACGGCAAGCTTGTTGAGGCAATGGAATACACCCCCAACCGCTTTTTTGTGGGCGTGCAGTTCCATCCTGAGTTCAAGAGCCGCCCCAACAACGCGCACCCGCTGTTCCGCGAGTTCATAGCCGCCGCAGTGGAGCACGCCGCCGCGCGCAAGACGGCAAAGGCAGAGCAGCAGGGATAATGCAG
>CAZPMG010000010.1:8624-22147 GCA_964587785.1 uncultured Clostridia bacterium
GGGCGTGCCGCACGTACGTTGCGCACTCCGGATTTTGCGGAGGAAAAGCCATGCGCGATTACGCAAACGAACTCAAGCTGCGCGCAGCCTTTATAAAGTCGTTGCTCGCAAGCACAGGCGCATCGGGCGTGGTGCTCGGTCTTTCCGGCGGCAAGGACAGCGTGCTTGCGGGCATACTATGCAGGCAGGCAACCGACAACGTCATAGGTGTTATCATGCCCTGCGGCTCGCAGCGAAATTACGGCAGCGACAGAGCGGACGCGCTGGAGTTTGCCGCGCTGTATGGTATAAAGGCAGTTGAGGCCGACCTCACGCCCGCGCGCGACGCGCTTGCCGCGCAGATACAAAAGTCAGTGCCGATAAGCGGAGCAAATCTTGCAAACCTTGCACCGCGCCTGCGCATGGCTACGCTGTATGCTTTTGCCGCAGAGACCGGCTGCTTGGTTGCAGGCACCGGCAACCGTAGCGAAATCCACATGGGTTACTTTACAAAGTGGGGGGACGGCGCGCATGACTTCAACCCCATATCCGACCTCACCGCAAGCGAGGTTTACGAGTTTTTGAGATACCTCAAAGTTCCCTCGCACTTAGCGGAAAAGCCTCCGTCCGCAGGGCTTTATGACGGGCAGACGGACGAGCAGGACATGGGCGTTAGCTATGAGGAGCTGGACGGTTTTTTGCTCACGGGCAAGAGGGGCGGCAATTATGATAAGATTGAGCGCGCGCATAACTCAACCGCCCACAAGCGCTCACCCATAGTGCGTTACAACCCCTGACCGCTATCTGTGTGTATTGACCGCGTGCGGTTTAGTACCTTAACCGCACTTTGCGTGCCCCTGACTGCACTGACGGTGAGATTATATAGTTTTAATGCGGCGTAATATGCCGCGCGGGGGCGGTGCCCCCTTGTCATATACGGCCAAATATTTACGGAGAGAATTAAAATGCTTATCAACAGTAACTACTTAAAGCTCAAAGACAGCTACCTGTTTTCCACAATCGCAAAAAAGGTGGAGGCATATTCCGCCGCAAATCCCGATAAAAAAATTATACGCCTGGGCATAGGCGACGTGACGCTCCCGCTGTGTCGCAGCGCGGTTGAGGCAATGCGCGCCGCCGCACTTGAACAGGGCGCGGCGGAGACCTTCCGCGGTTACGGCCCCGAGCAGGGCTACGCCTTTTTGCGCGAGGCAATCCGCGGCTATTACAGCGGCAACGGCGTAGAACTTGCCGCCGACGAGATATTTGTCAGCGACGGCGCAAAGAGCGACGTGGCAAACATACTTGACCTGTTTGACAAAGGCAACAGGGTGCTGATACCCAACCCCGTATATCCCGTGTATCTCGATACCAACATAATGGACGGCAGAGAGATAGTATATATTGACGCAAACGAGCAAAACGGCTTTTTACCGCTTCCCGACGAAACGCAAAAAGCCGACATAATATATCTTTGCTCGCCCAACAATCCCACAGGCGGCGCATACGATCGCTTGCAGCTCAAAGCGTGGGTGGACTATGCCAACAAAAACGGCGCAATAATACTGTATGACGCGGCGTACGAGGCGTTTGTTTCCTCTGCGGACATACCGCGCTCCATAATGGAAATTGAGGGTGCGCGCACCTGCGCAATAGAGTTCAACTCGCTGTCAAAAACCGCAGGATTTACCGGAGTTCGCTGCGGCTATACCATAGTCCCGCATGAGCTTATAAGGCAGGATACCAGTATACGCAAACTGTGGCTGCGCAGACAGACCACCAAGTTTAACGGTGTATCATATGTGGTTCAGCGTGGTGCAGAGGCCGTGTTCAGCGCAGACGGCCTTGCGGAAATCAGTAAAAACATCGACTATTACCGCGGCAACGCAAAGGTGATTGCGGACGCTCTTACGCGCGCGGGCGTGTGGTTTACGGGCGGCGTGCACTCCCCGTATATATTCTTAAAGTGCCCCGGCGGCATGGATTCCTGGGCGTTCTTTGATATGCTGCTGGAAAAGGCGGGCGTGGTGGGCACTCCCGGCTCGGGCTTCGGCAGCGGCGGCGAGGGCTTTTTCCGGCTGACGGCGTTCGGCAGCAGCGCAAACACGCTGGAGGCGGTGGAACGCATAGCAAGGGTGCTAAAATAATCTGACAGCCGCGCTTATGTTTGCCAAGTTATATCTAAAAAAATTGCTTTTCAGCACAAATTAAATGAATTTTTACGCGCCACTAAGGTGCGGGAGTTATTCTCTTAGCTCACTTGCGCGCGTGTTTTGTACGGAGTAAACTCCGGGGAATTAAATCCGGAGAGATTGAAACTAACCGCCTCCGCCCGCTTGAAGTTAAGCCGCCGCCCCTTGATATTTCCATGAATGAACTTTAAATTTCCGCGCATACTAAGCTTGCGGCATCAAACATTTTTTGGAGGCGGACATGGATTCAAAGTTTATAGGCGGACTTGCGCTGGGCATGATAGCCGGCGCGCTGCTGTTCGATTCCAGCAAGGACGTCAAAAACCTTGTGGAAAAGGGAAAGCAGGCGGTGGCGGATAAGGTGGAAAATCTAAAGTCAAAAAAAGATTGACCAAATCACTTCTCCCGGCGGAAAAGGCGGTGCGCTTTTTCCGCCGGGAGACTTTTTGCGCCCAATTAGCTTGTGTTTTTTTTGTAAAATTGTTATCATATAGTCAAATAAATTGAAAATTGCTACACAATTTTCAAAAGACAAGCTTTGCTTGTCTTTTGCGGCAAGCCACAACAATTGACTATGCTAATTTATTTAAACAGCTTTTCAAGCTGCAGGCTTGTTACGATGTAACAAGCCTGTTCAAAATTGCGTAACAATTTTTGAACTTAAATAATTATAAAAATATAATACAGCTTGCTTGCAGTTGAAAACACCTATTATGCAAGCGGCTTATTCAAAGTGCAAAGGGCGGTTTTACGCCACGGTTTTATTTGTTGCCGTAAGCGGCGCAAAACGCAAGTACAACAGCGGAGGATTACAGACTTATGGAGCGGAATATTTACGCGCATATTGAAAGACTGGTGCATTACGGCACAATCAACTTCGGGCTTTGCCCGGGCGACGCAATGTACGCGCGCAACCGTATATATGCCGCGCTCAAGCTTGACGGCGCGGTGGCACAAGAGGCGGACACGCAGGACATAGCCGCTATGGACACGCCCGACGATTTGCTTGAGCCGCTGCTTGGCTATGCGCAGAGCCAAGGCATAATCACTGAAAGCGAACGTTCGCTGTTTGACACCGAGCTAATGGGGCTGCTGCTGCCCGCACCCTCGCAGGTGCACGCGCGCTTTACCGGGTTAATGAAAAGCAGCGGCAGCCGCGCGGCGCTTGACGACTTTTACCGCACGGGCATACGCTCCAACTACATACGTATGCGCGACGTGCGCAAAAATTTGATTTGGACGGCAAAGGCAGACAAGGCCGACCTCGTTGTGACGATAAATCTCTCCAAGCCGGAAAAGGACAACAAGGAGATTGCAAGGCTGAAGAGCCTGCCGCAAAAGTCCTATCCGAGATGTATGCTCTGCTTTGAAAACATGGGTTACAGCGGCAGGGCAGACTTTCCCGCGCGCCATACGCTGCGGTTTTTGCCCATAGAGCTTGCCGGAGAGCAGTGGTTTTTACAGTTTTCTCCGTATGTGTACTACGATCAGCACTGCATAGCCTTTTCCATGGAGCACAAGCCCATGACGCTTGACCGCTCTACATTCACCAAGCTTACCGATTTTTTAGACCTGTTCCCGCACTATTTCATAGGCAGCAACGCCTGTCTGCCCATTGTCGGCGGTTCGATACTCACTCACGAGCATTTTCAGGGCGGCGGCTATGAGATGCCCATGCACAAATGCGGCAGTCGCCGCGCGTTTTCCGGCGGCTTTCACGGCGTAAGCGCGGAAATTTTGGATTGGTACAACTCGGTAATAACGCTGCGCAGCGAGGACGCGCAAAAGCTTGCTGACGCCGCCGGGGCAGTGCTTGAAACCTGGCAAAATTATTCAGATGAGAGCGCCGGAATTCTTGCATTTAGCGGCGGACAACCGCACAACGCGGTTACGCCCATTGCGCGAAAGGAGAACGGCAGCTACAGGCTGGATTTGATACTGCGCAACAACCGCACTGACGAGATGTATCCTGACGGCATATTCCACGCGCACCCCTCCCGCCACAACATCAAAAAAGAGGGAATCGGAATAATTGAGGTAATGGGGCTGTTCATACTTCCCGGCAGGCTGCAAAGGGAATGCGCGGCAATTGCGCAGATACTCACCGGCGAGCTGAAAAGCCTGCCAGAGGGTATGGAGGCGCACAGCAAAGCCGCAGGCATCCTTGCAAAGGAGCACGGCACAAGCCTGAGCGCGGAGCAGGCAGAGAAAGCCGTAAAAGAGTATATAAACCAAACGTGCATCAGCATACTTGAGGACACCGCGGTATTCAAAAACCACGCCGACGGCCAAAGTGCGTTTGAACGTTTTATGCGTGCGTGCGGTTACACTCCGGCAGACTGAACACTTAAGACTGCCATGCGGCTGTGACGGTAATAGGTTAACAGCAAAAGCTTGCATCATTAGTATAACTTAAGCTTTTTCAAAAAGTAACGGTGATATTTAGCCAAACGCACGGCATATGCAGTATCGGTTTATTAAGCACACGCACGGCATACGCGGCAACACCTGCCGCCTGAGAGCAATTAACATATGTTGGTCAGCATAAACAATTTAACCTTCGGCTATGACGACAAGCCGGTCTTAGAGGATATAACGGTAAATTTAGATCCCGGCGCGCGTGTGGGGCTTGTGGGCGCAAACGGCGCTGGCAAGAGCACGCTGTTGCAGCTGCTGCTTGGAAAGCTCAAGGCGGACGAGGGCACAATCTCCCAAAAATCCGGGCTGAAAACAGGCTATCTAAGCCAGGGCAGCGGGCTTTCCTCTTCCCGTACGGCAGAGGAGGAGATGCGCTCTGCTCTGTCCGATATATGGGAGTGCGAGGCGCAGCTGCGCCAAGTTGAGCGGCAGATGTCAAGTGCCGTTGAGGGCAGCGCGGAGTTTGCCGGGCTTGCGCGAAAGCACCGCGCGCTGGAAAACTATATGGCGGCAAACGACGGCTACAGCGCAGAGGTGCGCATAAGGTCAGTGCTGTCGGGCATGGGCTTTTCCGGTGCGGAAAACAAGATTACGTCGCATATGAGCGGCGGCGAAAAGACCCGCCTTGCGCTTGCAAGGCTGCTGCTTGAGCCGCTTGACCTGCTGGTGCTGGACGAGCCGACCAACCACCTTGATTTTGCAACGCTTGGCTGGCTGGAAAACTTTTTGGCGTCATACCGCGGCGCGCTGCTGATTGTGTCGCACGACCGATATTTTCTTGACAAAACAGTCACGTCTATTTGGGAGCTTGAGCGCAAGCGCCTAAGCGCATACCCCGGCAATTATACAAAGTACAGACGCCTAAAAAAAGAGCGCAACGAGCGCGCCCTGTCGCAGCATATCCGTCAGCAGGAGGAAATTGCCAGAAAGCTTGACTATGTGCAGCGAAACATAGCGCGCGCTTCCACCTCAAAGAGCGCCAAAAGCCGACTCAAGCAAATCGAGCACATGGAGATTATCGAAAAGCCGCCGCAGGAGTTTGAGCCTGCGTTTCACTTTGAGCAGGGAAGCCCGTCCTCGCAGGAAGTGCTTGGCGTAAGCGGCATAGACGTATCGGCTGACGGCGTAACCACGCTGATTTCAGGCGCGGAAATAGCCGTAAGGCGGGGCGCGCGCGCGGCGTTCGTGGGTGCGAACGGCACGGGCAAGAGCACGCTGTTTAAGCTGCTTGAAAGCTCAATCAAGCGTCCCATGCCCGGTATACGCTGGGGCAAAAACGTAAACGCAGGCTATTACGATCAGGAAAACCGCAATCTAAACCCAAACAACACCGTGCTTGAAGAGCTGTGGTACCGCTTTCCCGGTATGCCGCAGCACAAGGCGCGCGCCATGCTTGCGCGGTTGAACCTGGGCGCGGAGGACATGGAAAAACAGGTTTCTGTGCTGAGCGGAGGCGAGCGCGTAAAGCTTGGGCTGAGCGTGCTGAGCGCAGGACAGGCAAATACGCTGCTGCTTGACGAGCCTACAAACCACCTCGACCTTCCCTCGCGCGAGGCGCTTGAAGACGCGCTCTCCGAATATGAGGGAACACTGCTGTTTGTTTCGCACGACCGCTACCTTGTGCGCGCGCTGGCAACGGAGATATACGAAATCGAGGACAACCGGCTTGTGCGATATCAATGCGGCTTTGAGGAATATTCCGAGCAAAAGCGTAAAGCGCGTACGGAGGCCGAAGGGCAGAGGGCGCAGGCAGATTCCATGCAAAAGCCCGCGCCCGCAAAGCAGGGCACTTACCGCTCGGCGGCGCAGCGCGCGGAGGAGGCCAAGCAGCGCCAGGCGCTCAGCCGCACCGAGAAACGGATAACCGAGCTTGAGGACGAGCTAAGCGATGTTGAAGCCGAAATATCCGGCCCGCGCGCGGCAGCTGACTATAAATATCTGATGGAGGTATGCGCACGGCAAGAGGAGCTTGCTGCGCAGCTGGAGCGGCTGTATGCCGAGTGGGAAGGATTGGTGTCCGGCACGCAGAAATCATAGACATTGCCGTGGCCGGCAAAGCTGTGCTTTCAATCCGCCAATAAGGCTTTACTAAAAACATTTTTAGCGATAAATATAAATTCTTTTCGTCGAATTTAAGGTGCTTCGCGCTGTTTTTGAGCGGAGCACCTTTTTTTGCGGCAGTAAAACAGGCTTTGGGCATAAAAATACTTCACATTTTGACTGTGCAATGTTATAATAAATTTTAACGGGCAACAGGCGTTTATAGCAAAAGCCGCCCGACATGTCCGCTCAGGCGGGCAAAGGGGTGTAAATAGATGCATCAGGACTATGTAATCCGATTTTCCAAGGACTCGGGATTGGCGCTTTACGACATTTTTTTAATATTTGCCTGCCTTTCCGCGCTTGTAATATTTGACTGGTTCAGCAAGCTGCGCCGCATGGACCCTGCAGCAAACAAGTTTTTCTATATCTTGGGGCTGGTATCCATCATTGCGGGCGCGTTCAGTGCCATGCTCTTTCAGTCGGTTTACAACTGGATAGCCAGCGGTTTTGCCGAGTTTGAATTCCGCGGCATGACGTTTATGGGTGGCCTTGCCGGCGGCGCGATTGCATTTATCGTAGGCTACAACCTGTTTGCCAAGCCCGAAGTGCGCAGAGAGTTTTGGAAGCTTGCCGAGATAGCACCCGCGTGCGTGGCTTTTGCGCACGGTGTGGGCAGGATTGGCTGCTTCTTTGGCGGCTGCTGCTACGGCGTTGAGACGGACAGCTTTTTGGGAGTGCAGTTTCCGCACCTTCCAAATCCCGTACATCCGACCATGCTCTATGAGGCAGCATTTTTGTTTGCGCTGTTCGGGCTGCTCTATTACTTCACCAAAAAAGACATACGCTATTCACTTGCGGCGTATTGCATAGGCTACAGCGTGTTCAGGTTTTTGATAGAGTTTTTGCGCGGCGATCCGCGCGGCGAGCTTGTGCCTACGCTGTCGCCCTCACAGGCACTCTCCGTGTTGCTGCTGCTTATAGGCGCGGGGCTGCTGGTGCTAAACCGTCTGCGCAGCACGATGCCTGACAAAGTAAAGGGGATACTCCCCGTGCTGTTCGAGTGCCAGCCTGCGGCTGAAGCCGGTTCGGCCGGAGCGGAAAAGCAGGCTGACGGTGACGGCAGCGATAAATAATCGGTAATTTTATGCTGCAGTCGTGCCGCAGTTGCGGCATAGTATAACAGCAAAACTTATAGAGTGTTATGAAGGAACTTGCCTTATTATTTTTCATGCTCCTTGGGCTTGAACTTATAATTTGCCTGTCATTGGTGTATCTTTTCGCCAAGCTGCGCAAAAAGTCCTGCGGTGCGTCCTGCGGCGCGCTCATAGTGCTCTATTCTCTAGCGTGTTTTTTCCTGTACAAATACAACATCGGCATACAAAGTTTGAGCAGAGGGTTGGGGTGGTTCTTTTTCAGGCTGCAAGAGCTGCGCGAATTTCACAACCATACATTTTCCTTGCGGCTGGACGAAGCTTTTTCCCGCCTGCTGTTCTTTTTGCGCAGCATGCCCGGCTTTCTGCCGCTGCTGCCTGCGGTTTGGCTGTGCGGTGCGGCTGCCGGTGCCTATCTGTATTTCAGCGGCCGCGCTCTTCCTGAGGGCAGGTTTTTGCCCGCCGGTGCCGTCAAGGCTGGCTGCGCATCCGATTGCATAGTGTTTTTGGGTGCAAAAAGCAGCCCGAGTGAGTCTTTTTCCGGCAGGCTACGCTTTGATGTATTGATAATTTAGAATAAAGCTTTCCGTAATTTCCGCCCGGCAAATGCTGCCCGGCGGCAATCGGTTTATTATGCACACATAATAAGCCGGCCGGTCTAAGCCGGCCTGTGTCCGCAAATTTTTTGAGTAAAAACTTCCTGCCGCGGCAATGCTAATGCGGAGGGGTTTTCGTTCAAAAACATAGCGGACAGACGCGGAGAGCAAAAAGTGATAAAGATATCTAATTTTACAAAAATATACGGAAACGGCAAGTTCAAGGCCGTAGATGATTTTTCGCTTGAAGTATTCCCCGGCGAGGTGTTCGGCTTTTTGGGGCACAACGGAGCGGGTAAATCTACCACCATCAAGAGCATGGTGGGTATGCAGACTATTACGCGCGGAAAAATTGAAATCTGCGGACACGACGTAATTCGCCGCCCCGTAGAGGCCAAGCAGTGCATGGGCTATGTTCCCGACCACTACGCGCTGTATGAGCGCCTCACAGGCAGGGAGTATGTGGGCTATGTTGCCGACCTTTACTCGGTGAGCGCAGCCGACCGTGCCGCGCGCATGAACAAATATGTGGATATGTTTGCGCTCGGCCATGCTTTTGACAATCAAATTAAAAGCTATTCTCACGGCATGAAACAAAAGATAACCGTGATATCCGCGCTCATACACGACCCAAAGGTATGGATATTGGACGAGCCGCTCACCGGTCTTGACCCCACATCGGTGTTTCAAATAAAGGAATGTATGCGCGCGCACGCGGAGGAGGGCAATATTGTGTTTTTCTCCTCGCACATTATCGACGTGGTGGAAAAAATCTGCGACAGGATTGCCATAATAAAAGAGGGCAAGCTGCAGTGCATACACTCGCTTGCCGATTTGAGGGCGCAAAAGATTTCTCTTGAGCAGCTGTACCTCAGCCTGGTAGATGGCGCCATTGCCAAGCAGCCCGAGCTGCTTAACGCCTAATCGGAATCGGACATAATTACAGGCACTTAATGCCAAGGGCGTATCTGCGAAAAAACTAAGAATAATAGCTTAAGCTGTTTAGGACTTATAATTATTAAGATATTATACTTATAATACATGAAAAAGCAGCACGGCGGCTCCTATATCGGAGCCGCCGTGCTGCTTTTTTATATGTCTATAATCTTAAATTAGAATAACAAGACTAAACAACAAGATTAAATTACAAAGTTAGAGAGATATATTTGCGGTTAACCAAACTGTTTCGGTCATTTGTTAAACTTCTCAATCGTCGTCCATGCACGCTGTGCCGTCGTCAGAGTAATCTGAATCAAAGCCGTGCTCAATCTCATCGTCCTCTTCAATGCTGTGTTCAAGCTCGTCGCCCAGGCCGTGATAGTCGTCGTTGTAGTGCAGTATCTTTTTTGCGTCCGCAGAGGACGCGCGTTTTTTGTATTTGCTGCCGTCTGATGCGGTTATCACGCACTCGTCGTCGTCCTGCGGATTTAAGCCCATAAGACTCTCCAAATGCTTGAGCCGCTTTCTCAGTGCGCTTAATTCGTCCGTCACGGGGTCAACGGGGTTGGTCTGGTCCATGTCCGCCACGGGCTGTCCGTCTATTTTGACGACCTTGCCGGGTACTCCCACAACCGTGCAGTTGGGAGGAACGTCCTTGAGTACGACCGCCTGCGCGCCGATTTTGCAGTTTTCGCCCACGGTTATCGGGCCGAGCACCTTGCAGCCCGCGCACAGCATTACGTTGCTTTTGATGGTGGGGTGGCGCTTGCCTGTGTCCTTGCCCGTGCCGCCGAGCGTAACGCCCTGATAGATTACCACGTTGTCGCCTATCTCCGTGGTCTCGCCTATGACAAGGCCCATGCCATGGTCAATAAATACGCCCTTGCCGATTATTGCGCCGGGGTGGATTTCAATGCCGTGCAAAAAGCGGGAAAACTGGCTGAACAGCCGCGCTAAAAACTTCATTTTGTGCCGGAATAAAAAGTGGCAAAACCTGTGCCACCTAAGCGCTTTAAATCCTGAATAAGTGCAGATAACCTCAAACCAGTTTCTGGCGGCGGGGTCTTTTTCAAGTACGGCTTTAAGATCGGTGATGTAATATTTAAACACTAAAAACTCCCAGAGGCGTGCTGCCGGATGATATCATTATAATATATTATATTATTTATATAAAGTTGTCAATCATAGCGCGCCCCAAGAAAAAATAAAACCAAATCGACAGGTACAGCGCGCCGGCAAGGGGAAAGCACAACACTTTTGAGCTTAAGTTAGTATAAATGGCAGGCGGCTAACATAATATATTTCAAGGGGAGCAAGTTGGCTTTGCAGCCTTTGCGCCGTCGCCGCTTACAGCGCGGTTTCCGCACTCCCCGTTTATATACCGCCCCGGCGCAGCGTTTTTTTGTGCAAAGTGCAGCCTTACGGAGCGGATGCAAAAACACAGTTATTTAAAGCGGTCGGGAGGTAAGAGGGCATAAATGGATAAATTTGACATTTACAATGACATAGCGCAGCGCACCGGCGGCGATATCTATGTCGGCGTGGTGGGGCCGGTGCGCACGGGCAAATCCACATTCATCACTCGCTTTATGGAAAGTCTTGTCATACCCAACATAGGTGACAAGAACAAGCGCGAGCGTCTGATTGACGAGCTGCCGCAGTCTGCGGACGGCAAGACCATCATGACCACGCAGCCCAAGTTTGTGCCGGGCGAGGCAGTGCGCGTCAATTTAAGCGAAAAGCTGGGCGTCAACGTGCGGCTGCTTGACTGCGTGGGCTATCTTGTAGAGGGCGCAATGGGGCACTTGGAGGGCGACCAGCCCCGTCAGGTGCGCACACCCTGGAGCGACCGCGAGCTGCCCTTTGAAAAAGCGGCGGAACTCGGCACGCAAAAGGTAATCCGCGACCATTCTACAATAGGCATACTGGTCACCACCGACGGCACGATAACCGATATACCGCGCAGCAGCTATGTGGACGCCGAGGAACGCGTGGTAAGGGAGCTGAAAGAGTGCAACAAACCGTTTATAATCGTGCTCAACACCTCCGCTCCTGAGTCCGGCGACACCGAAAAACTGCGTGCCGGCCTTGAAGAAAAATACGCAACTCCGGTTATTGCTGTAAACGTACTTACCATGAGTATAGCCGAGCTGAACGGAATTTTAGGCAAAATACTATACGAATTCCCGCTCAAGCGTGTGGACGTAAAGCTGCCCGATTGGATGAAGGCGCTGCCCATAGGCGATACAATAATCCAGAGCCTTACCGACGAGCTGAAGGTAAACTCCATTGCCATGACAAAGATGCGAGACCACGACTCGTTTATACGGCTGTTTGATGACAATCCCTACTTTGAGGCGCCCGAGGTGGCGGAAATCTCCGCTGGCGACGGACGGCTGGTATATTCCTTCCGCGCAAAAGAGGGGCTGTTTGACTCCGTGCTGAGCAGAGCCGCAGGCGAAGACATATCCGGCGAATACTCGCTCATGCTGTTTGTGCAGCGGCTTGCAAAGGCCAAACGCGAATACGACAAGCTCAAGACGGCGCTCAATTCCGTAAAGGAATGCGGCTACGGCGTGGTCACACCCAGCCTTGAGGAGATGAGCCTTGAAGAACCCGAGATAGTGCGTCAGGGCTCGCGTTTCGGCGTACGGCTAAAGGCGTCCGCGCCCAGCCTGCACATCATGCGCGTGGATATAAACACCGAGGTAAGCCCAATAGTGGGCACCGAGCAGCAGAGCGAGGATTTGGTGCGTTACCTGCTCAGCGAGTTTGAAAATGACCCCAAGGGCATATGGGACACAAATATGTTCGGCAAATCATTACATATGCTGGTGCGCGAGGGTCTTACGCACAAGCTGCACGCAATGCCGGTTGACGCTCAAAACAAGATGCGCCGCACGCTCGGCCGCATAGTAAACGAGGGCAAGGGCGGCATGATATGCATACTGCTGTAAGGCAGATGCAGCATTAAAAAATTATTACACTTACTAACTCGTATAATACGGTTAAAGTCAATCAACGTTTGAACAAAACCGCTTAAACTCAAACAGAGTAGGCGCGGCTATGCCGCCGGAGCGCAATGATTAACAGACGGCGGCAAAACCGCATGGCAAATCCCCCGCACGCAAAAGCTTAAAGCGGGGGATTTTTTCAGCGCTTTTATTCAAGACGTAAACTGCTCGGACAGCTTTGTATAACCAAAGCGCGATTAAGTCAAGAGTTACGCTTGCAAGTGTTTATTAAAGGTGTGTATATGACTGCAATACTGTCAATCGACGGCGGAGGAATACGGGGAATTATACCCATTACCGTGCTGGAGTATATAGAAAACAGTACCGGAAAGCCGGCAAGCGCGCTGTTTAATTTTGTCGCCGGCACGTCCACGGGCGGTATAATTGCCGCAATGCTCACGGTACCCGGCAGCGGCGACGCGCCAAAATACAGCGCTGCTGACGTAAAAAAGCTATACATAAAATTGGGCGGAGAGGTGTTTGAAAAGAGCGTGCTGCGCAGCGTAACAACTCTCAAAGGCTTTGCCGGGCCCAAATATTCGGCGTTGCCGCTCGAACGGCTGTTAAAGCAGTATCTCGGCAATGCGCACATTAGCTCGGCGCTCACCGATTTAATTATTCCCGCATACAACATAAAATCCGGTACACCGTGGTTTTTCAAGTCCTCGTTTGCCGCAAGGCGCAAGCTTACAGGCGACGACCCGTATATGTGGCAGGCGGCGCGAGCAACGTCCGCTGCGCCCACTTTTTTCAGTCCGGCGGGTTTTTCCGGCGGCTGCTTTATCGACGGCGGAATATTTGCCAACAATCCTGCGCTGTGCGCTTATGCCGAGGCGCAGCGCAAGCGTCCGCAGGGCGACTTTTTCACCGTGTCGCTCGGCACGGGCGAAAACAACCAAACCTATACCTGCGGACAGACAAAGCGCTGGGGGCTTGCCAAGTGGCTGATTCCGCTCACCGGTATGGTTATGAACGCTTCAAGCGCCACGGTAGACTATCAGATGAAGGCAATCACCGGCAAGGGCAATTACTTCAGGCTGCAGCTGCAGCTTACAGATCCCGGCGCGCAGGACATGGACAACGCAAGCCCGCAAAATATAAGCCACCTTGAAAAATTGGCTCACGAGCTGATTGCTCAAAATAAAACGGAAATTGACCGCGTATGCAAAAGGCTGGTAAGTCAGGGCTGAT
>CAZPMG010000010.1:22247-31323 GCA_964587785.1 uncultured Clostridia bacterium
AAAAAATTATCCCGCTGATGCCGTTTGGCGGCATATTATACCCGGCTTCCGCAGGGCGGGTAAACTGCCTAAGCTTTGGTCACGGCCAGGGGGAAGTACCGTTCACGGCAGCCGAAAATTCGGCGGCTTCCATGGCCGACTGCCCGCTGTCGGACATATAAACCCTTTATATTTTATAGGGATAAAATATTACCGCTTAGCGAACACCGCAGGATTATTATTAAGTTATTAAGCAAAGCCGCTTGCATCGGGCCGCCAAAGTGTAATTCCCTTTGCGCCTTTTATGCTCACTTACTCTGCGACATTATTATAACTCAAAACCTCGAAAATATCAAGTATTTGAGCTCAATGCATCCAAAACTGCGCTGGTAACGCTTTCCAGCTGCTGCCTGCTTGGCACAAACAGCAGTTTCTGTCCGGCAAGCAGCGGAGTGCACTTGCTGCTGGCAAGAACCTCCTCGACAATGCCCACGCTCTGCCCGCTCCAGCCGTAGCTGCCAAAGGCAAACGTGCGGCGGGGGAAAGAGTTAAGGCTCTTGAAATATGTCAAAAACGCCGAAACCGTGGGCAGTATGTTGTTGTTGATTGTGGGGCAGCCTACCGCAAGGTATTTTGCCGTCAACAGCTCTGTGATAATGTCCGAGAGGTCGTTGGTGTTTAGTTCCATCAGCTTTGCCGGGATACCGCGCGCGGCAAACGCATCGTGCACCGCCTGAGCCATCATCTCGGTTGAGCCGTACATGGTGTCATATACGATAACCGCGCTCTCATCCGTCTTTAGCTGCGCCCAATCGCGGTAAAGCCCTACAATTTTGGCAATGTGCTTGCGCCACATAACGCCGTGGCTGGGAGCTATGAGCGCTATGTCCAGGCTTTCCAGCGCCTTGAGCGCCGCCGTCACCTGCGAGGCAAAGGGCTGCACGATATTGGCATAATATTTTTTGGCCTCAAAGAACACGTCGCAAGGGTCTGCCAAATCGTCGTAACGCTCTGCGCAGCCGTAGTGCTGTCCGAATGCGTCGTTGGAAAAGAGTATCTTTTCCTCGGCAAGGTATGTCACCATATTGTCCGGCCAGTGCACCATGGGCGTTGCGGTAAAGGTAAAGTTATACTTTCCCGTGCAGAGCGTGTCGCCGGTCTTTACCGTGCGGTACGGCAGCTCGCCAAAGTAACCCTTAAGCCCCTTTTCGCCTCCGGTAGCAGAGGTAATCACCACCGCGTCTTTGGCAAGGGCGACCACATCGGAAATCGAACCGCTGTGGTCGGGTTCTGCATGGTTGCTTATTACGTAATCGATTTTAGAAGGGTCGATAACCGAGGCAATACGCTGCAGCATTTCCTGCTTGAGATTGCCCTTTACGGTATCAATCAAGGTTATCTTGTCGTCGATTACAAGGTAAGCGTTATAGGTAGAGCCCTTGTGCGTGGCATAGCCGTGAAATTCACGCAGTTTCCAGTCAATAGCGCCCACCCAGTAGATATTCCGGCAAATTTTTTCAGCTTTCATGCCCCGCTCCTTGTGTTATACCGGCTGGAATTGGTCCTTGCCGGCGCCGCAAAGCGGGCAAAGCCAGTCTTCGGGCAGGTCTTCAAACGATGTGCCGGGTGCAATGTCGTTATCGGGATCGCCCAGTTCGGGGTCGTAATTGTAGCCGCAGAGTGTGCAAACATAAATTTTGCTCATGATTTTACTCCTTTGAAACAAATATATTTATCAAAACCTTAAGCAATTTAAGGTCTCAACCGTGGTAAGTGCGGAACAGCCTGCCCGCGTCGGTGCGGCAAAAGCCGTGCTGCCGCAATTGATATTATATTATAAATGATAAAAGAGCTTTTTTTCAAGCTAATTGCATATAATTTTCAAGTAATGCCTGAGAAAAAACCAGCATGTGCAGTAACCAACCGTAACAGTTTCGGGCTACACGATTGGAAATCGTGTTACTTCTGTATATATATTTAAAACAAGTTTGCTTATAAGCTCTTATCAAAAACACACAACTGTTTATCTCGCGTAATCCGTCCTTACATATTCAAGTCCGGTCTCCGTCTCGCGGTACAGCTCAATCCTGTCGCCGTAATCGTATATCAGATATTCAGGGTTTTGCCTCACCCTGAATACCTGCGGATTTTCTTCCCGCCCGGCTTGCTCATGCTGCTGCAGGCGCTGCGGCTGCTGCCGGATAGGCGGTGCGTCATTTTTGGGGAACAGTGGGGGAAAGCTGAATAATTTACCGCGCTCTGCGCCTATATTTTCCTCATTATATCCGCCGCCCGCCGCATATCCTTGGCTGGGTGGATAATATCCGCCGCCGGCCGCGTATCCATGGTTATTGGGCATGGGCTCGCGGTAACTGCCGCGTGTATAATCCTGCGTGTTTGCGTCATATCGTTCGTCCGCATAGCCGCCGCTGTGTTTATATCCTTGACCGGGGGGATGATACCCTTGCGGCATCGCACCGTACGCATCGCCCTGAGCGTATTGCTGCTGAGGCGGCACTTGCTGCGGCCTGCGGGGCGTATCTTCTTGGGGCGCTGCGCCGTGTCCGCGGGCGGCTTCCTTGCCGCGGCGGGCTTCTGCGTGCGGAGGAGGGGGCGGCGCGTTTGAATATGCATGGTGCAGCAATGCCTCACGCTGCTCAATCTCACGCTCGCGCCGCTCAAGCGTACGCTGCCGCTGCGCAAGTGCGGCGTGCTTTGCGGGCAGAGCCACGGTGTTGCGGAAAAACAACAGCACTGCGCCCACACAGGACAGCCCGAAGCCGGCAGTCACATATCCCATTGCCTGCGGGGTGCCAAGCAGCGCGTTGTCCGTAACAAGGTTGGCAACAAGTACCGCAATGCAGTAAAACACCGGAACAATCAGCCCGAACACGCGCAAAAGGTATACCAATATGCGCAGCGCTCCCGTGATGAGTGCGGCAACAATCCTTATCATAGATGTAACCAGATAAATCATTTAAACCCGCCTTTCCACAGTGCCTCGTGTAATCCAATCTACTTTCGTGAGTGTATTTTGACGCTTTTAATTAAACCGTTTAAAGCTAAAGCCGCAACATACATTTAAAACTGTTGCAGTTTAATGCAATAGCCCCTAAATGACGTTTAACCGCTTAAACTTATATGTTTATAAATTTATAACATCCGTGCCTATATACTTTCTCAGCGCCTGCGGCACTGTCACGCTTCCGTCTTCGTTCTGATAATTTTCGAGTATAGCGGCAACCGTTCTTCCCACGGCAAGCCCGCTGCCGTTGAGCGTTGCGCAAAGCTTTACCTTTTTGTCTGCGGCAGAGCGGTATCTTATCTGTGCGCGCCGCGCCTGAAAGCTCTCAAAGTTAGAGCAGGAGGAAATCTCCACATATTTTGAATAGCTTGGCATCCAAACCTCTATGTCATAGGTCATGGCAGAGGAAAACCCAATGTCGCCCGTGCAGAGCAGCGACACCCGGTATGGCAGTTCCAGCAGCTTGAGTATGCGCTCTGCGTCCGCGGTGAGTTTTTCCAGTTCGTCATAGCTGCTCTCAGGCGTGCAAAACTTCACAAGCTCGACCTTGTTGAACTGGTGCTGCCGAATCAGTCCGCGCGTATCGCGGCCGGCGCTTCCCGCCTCGGCGCGGAAGCACGCGGTATAGGCGCAGTAATGTATGGGAAGCTTGTCCTCGCTGAGTATCTCCTCGCGGTGCAGGTTGGTAACCGGCACCTCGGCGGTAGGTATCAAAAAATAGTCCGTGCCCGAAACGGCAAACATATCCTCTTCAAATTTAGGCAGCTGCCCCGTGCCCGTCATGCTCGCGCGGTTGACCATAAACGGCGGAAAAACCTCGCTATAGCCGTGCTGCGCGTGCGTGTCCAGCATAAAGTTGGTGACGGCGCGCTCAAGCTTTGCGCCCCAGCCGCGGTATACCATAAACCTCGCGCCCGAGATTTTAGCCGCGGCGGCAGGGTCGAGTATGCCCAGCTTTTCTCCGATTTCCCAATGCGGTCGCGGTTCAAAGTCAAACTTAGCCGGCTCAGAAAAATGCCTTACAACTTGGTTCTGTTCCTCGCCTGCGCCCTTTGGCACGGTGCTTGAGGGAATATTCGGCAGCGCAAGCACGGCGCCTTCAAGCTCTGTCTCAACCTGTGAAAGCTGCGCGTCCAGCGCCTTGATTTTTTCGCCCTCTTCCTTCATGAGCGCGATGAGGGAGGACGCGTCGCCGCCGCTTTTTTTGAGCGCGGCAATCTGCTCGCCCGTCTTATTTTTTGCGGCCTTCAGCTCCTCAACTTCACGTATAATCTCCCTGCGCTTAGAATCCAGCCGGAAAACCGAATCTGTATCATAACTGCCGCTGCGCGTGGCAAGCGCCTGCTTTACGGCATCCAGGTTTTCACATACAAAGCGAACGTCTAACATATAACCTCCCAGCAAACCAAGTCTCAAACTTTAATTATTCTTTATTATAGCGCATTTGCGCGGGTTTGTGAACAGTTTTTGCCACATAGTCAATATTTCCGGGCAAAAAGCGCGCAGCAAACATCGGCTGTTTCTGTAAGAATCAAAAAGCCCCTGTAAAAAGAGGCTTTCATATAGTAAAATTAGTTGAAGCTTACCTATAAATTGCGGAAAAACCGCGGAAACACTCGGTATTGTCTGAAAATCAAGCTATCTATTACTTGTCATATTCCACAAACAGCGGTGTATCAAGTGCGTTTGTGTTTGCAGAGGTTTCTGCCGCCGCACATTCTTTTAAAAGCTCCTCAAGCACCCGTCTTTCCATCTTTGCTATGCCCGGTAGCGGATAGTCGCTTGCCATGGCAAGCGCAAGCCTTGCGCTCTGTGCGGCAAGGTCAGGCTTTTGCAGCACATACAGCTCATATGCCGCGCGTATACGCAGGCTGCATATGTTGGGCTGGCTGTCAAGTTCTTGCTTGAACAGTATATAGAGGTCTGCGGCTTTTTCAATCTCCTTGCGGTAGGTAAGCGTGTGATAAAATATATCGGTGAGCACCATGCCGGAAAAGATATCTGGCAGATATTCAAGGTTTTCCTGCAGAAAACTGATTGCCTCGTCCGCGCGTTGCATATTGCCGCCGTCAAAATAATGCGCGTACGCAAACACCTTTAGCTGAATTTTGTTTATGTCGCTGTCAGCGGCTACGGGCACGTCCTCAAAGTAAGAGGAGGGGATTTCCCCCGGCGATTTGCCTTGGAACAAAAAGCTCTGCACCAGCATCAGCCGCACAGAAATCTTTGCCGACGGGTCGCCCTGCAATACCCCGGCAATCACCGCGCCGTCATTATACACGCCGTCCGAGTAATAGGGAAGCGCATTTCTGAGCAGCAGCCATGCACTCACGGGCAGGCCCGCCGCCAGCAAGAAATACAGCGCGGAGGGCAGCGACGCATAAAAAAACAACGGCAGGGTATACAGCAGCGTGGCTATTAGCGAGCCGATAAGCCCGCCCGCCGCAATCCTGATGTAGCGCCGCTCAAGATTTTCGCCGTGTTTTGCAGAATAAAGCAAAGTGCCCGCATACTGCGAGCCGCGTTTAAGGCTGACTTTAAATCCCTTTTCCTTGCGGCTAAACACCAAAAACCCCACGGAAAAGCTGTGTACAAAAAAGCCGTTTGCCGCGCCGAACACCGCGTGAAAGCCCTCGTGAAAGAGCGTATGCAAAAACCGCGCGGCAAAAATCCCCACCAGCGCAAACAGCACATATAGCAGAGTATCGCCCGCCCCGGTGCCTTGGGGCAGCGCGCTGCGCCCGGCAAAAATCACTGCCGCGGCGCAGCCTGTAGGCACGCCCACAAGCACAATAAATTTTATAATGTCGGTAAATTTTCTCATGGCAAGCTCCGATAAATTGCCGGCATACGGCGTTGAAAGTAATTGCAAGTCATTAAACAATTATTTACAAAAATAGAAGTATTTTACACATAAGCTGCAAAGAATCTATTTAAAAGTCAGTTTGTTCCGTCTGTTCATACAGCAAAAAACCCTCAAGATTGTCGCTTTCCGACACGGTTACGCTTTGAGCGTTTATATACCGCATTACATGATAGAGCAGCAGCGCTCCGCCTGCAATCACGTCCGCGCGCGAGGGATGGATTCCCGGCAGCTTTGCGACCTCTTCCGCAGGCAACGCAAAGAGTTCCTGTGCAATTTCCAGCACACGCACGTCTGTAAGCACGCTCATATGCACGGCGAGGGGGTCATACGGCTCAAGTTTAAGGTCATATGCCGCAAGCGTGGTTGCGGTGCCTCCCACGGCGGCAAGCACGTCAAAGTCCGCTACTTCGCCGTAGCCTTTTACCGCCTGCGACAAGAAGTCCCATGTCTTTTTGTAATCTCTGCCAAAGCTGTCCTGCAGCTTTACCACGCCCGTCTTCAGGCTGTGCGAAAAAACAATGTTTTCGCCGCTGCCTACGCACAGTTCCGAGCTTGCGCCGCCTATGTCAAGCACGGCCGTGCGCCTGCTCTCAAACAGGGCAGACACCCCCAAAAACGCGCACAACGCTTCCTCCTGTCCGGTGAGAACTCGCGGCATAAAACCGCATCTGCTAAGCACCGCCCGGCAAAACTCCTGCCCGTTGCCCGCGCTTCTCACTGCCTCGGTGGCAAAACCTTTGGGCTGTATGCCTGCTGACCTTGCGATACCGCACAGCTCTTCAATTGCGCTCAAGGTGCGCCGTGCGGCAATATCACAAAGCTTTCCCGTCAGGGCAAACCCTTGGGAAAGCTTTGTTGTGCGCACATATTTTTCCGGTTTGCCGCCTGTAGGGCAGAGCAGCAGCCTGACGGAGTTTGAGCCGATGTCTATTGCGGCGAGGCCTTCATTCTTCGTCTGATATGACAAATTTGCTCTCTCCGTCTTTTATGAGCCCCAGCCGCTCACGCGCGTATTGCTCGGCATACAGCTGGCTCTGCTTGCGGGAAATCTCCGCCTCAAGCGAATCGGTGCTTAGCAAAATCGCCTGCTTTTCCCGTTCCAGTCTGCTCTCGGTGGCGCGCAGCTGCCCCAGCGTGATAAGCTGGCCCGCAAGCGCAATAATCAGCGCAAACAACAGGCACACGGCAAGCACTGTAAAAACTTGCACGCGCCGCCGCAGCTGTGTTTCGTTCATATACATTTCCTCCGCTTGTGATAATATAATAAAGTTATTAGTATATTTAAATGTTTAATAAGTTCAAAGTTATAACAATAAGCAAAGTTGTCATTAATAAGCCGAGATTCCGGAAATCAAGCCGAGATTCCGGAAATCAACCAAATCATAGTCATTAATCGAGTTGTCGTCTGCTAAAACCGCCGCCAAAATTTAATCGGTGTCTGCCGGCGGCTTTGTTTTGAATTTATTATACAGCAAATCGCACAGTTTTGCAAGCGCACCGTGCAAACAAATGCGCGCGGACAAAAGCCCGAGCGCCGCGCACGCAAAGGAAAAAGCGCGCAGGCTGGCATACGAGGCCTGCACGGAAAACCATATGAACAGCGCCGCGCACGCCGCGCAAAAAACAAGGTCCAAAACCACGGTTGCAACCTTGTTAAACCCCGTCAGCCGGCGCGGCAGATATAAAAGTTCATATAGCACTCCCATGCACACCCCGCACAGCAGCATGAGCAGCGCGTCCGTACCTTGACCTTCTGAAAGCAGCATGGCTTATTTAAATATCTTCCAAATTTTTTCCGAGGGCGCCTTGTAGCGCAGCGCGTAAATCTCGCCCTCCACGACAAGCGTGCCGTCTGTTACGTTAAGGCTGGACACCGACAAGTCCTTGCCCGTCACCTGCAGCAACCCGGCAGATGTGCTCAATGTGACGGCGGTTTCATTAAAGCTGTCCACGCGGTCAACTCCGGTTACCTGCATTCTCTTTCTGTCCGACAGCACGATATTGTGCGGCCGTTCAGGTTTATTTTGCGTTCTTGTATCCAAAGCACTTCCTCCTGTATAATATAATAGTAAAGCGCGCCAAAAAGCGGCGGCGCAGCGCGCTTGAAAATCCGGGCAGTTTTATATGCCGCGCAATCAAGTGTTTTGCTGATTTGCGGCAAAAATGAGCGCTTTTTGCCGATATGCCGGAAAGCTGCAGAAACCAGACACGGCGTTGCAGTCGGCAAGCTCATATGCTTTAGTCGCAATTGCAGTTCTTGCGCAGGCGTCCGCCGGATGCAAAAAATGCGCGCGGCAGGCCCTAACCCAATATATTCGCACGGAAGCGAGGATATGAGCGAAAATAGTTGACAATTTTTGAAAAAAGTATAATAAAACAGTTTACAAAACATACATTTATGAATATAATGTAATCCGAGTTTATAAAGCCTTAACAAAGCCTTTTAAAAACGGGGGACAGATAGAAAAAAGGCAAGCAATGGAGGAAAGGGCAAAATATGTCAAAAGCTTACAAAAAATGCCCACGCTGTGATTTAAATTATATCCCCGCGGAGGAGGATCTTTGCGGCGTATGCAAAGCGGAGCTTAAACTTGCTCCTGAGATTTATTCGGACGACGGGCTGGACGACGACTTAGTGCTTTGCCCGGCGTGCAAGCAAAGCTATATTTCCGTTGAGGAAGATCTGTGCGAGCAGTGTCTGGAAAAGTACAAGTATGAGGCGGTGTCCGTGCTGGATGAGGACGAGGAGGACTGGCGTGCGTTCTTAGACGACGACAAGGAATCCAAGGTAACCGAGGACGGCGTGGAGGTTTCGCTTGACGAAATCGCCGACGAGGAAGAGAACCTTGTCGACGAAGATGAGGACGAGGAAAATCCCGTTCCCGACGAGGACGACTTTGATTTTTTCCCGCCTGACGACGTCGAGTTTGAAAGCGAGGACGACGACGAGGATTCCGACGACGAGGACGACGACTTTTAAACGAGCGGGCGGCAAAGCGTTTAAGGGGTATAAAACCCCGCCAAACAGTCAATAATGGACGCAGGGAGTGATTTCCCTGCGTCTTTATTATAGTCAATTAACTGTGCAGCAGTTTTTAAGCAGCAAGCAAGCTTGTTGCGGCGCAAAGCCGCGTTAATCGACTATGCACGAATATTAAAGGCAGCGCGGGCGCGCTGCCCGGCTTGCTAAAAGCAAGCCGTTTCAA
>CAZPMG010000011.1:0-1059 GCA_964587785.1 uncultured Clostridia bacterium
GCCACCCCTTGACAAGGAGGCTTTTATGTTTTGCTGTGCCACCCTTTTATGTAAAGGAGGGGCTTATATATTTTGTACAGCCACCCTATAGATAAAGAGGGATGGCACTGTATAATATTAACCGCACACAAAATTTTTTACCTCCAAAATTGCGTACGCCCGCTCTCTGCAATAGAGAGCGGGCGTACGCAATTTTATATTTGCTTCTTTTGCTTCTTTTCTTGCCATGCAAGAAAAGAAGAGAAAAACAATATAGTCAGCATTGCATCGCACTATGAATAGAAAAACAATATAGCCGGCATTGCGTCACACTATTATGTTTGCCAGCCTGCCGGGTATTATTATTACCTTTTTGGGCGGCTGTCCGCCTAACACGGCGGTCACCGCAGGGTCGGCAAGCACCGCATCCCGCGCCTGTTCCTGATTTAAATTTGTGGCAATCATTATGCGCGCTTTGAGTTTGCTGTTTATCTGAACGGCTATCTCCACCTCGTCGCGCACAAGCGCCTTAGGGTCTGCCTCGGGATAAGCTTGGTCAATCACCGGATACTTTCCGCCCGTCTGCTCGTTTAGTTCCTCGGCAAAGTGCGGGGCAAGCGGCGCAAGCAGCAGCAGCAGTATGCGTGCGCACTCTCTTTGAACGGCGGCGTCCTTATCCTTGAGCGCATCATACTTTGTGAGCGCGTTTACAAGCTCCATCAGCCTTGCCACCGCGGTGTTGAATGAAAATGCATCCATGTCGCGCGTGACCTGAGCGATTGCGTTGTGCGCGGCAAATAAAAGCTCCTTTTCCTCCGCGCCGGAGGCTTTCTTGCCCTGCGCGGCAAAGCTGCTGAGTATTACGCGCTCAGCACGCTCCAAGAACCGGGCAACAGCCTTTATTCCCTCGTCGCTCCAAGGGCCGCCCTCTACATAGTTAAAGCCGAACATAAGGTACAGCCGGAACACGTCCGAGCCGTATTGCTCAATGTACGGGTCGGGCGATATTACGTTGCCAAAGCTCTTGCTCATCTTGCGGCTGTCAGGGCCGAGTATTATGCCCTGATGCACAAGCGAGCT
>CAZPMG010000011.1:1159-9471 GCA_964587785.1 uncultured Clostridia bacterium
GGGCACTTTGTAAGCCTGAACGCATCGGACTTTGCAAGCGGTGACTTGCCGTCGGGAGCAAACTCCACGTCATACGGCAGCAGCACCGGCAAATCTTTTTCCGGCACGGGAACGGTGCCGCAGGATTTGCAGTATATCATAGGTATGGGCGCGCCCCAGTACCTCTGGCGGGAAACCAGCCAGTCGCGCAGCCGAAAGTTTACCTTTTTGCCGCCTAAGTCCTTGCTTTGCAAGTCGTCAAGCACGGTTTCTCTGCCGCGCGCTGAGGTCAGCCCGTCATACGCGCCGGAGCCGCACATTATTCCGTCGCCGGTAAACGGCAGTTCGTCGGGCGCGCCGTCAGCGCCGCTTATTACGCGCACTATGGGCAGATTGTATTTTTGCGCGAACACAAAGTCGCGCTCGTCGTGGGCGGGCACGCCCATTACCGCGCCCGTGCCGTATGAACCCAGCACATAGTCGCCCGTCCACACCGGCACTTTTGCGCCCGTCAAGGGGTGCAGCACAAAGCTGCCAAGCGGCACGCCCGTCTTTTCACGAGCGGCGGAAAGCCTGTCAATCTCTGAAATGCGGGCGGACTGCTGAATATAATCCTCCACCGCCGCCGCCTGCGCGGGCGCTGTGAGCGCGCTTACAAGCTCATGCTCGGGCGCAAGCACCACATAGGAAACGCCCATGAGTGTATCCGCGCGGGTGGTGAAAACACGCACGCTGTTTTTTCCGTCCTCGGTTTTAAAGACTATCTCGCCACCCTCTGAGCGGCCTATCCAGTTTTTTTGCATTGCCTTGGTCTTTTCCGGCCAGTCGAGGCCGTCAAGGCACTGCAGCAGCTCGTCGGCGTACTGCGTTATCTTAAAAAACCACTGCGTAAGGTTGCGCTTTTGCACGGCGCTTTGGCAGCGTTCGCACTCGCCGCCCTCCGCCTGTTCGTTGGCAAGCACGGTGTTGCAGGACGGGCACCAATTGACAGGCGCCTCCTTGCGGTATGCAAGCCCCTGCTTGTAAAGCTGCAAAAACATCCACTGCGTCCACTTGTAATAGTCGGGGCGGCTGGTGACCACCTCGCGGCTCCAGTCGAACATTGCGCCCATTGCGCGCAGTTGCTCTTGCATGGTGGCAATATTTTTTTCCGTGGAATCGTGCGGATGCACTCCGGTTTTGATGGCATAATTTTCCGCGGGCAGCCCGAACGCGTCAAAGCCCATGGGCTGAAACACGTTGAAACCCTGCATACGCTTAAAGCGCGCAAAGGAATCGGTCGGCCCGTAATTATACCAGTGCCCGGCGTGGAGCTTTGCGCCCGACGGATAGGAGAACATCTCCAGCACATAGTATTTTTTGCCGGAGTCATTCGGGCGGAATGTGTGAATTCCGCTCTCCTCCCAGCGTTTCTGCCACTTCTTTTGGATTTTTGTCATGTCCATAGGTTGCTTTTTCCTGTAAAACAATAAATTACGAAAGGGCGTGTGCTGCCCCCTGTGCTTACGTATATAAATGCCTGCAAGGCTCCCGCAATGCTTGTCCGTATGTAACGCAGCTAAAATTGCGCATATGTGCAGGCATTGCCGGTATAAACCTGATTGATTGGTTTATTCCTCTTCTATGCGCGAATGCAGCAGCTCGTTTATGCGCTGGGTGAGCAGTGCGCGCTCGTCGCCGCGGATTTTGCTTACCATCTCAAGCAGAAACCGCGCCGCGGATTTTTTGAGAGTGACTATCTTTGCGTCCTTGAGGTTTGCCAAGTTGTGAGCATAAAACGCGTCAAACAGCTTTATAAAATACTCGCCGTAAGGCACGACGGTGTTTTTTTGCAGCAGGCGCAGCAGCGGCTGTGCGCGGTCGAACTTGCCTGTGTAAATCAGCCCCACCATATACGACAACAGCTCATCCTCCAGCGGCGCGGCAGAGCGGCTGAATATAACGCGCTGGATTTCGCCCGGCTCGGTGACCGCCTTAAAGGCGCGCTGCGCGCCCGAGCGGTGCAGCTTTAAAAACAGCTTGGAGCTGAGCACGTCGTTGTATGCCGGGGTGTCAAGCAGCTGTTCCTCGCGCAACAGCAGATATTCCCAGAGCGATATGTAAAGATTTGCGTCAAGCTTTAACAGCCGGGCAAACACTTCTTCGACGGCGCCCGGACGCTTGCGGTAATCAGACTGCGCAAGCTCAAATACCAGGTCGTGGTATTTTACCGCTTTTTGATCCATTTCAAAAACCTCCCATGCCCATACTTGCCACGGCCGTCCCGCTTTTAAAGCCGGAAGTCAGCCGTCTGTTTCCTCGTCATCGTCGTCATCGTCATCGGATCTTTCCGGAGCAAACTCCAAAAAGCCCGAGCGGCGGCTTATCATATCATATATGATAAAGCTGACCGGCCCGACGATAAACACCGCTACTATATATATGTGCAAAAGCACGCTTTTTGCGCCCTTGATAGGGCTTTTGTACAGGCGCATAAGCGCAAATATGGAAAGCGGCCACTGTATAAGCACCACCACGAGGGCGGCGTAAACCCAGTTCATGCTCTCCGTGGCAAGCAAGTATGCCATAAAAAATTGTTGCTCCTTAAGTATTTATGGACGCGTGCGCAGCTGAAACAGTGCAATGCGTCATCCGCTTTAAAATTATTATAGTCGGGATTAAACAGAAAAAATGCTGATTATTCTAAATCCTTGGGTTTTATATCTTCGCCGCGCAGGCTGCGTTCCTTTATTTCCCTGCCCTTTTTCAAAAGCTGCCTAAGCTGATTTTCGTCGCCTTGCTCAAGCGCGCTGCGTATGTCGCTTAGGTTGGCGGCAAATATGTCGATTTCCGCAATCAGGTTTTGGCGGTTGAGCATAAACAGCTCTGTCCACATATTCTCGTCAAGGCGCGCCACGCGCGTCATGTCCGCATATGAGCCGGCGCTGAAACCGCGCTGTTTTTCTGCCGCGGGGCTCTTGATGTATGCGCTTGACACCGCATGCGCAAGCTGCGAGGTATACGCGATTATGCTGTCGTGTTCGTCAGCATCCGTCTGCACCGAGCCGGCAAAACCCGCGCCGCCGAGCACGCTCAGCAGCCTCTGTAAAAGCTCGGGCGGCAAATCCTGCGGCGGGCAAACTATCACGCTTGCGCCCTCAAACAGCAGCGCGTCGGACGCCTCATAGCCAAAACGTTCACGTCCGGCCATGGGGTGAGTGCCCACATACCACGCGCCGCTGCCGCGCACATACGGCTCAACCTCGGCCTGCACGGCGCGCTTTACGCCGCATACGTCGCACACCAGCGCGCCCCCGGCAAAGTGCGGAGCGTTATCTTTGATAAACTTTACAGTGCCGCCCGGGTGCAGGCACACAAAAACTATGTCGCACCGAGAAAGCGCAGGCGCATCTGCCTGCCCGTCCACCGCGCCGCCGCTCAGCGCGCTCTGCATTGTGCGCGCGTCGGTGTCAATGCCCAGCACGGTGTGCGGAGTGTTTTTTTTGAGCGCTTTGGCAAGCGAGCCGCCTATAAGCCCCAGCCCGGCTATGCCTACGGTAAGTTTCTGCATATAAATCCTCATTGACCGGGCAAATACGCGGATAGCGCGCAAAGAACCTGTCCTGCGCGCATATTCTTTGGCAAAAGCGCGCTTTGGGCGCGCCCTTAAATTATATTGTACTTCACCTGCAAAAATATGTCAATGCAATATCGCCGCGGACACGCCTTTTTTAAAGGCGATTTTTTGAGCGCTAAGCTGCGTTTTTAGTTCTGCGTTTTGGGCTGTTATTGTCAAATTTACCTTTGCAGCTTATTTTATCTTCTTGGTATGCTTGATTATCAGAAGCGCCCCGGCAGTGGTGACAACCGCGATAAGCACGCTTACCAGCCAAAACCCTATGGGGTTATCCGCAAACGGCACGGGCACGTTCATTCCCCACAGGCTGGATATAAGCGTGGGGATGGTAAGTATAATGGTGATTATGGTCAGCAGTTTCATTACGATATTGACGTTGTTTGATATTATGGAGGCAAACGCGTCCATTGTGCTGCTGAGTATGTCGCGGTATATGTTGCTCATTTCAATTGCCTGCTTGGTCTCGAGTATGACATCGTCAAGCAGGTTGAGGTCAACGGGGTCGTTTTTGATGTTGTCAAACCGCACAAGCTTTTCTATCACCGCCTCGTTTGCGCGCAGCGACGTGGAAAAATAGACCAGCGATTTTTCCAGCTCCAAAAGCTGTATAAGCTCTTTGTTTTTCATTGACTTGTAAAGCTCTGCCTGTATGCGGTGGCTTGCCTTGTCAATCTGGCGCAGATACTGCAAAAATCGCGCGGCGTTCCGGTACAGCAGCTGCAGTAAAAAACGGTCGTACCGCGAGGAATCAAAGCCCCTTACGCGCCCTGCGGCAAAGTCGGAGAGCAGCGCACTGTCTTTCAGGCACACTGTGATAAAATATTCCTTGCTGAGTATAATGCCAAGCGGAAGCGTGGTATACAGCACACTTCCGTTGTTGTTTTCCAGCACGGGTATGTCCACCACAATCAGCGTGTTTCCGCCCTCTATGTCGGTGTGTGCGGTCTCCTCCTCGTCCAGCGCGGATTTCAGCATGGCCTCCGGCGCGCCGGTGAGACGCTTGATCTCGTCCACCTCGCTGTCAGAGGGATTGACAAGGTTTATCCAGCAAAACGGAATCGGCTCCGCCAAGGTAGTGATTTCCCCGCTCTTTGCGGTTGTCCTGTATGTTATCATGGGCCGGTACCTCCTTGAATTTTTACAAAAAATAAAGGCGTGAAAAACTTCACACCTCAAGAAAGATACCGCCAAGGGCTTATGCAATCAAAGTCTGCCCGCGGGTAGTGTGAAATTCTTCAAAACAATGTATGTAACCTGCGCCGGGCAGCGGGAAAGCCGCCGCGCCCGAAAAGACGCCCTGCAGGCCTGCGCGTTTGCCTGAGGGTAAAGGGTCATTCAAATAACTTCGGGGGTCGCCTTCCATTATTTACTCCTGTTCAAAATTTTTTTGCAGATACCGCATACGCATCGGGCGCCGCGGCATTTGCCAAATACATTTTACTATATAATTATGATTTTGGCAATAGTTTTGTACACACTCAAGTCAAACGCGTTGAAATGATACAGTCCACATCAGCATAAAAAAATGCGGCCGCCCATTTTTCGGAACGGCCGCATTGATCAATAATGCTCATATGCACAATATAACGTGTATTATTGTGTTAAACTGTTTTTACTGCTTGCAGTCTTTTACTGCACAAACTGCAATGTATTGACAAACGGAACTTTATCGGTTTACCACCGTTAAACAATGTCGCACTGCCCTTTTTATACAGCTTGGCTTATGCCTACAGGGCATATGTTGCCGCCACGCTGAAGTCGCCCAGGTTATATGCGAGTATCTTGGTGTTGCCCACACTGTAGAGCACGCCGTTTACAATCACTGCGCGGCGCACGCCGTCGGCAAATGCCCAGGGGTCGTTCTCCTCATACGGGAACTCCAGCACTTTCACCTTAAGCTCGCCCGGCTGCGTTACGTCCGTGTCATAGTCGGCTATGTCCGTAGACAGCCTTGTGACAAGCAGCTGCGAACGGTAGGTGTAATAGTAGCCGTCATGCCTGTTACTGCTTACCCAGCCGGACACCGGCAAGCCGAATATATAGCTTTGCCCATCTTGGGTCGGGTATGCGAGTATGGACTTGTGGTTGTATGCCGCCTGGGAATAAGAGTTGCCGTCATGCGAATATTTTTGCAGTTCATTTAGCGGCTTCACATTGTGGTAAAGGCTGAATTTTACGCCTGTAAAGCCTCCGAATTGGTTGGAGTCGCGGCCTATGCCCAGCAGCAGCTCGTCGGATATCTTGTGCAGATAGTCGTTTACGCCCTCGGACTCCAACTCGTCAAGTATCACGGGGTTGGTCTTGTCGGACAAATCCAGCACATACAGCGGGTCAATGTTTTCTGCGGTCACAACGTTGCAGGTTTCCCCGTCAAAACGCACGGAATACACAATTTCGTTCTTCTTTTCGCCCATGGACGCGGACTTTGCCAAATGCACAAACTTTCCGCCCTCAATGCCGAATATGTGCAGATAAGTCGCCCTGCCCACCTGCCAGCTTTGGGGGGTTATGATCTTGTTTTCCGTCACCACTATGCGGAAGGAGTTGTCATACTCGTCCATGCTGAACTGGTTGTGCAGATAGCCGTTCAGCTCAAGCTTTGCGCCGTAGCGCAGGCCCTCGGGCTTCATCTCAAAGCGCACGGCAACCGTGCGGTACATCTGCCGTCCCAGTGTGGGAGTGTTTTCGTAATAGTAATAGTCATAATAGCTGAACGCCGTATACAGCGCTTCCGCGCTGGCATAGACGTGCTGCGCTCCGCCGAGGTAAGCGCCTATGTCCGCAGGGACTTCGTCCTCGGTTATATCAAAGGTGATAAGATAAATATAGCCCATCCAATCCTTGCCGTGCGGAGTGAGGTAAATGCTGTCCGGGCTGAGCTCGGTAAGCTCGCCGCCCGCAGCGCTGTCGCTGTACTGCGGGATATAGACCTTGTTGTCGCGCGCGAAAAGACGGAATGACGACAGCACCAGATATACGGTGTCGTCTATGCGGCGGCTTGTCATATAGCTGCTGTTGGGAACATCTATGGAACGCTCAAGCGTAACGCTGTCCGCGTCGCCGATATCCAGCTTGGACACGTCGTATATGCGCACGGACACATTGCCGCCGTACCACAGACAGTCAAGCGTAACCGCGGCATCCGCCATGTCTATATCCGGTTTGGCATAGCCGCCCCATGCGTTTTGGTCGTAATATACGCCGAATACAACCAGCCTGCCGCTTTGAACGTAAAACTCCGTGGGGTAATATCCCTCGGCGTCAATTGCCAGCGACTTTCCGGAAACCGTGTCAAATATGCTGACAGCTGCGCCGCCCTCGGAGTATGTGAGCGTATATATCATGCCGCCATAGACCTTTACAATATCACTCTCATCCACTCCGGCAACCTGTGTGTTGGTCTGTGACGAGCCGCTGTCGCCGTCGCTTGCCTCAGGCGCGGCGTTGTCTGCAGAATCGTTGACTGCAATGCCGCCGGAAAACCAACCTCCGCGCTTTGCAGTAGAGGTGTTGTCCTTTACGTACTTTTCCAGCGCGGCATGGCTGGCAAACGCCTTTGCCTCGCCGTTGTATACCGTCGGCCCGGTCTGCCACCAGTTGCAGGAGGCAAGCACCCCGAGCGCAAGTACCGCCGCTGCGGTAAGCGCAACTAATTTTAAAATCCTATAATTTTTCATAACGCACCCTCCGGGTGATTAATTTTTCGCCGCTTGCCGTGGCAAGAGACCTGCTACCTAATAAACAATTGTGAGAGCAAAAAAGTACGCACGGAATATAATTTTTTACGGCAATCCGGCCAATGCACATAGACGCACTGCAAATAGCGGCGGCTGACAGCGGTTAAATTGACCATATCTGCCGCATTAAACAAAATGCTTTGCCAATTGCATTTATTATTTGTTGACATAAAAATGATTTATTAGTATAATTTATCGGTAGTAAATTTTTACATTGTCGATAACTTGGGAAAATCCGGGTTTGCGCAGCTTCGGACGGTTTTTTGCCGCCGGCGGCGCGGCTTGTTCACATACAGGCTGTACGGCCTTTTGCCTAAGGTATAATTTACAATATAAAAGTGCAAAATCATATTTAGACAAAGCGAGGACACGTTATGAAGAGAACTTACCAGCCCAAAAAACGCCAGCGCAGCAAGGTGCATGGCTTTCGTAAGCGCATGAAATCCGCCGGCGGCCGAAACGTACTTAAGAGAAGGCGCGCCAAGGGCAGAAAGCTGCTAAGCCGTTAAGGAAGCAAGCTGCGCGCTGCGGCGCGCTAAGTGCAGCTATGTTTTAAGTCAGGTTGAAAAGCTTAGCCGTATGCCTTTAGACCAGCGTCTTTAAGTATATGGCTTTTTTGTTAATCAATACGCCTTTAAAGGGCGGGGAAAGTCAATGCAGGCAGTTTACAGGCTGCGGAAAAACAAACAGTTTGCCTTTGTCTACAAAAAAGGCGCGTCCGTGGCAAGCAAAAATATAGTGCTGGTCTATGCGCGCGCGTCCGGGCGCACACCCAAGTTCGGGTTTTCAGTAAGCAAGAAGATTGGCAAAAGTGTACAGCGCAACCGCGCAAAGCGGCTCATGCGCGAAAATGTAAGGCTGCTCGCACCGCAAATCAGGCGGGGCTGCTTTTTGGTATTTTCCGCGCGCCCGGGCATACTTGACGCGGGATACACGGGCATAAGGCGGGACATACTGTATCTGCTCAAAAAGGCAGGGCT
>CAZPMG010000011.1:9571-12386 GCA_964587785.1 uncultured Clostridia bacterium
AGAAGCGCCTACACTGCGCACGAATGAGGCGGATATGAAGTATATCTGTATTTTTTTAATCAAGCTCTATAAAATATTTTTGTCGCCCGTAATGGGCAAAAACTGCAGATACTACCCCACCTGTTCAAGCTATACCATGGAGGCGGTAAAGAGTTTTGGCGCGGTAAAGGGCTGCGCCATGGGCGGAATGCGCATATTGCGCTGCAATCCCTTTTCCAAGGGCGGGTTTGACCCCGTGCCCGACAATCTCAAAGGAGAAATTAAATGGGTTTTATAAATCTGTTGCTGGCAATAAGCCCCATCGCGGAAGGCGATATGCCCTCTCTCAACTTTATCGGCCAGTTTTTGCGGATGATAAACGACTGGACGGGCAATATCTGCTGGACCATGATTTTGTTTACTCTGGTGCTCAAGCTGGTGACTTTTCCGCTTGACTATATCAGCCGCAAGAGCATGAAAAAGAACCAGATGATTCAAGAGATGCTCGCGCCCGAACTGGAAAAACTGGAGATTCAGTGCAAGGGCGACAAAAATCTTTACAACCAAAAGATGATGGCGCGCATGAAAAAGGAGGGCTACTCCATGAGCGGCGCCTGCCTGCCCACGTTGCTTACGCTGGGGCTTTTCTTTGTGGTGTTTTCTGCTATCAACAGCTTTGCAACTTTTTCAAACGCGTCCACATACAACGCGCTTGTTGACACTTACAATCAAGAGACTGCCGGACTTTCCACAGAGGAAATCGCAGACAAGCAGACGGAAATCGACGCTCAGCTTGTGGCGGTTTACAAGGAGTCCAACCCCAGCTGGCTTTGGATAAAAAACCCCCTGCGCCCGGACACCTGGGTGGGCGCAATCCCCACGTTTAACGAGATAACCACAAACAGCATAGGGCTTACCGCGCTCAAGATACCCGGCTCGGATACCTTGGCGCGCAGCGATTACGGGGAGCTTACCCGCGGCATACGCGCGGAATACGGCGACAGCTGGAACGGCTTTTTGGTGCTCCCTGTGCTTGCCATGCTCAGCTCGTTTTTCTCGCAGTGGATAATGCAAAAGACACAGCCGCAGCCGCAGGCGGCGGCGGGCGGAGCGGGAATGACAAAGTTTATGATGTACTTCTTTCCCCTGCTCATGGTATATTTTTCCGTTCAATACACATCAAGCTTTGCAATCTATATAGTTTCCAACTCGATGTTCATGCTTGCGTCCACGTTTTTGATAAACGTCATAGTCACCGGCAAGCTCAAAAAGGAATTTGCAGAAAAGAAAAAGCTGAGCTACGACAGGCGCTGACGCTTGCAAACACAATGCTTTGTTAATGCAAATGCATACAAGTTTGCTTTGAATGGGCTTTTGTAACACCGTAAATCTCGTCCGCAAGGGGCGTTATAAAAGCGCCAAATTTATAATTTTGGCGCTTTTCAATAGGCTTGCAGCTATGGCTGATTACGGCATATAAGCGGACACACGCCGCGCACTGCCGCAGCAGCTTGTGCATAAACATAAAACCCGGCGCGCGTTTTTGCTTGCCGCGCGTACGGCAGGAGGATATTTGCTCTATGGAATTTAAGGATAAGACTGTCGAGGCGGCAATCGAGGCCGGCCTCAAGGAACTCGGGATAGCGCGCGAGGACGCGCAGATCACCGTGCTTGACCAAGGCGGTTTCCTGCGCAAGGCACGCGTGGAAATCCTGCCCGCTCCCAAGCTGTCTGACGCAGAGCGCGCAGCGGCTTTTGTGGAGGGCGTGGTAAAAAAGATGCGTCTTGACGCGCAGGTCAAGATTGTTTCCGAGGAGCCAAGCGCGCTCACCGTATCTGTGTCCGGCAAGGACAGCGGCATGATAATCGGCTACCGCGGCGACGTGCTTGACGCAGTGCAGTACCTTGCGTCGCTGGTTTACAACTCGGGCGGCGGCGCATACAAAAGGCTCACGCTGGACTGCGAAAATTACCGCGAAAAGCGCGAGGACATACTCAAGGGGCTTGCGCGCAAGCTGGCCGGCAAGGCCGCCCGCACGGGCAAGCGCGTCAGGCTGGAGCCCATGAACCCCTCGGAGCGCAGGATTATTCACTCCGCACTTCAGGAGTTCAATGACGTATCCACCTCGTCCGAGGGCACAGAGCCCAACCGCTATATAGTCATAACCCCCAAGAACGCGCGGCGAGGCGACTCGCCGAGGGGCGACGCCCCAAGGCATCCGCGCGAGGACAGACCCTTCCGCGAAAGGCGTGAACGCAGGGACGACGCAAGGCCGGCTCACTCCCCCGCCGCAGCAGAGGGCGATACGCCGCCGCTGAGGGAAAGCGGCACGCACTCAGACCCGGGCGCTTTCCGCCCGCGCGGCGAGCGCAGAGATGACGGGCGCAGGAGCTATTCTGACCGCAGAGAGGGCGGCGACCGTGACCGCGGCACAGAGGAAGGCCGCAAAAGCTATCCCGACCGCAGAGAGGGCGGCGACCGCGACCGCGGCGCAGATGACGGGCGCAGGAGCTATTCCGACCGCAGGGAACGCGGCGGCCGCAGAGAGGGCGGCAGAGATAACAGAGATAACAGAGATAGCAGAGATAGCAGGTCAGGCAGCGGCGGCGGACGCCCCGCAAAGAAAGAGCCTTTCTCAATGGGCTTTGGCTCATATCTTGGCAACACCCGCAAGATGTCCAACATCGAGCGCAGGGAGCTTGGCGACAACGGCTATGAGGGCGAGTATGTAGAGCCCGAACGCACCACTCTGTTTGAGCCGCGTCCATCGTCACGGCCTGAGGAACTGAGCGAGACAGAGCGCAAGTTTGTAGAGAACGAACGCAAGAACATAGA
>CAZPMG010000011.1:12486-24655 GCA_964587785.1 uncultured Clostridia bacterium
AGCTTGCGCAGGACGCGGAAGCTGTTTGCATAGTAAAACCCGTCGCAAAAGCGTTCGTCTGTCACAATGCCCATGCTCATGCGCTTGCCCACGGCAAGGTTTCCGTCCTCGTCCACAACAGGCCGCAGCGTCTCCTTGCCTATTGCCACAAACAGCCCTGTGGTTCCGAAATCGTACAGGTGGTGGTATATGTAGTCGGTCTTTATGGACTTCATGTTTGTGAAAAAGCAGGACGTGTGAAAGGGGCTTGCGTCAATTACCTTTTTAAACAACATTCCGTGCCGGTCAAGCAGCTTTAAAAAGCCTACAGCCAGCTTGATAAGCGCGTTGGGCACGCGCGTCAAAAACTTTGCTGTCTTGTCGGTGTTGTTATTTGACGAACGCACGGCGTTTTGGCGTATGGAATCGTCCACCGCGCGCTTGACGTCGGAGATGCTCTCTCTGCCGTCAAACTCCAGCTTTACCGTGGTTCCCACGTCGTCGTCGGTGAGCGCCTTTTTGACGGCAAAGGATATGTAAATTTTGTTGCGCTTGTATATCCTGCCGTTCATTACAAAGCGGTTGAGCTGCGGCCTGAGCGCCAGCAGCCGCACGATTGCCGCAACGGTGATGTGCATATAGTTGTAGCTGATTCCATCCTCCGTGCGCTTTTGGTCTATAAAAGCGTCCATAGGCTCGCAGGGCGCCTCATATAAAAAACTGTTTTGCGAGTCGTGGCGCGCGCTCATGATGTGCGGCACAATCTTTAAAAACGGCGGAATATTTTTGAGCTTTTTCCCGTCAGACCTTCTTCCAAACATAACTTGTACCCCCCTGGGCAATAGCCGCTCTGCGGCCGTATTAAAACTTTTCTGTTGTCTTTGCTTTTGCGTAAACGATATGGTTGCCCGCAGGCAAGCTTGCATTGCGGCTTGAGCGCGTCAATCCAGCTTTAACTCTGTGCGCAGACGCTTGAAATCTGCGCTCTTGAACTTAAAATCCTCATGGAGCACCTGCATGGGTCTTGCGAACCTGCGCACGTGCGCCTCATAGCACAGCACCGCCGCCACGGCCTCGGTATCAGACAAATCCACGCCGTGGACATCGGCAACTCCGAATAGGTTGTAGGCAGTGCGCGACAGCGTGCGGCTTACGTCCTCGCTGTACACCGCAAGCGCGGACAGTGCGCGGCAGTACGCCGCCTGCTTGTGCCCGTCCATGCGGAAGTAACCGCGTGGATAGCGCAGATGTCTTATTCCGTATTCGCGGAAGGCCGTCATGTGCACGTTTCCGCGGTAACCCGAGCGCGCCAGCCAATGCACTGCCTGCCGCTTGTATTTAAGCTCTATCTTTGTGCTGAGCAGCGCGCGGTTTATGCCGTCCATTATGCCGTCCATGGCGGCAAACTTTTCCAGCAGCGCGGGCAGATGCCTGCCGCCGTATTCCTCCTCAATGAACGAGTAAAGCTGTAAAAACTCGTCGGGATTGCAATCTTTAGCAGAAAGCGCTTCGCCGGCAAGCAATTTTTTAAGACGCTTTTCCAGCGGCTGCTTGACCGCCGAGGGCAGCGTAACCATGTAGGCAAGCTTAAACCCGTCCGTCACTGAAAGCGCGGCAATCTGGTTGAGCAGCCCGAGGTAACCCTTACTCATCAGGTCGCCGCCGTCAATTTCAAGTATGCCCAGCAGCCATTCGCGCGACTCGTCATAGCGCTGAAGGTTGAAGCAGGCAATGGCAATCAGCCTGAGTGCACGCAAATCCAGCGGCTTTATGTCAAGCAGCTTGCGCAAAAACACATACACCTGCGCGTGGTCCTCCAGCTCGCAGAACGCCGCAGCTGCCTTATAAAGCAAAAATTCGTCGTCCGTGCGCACGCCCCTCAGTTTTTCCGCAGCCTCTAAAGCCTTGCCCGTCTGCCCGGCAAAGCGGTAGACCGAACACGCCGTGCACAGCGTAAAGATATCGTCCGGCCACCGCGATATGAGCGAGTTTACGATTGAGAGCGCCTGAGCGGTATCGCCGGCAAACAGGCGGCTGAGCGCAAGGTTGTTGCGCGCGGGCAGGTACCACGCGGAGCTCTCAGGCACGCTGAGCAGCATTTGCCGCGCCTCGTCATACTTTTCCGCGCCTATCGCAGCCTTAGCTTCGTCAACCAGCTCCTCATACATCTCCTCGGTGGGCGGATATACCAGCCGGTAATCGCCGTCGTAGTCGTCATAGTCGTCGGAATAGGCAGAGTAATAATCCTCGTCGTCGTCCATATACGCAGCGCCGCCGTTTTCCCGCAGGAATCTGTTGAAATAGCTCATGCCGTTGTAGTTGTCGCCGGTGGCGTAATACATCTGGCTGAGCGAGGCATACACCTCTGCGGCGCTCTCGGTATAGCGGCTGAGCAGCATAAAATACTGGCGCTCGGCATAAAAGTAAAGCCGGTAATTTGCAAAGAAATCCGCAAGCGCAAGCTTTGCCTTATAGCCCTTTTCCAGCTCGCCCGCCCGCCTCAGGCTGGAAAGCGCGCCAAAATAGTCCTTTTGAGCAAGCAGACGCTTGTGCCGCGCAAAAAAGAATTCCGCGTCACCCTTGAATTCATATATGTTTTGTCCGCCGTGTTCGGTGGTGCTCATTTTTCAGCTTTTCGCCCGGCAAACAGCTGCTCTATGTCAGCTCTTCCGTAGGCATACTCCTTATTGCAAAAGTGGCAATGTACCTTTACGCTGCCCTCGCGCTCGGCAATGCCGAGGAGTTCCTCCTCGGTCATGGTAAACAGCAGGCTTTTGATGCGCGCAGGGCTGCATTTGCATTTAAACTGCGCGCTTGAATGTCCCAAAATTTCCAGTCCGTCGCCGGAAAACAGCTGCTCCAGCACCTCGTCTGCGGTTGCGTTTAAAAAATTGCCGCTTATGTTGGTAAGCTTTTGGGCAAGCTGCTGAGCGCGGTCAATTTCCCTGTCTCCGCAACCGGGCAACAGATGTATAAACACGCCGCCCGCAGAGCTGCATCGTCCCGTCTTTGTAATCAGAACGCCCAGCGCAACCGCAGAGGGCTGCTGCTCGGACACCGCAAAGTATTGCGTGAAATCCTCGGCTATCTCGCCGCTCACAAGCTCTACCTGCGCTACAAACGGCTCCTTTAGCCCCATGTCGCGCACAACGGACATTCTGCCCTTGCCTACTCCGCCCGCAACGTCCAGCTTGCCGCGCGCGTTTAACGGCAGGTCTGCCTCAGGATTTTGCACGTATCCCCTTACGCGGCCGCTGCCGTCGCAAGCCGTCACTATTGTGCCCAGAGGCCCGTCGCCCTTTATGTTGACGGTAACGCTGTGCAGCGGGCTTTTAAACCTGCTGCCCATATATGCCGTGGCAATCAGCGTGCGCCCCAGCGCGGCGCTGGCAAGCGGCGAGAGCTTGTGCAGTTTTTGCGCGCGGCGAACCATTGCCGAAGCCTCCACCGCGGTTACGGCAACGCTGCCGCCGAGTATCAATCCCCTTGCGATGTTGCCGGGCTTTGATGCGCTCAAGGCTTTTTTATGTGCGGCAGTGCCGCTGCTGTCTGTTATATTTCTATCGTTCAAATCTTTCTTCATATCGTAATTATAATTTAATTGCACTCTATATTATTGCCCGCATACGGGCTTTAAAACGCAGGCAAGGCTTATTTGCCTGCAATATGTTTTTCAGTTTTGCGGCAATTGAAAGATGTTTAAACCTTTCTTCCTCCGGATTTTGACGGTTTTACCGCGCAGAACTGCACCCTTTGGCTGCCTGTGTGCGGCGGGTCTTTGGTAAAGCAATCGTACGCCGTTATGTCTGCAAAACCGGCAAGCTCCAGCGCGCCGCTCACGGCTTTAACGCTGTGCGCGTACTGTATGTGCTCCTCGTCGTGGCGAACATACGCGCCGCCCGTGCCGCGCTCAAACAGCACAAGCCTCATGCGCACTCCGCCGGGCACGCGCTCGTTGTGCCAAAGCAAGGTTGCCTCGTCGCGGTCGTCAAAATATGTCTGACCGGCAATCAGCCGATCAAGCTTTGCCTCAGTGCTGATATCAAGCAGCAGCGCGCCGCCCGCGACAAGGTTTGCATATAGGTTTTTGAATGTGCGCGCAAGCTTTTCCTGGGGCAGATAGTTTATGCCGTCGTTTACCACAGTAACAAAGTCAAATGCGCGGTGTCCGCGGAAGCTCAGCAAATCGCCCTTTACAAAAACAGGTCTTGCCCCGGATGAACCGGCGTTTTTTACTGCGGCGTCCAGCATGTGCTCGGATATGTCCGCGCCTGTCATTGCGTAACCCGCGCGGGCAAGCAGCCGGGTTATCCTGCCCGTGCCGCAAGCCATGTCAAGCCCGCTTTGATAATTGCCGCGCTCTTTGAGCAGTAAAAGCAAATACTGCGACCATTTTTCACAGTCGCAGTCATCGCTGAAAGTATCGTAAAAATCAGAAAAACCCGCGTTATATGCGCCTATGCTCATCTGTGCTTTTTACCCTTTTTGCCCTTACTTCTTCCCTCGGGCGCAATTTCATCGGCAGCCTTGTCCTCTTCGTCCGCGGTCTCGACGCCTGCCTGCTCGGCTTCTTCCGCAGGCGTATCCTCGTCGTCCTCCACGATATAGCCGCTGACAATCTCAGGATCGCCCTCGTGCTCTTCAGACCAGCGCTCGGCGTCCTCGCGCATACGCTCCTTTTCCTCTGCAAGGCGCAAGAGGTCGGCGCGCGTAAAGTTTGCCGGCAGCTCGCTTATCACCACGTCCTCGTCGTTGACCGGCTTGAGCGGGCGGCGCTTGAGCAGCTGCGAGCTCTTTACCCTGCGCTCCACAAACTCGCCCTGCATATTGACCTTGGGGTAAATTCCGCGGTTTTTTTGCGCGCCCTCCACCCTGTCGTTTATAAACCGGTCAAACACCCAGTGGCTGTAAGTCGTCCATATGAGCGCGCCGCCGGAAAAACCAAGCAGCAGGTATATCATGAGCACAAATGACAGTATGGACGGCATTATGGGCGACAGCAAAAGCGTCAGTATAATCGGCGAAAACGTAAGCGCGGCAAACAGCAGGTTGGGCAGAAACAGCCCCAGCGTCAGTATAAAGGCGTTGCGTATAAGCTGAAAAAATTTCAGCTTATAGGTGACGGTCAGCGTCATCATATACAGGCACATTATGCCAAACAGCACGGACACAATCACCACCGCAGCCGATGACAGCGAGATAAAAAAGTTTCCGTCGCCGGCGGCAATACTGATCGCCGCAAGGTTTGACGACTGGCGGGTCATCCAAATCACCACGCCCAGCATGAAAAATATCAGCAAAAAGTGCAGGATATTGTCCTTCAAGCCCTTCCAAAAGTCGGGCGCTATGAACACGCCCTCCGACCAGACGAGGTTGCGCATGATATAAAATATGCCCGAGCACACCACTCCTGCAATCATGAGCGCGGGAATCAGCAGCAAAAACATCTGCCCCTCAAGCTGGCTTGCATAGTACATTCCCTGAAGCTTGAGGTCTTCGTAAATGGGATAGCCCGCGCCTATGTGCGCGGAATAGGGCAGCGACGCGTCCAGCGCCGCTTTGTTTAGATAATTGTAAAGCAGCAGCATGAGCGGCAGGATAAGCCCTATGAGCATCATTATGTTGAGCAGCACAAGCTTCCAAAACCGCCCCTTTACTATGTCGAAGAACAGCTCCCAGCGGTTGGAGGGCAGCGACGCGCGCGCGTAGCCCTCGGCCTTATCCTTGCCTACGATAAGCTGATGTAAAAAACCTTTTTTTTCTGCCATGAATTTCAGTCTCCCTTCCGCCGCCGCAAACGGCCGCTATAATGCCGCACGCACACGCCGCGGAAAAAATTTCCACCGCCGCGGGCAAGGTGCGCCGCCTGAAAACAGCCGCCGGGCGCTTTGGCTGACAGCTGATTTTTGCGGCGGCACCAAAGCCGCTCAGGTATAATAATTAACAAAATAGGGGCGTATTATAATAATGTACGCCGAATTTAGCCGCGCGAACTGCAATACGCGCATATCTTTTGCAATGTAATGGAAGCTGCAGCTGTAATTATGTGCGGCTTACGGCAATTATCGCCGCAATGTAATTATTCGCTGCCGCCGCAATTATTGCTGCATACGCAAGTCTTGCAAAAAACCTTTCATATGATTATAACAAATACACGCGGGTTTTACCATTTATTTTGAGCTGTTTTGAAAAGTTTTCAAATCTTTTTGACATTTGCCGGGGTTTGTGATATGATAGCAATGCAAATCAGAGGAGCAGGGAGCATGAGTAACCGCTCGCTCACGGGCACGGCAGCCCGCGCGCGGCGAAAGGGCATCTCTGCCGAAGAGCGTACGGCTGCCGTGCCGCGCGCATCTGGTCGGCTTCGCGAACAGCCAGCCGACTGTCATGACGCTGCGGCGCGTGGAGCACTATTTGCCAAATTAAAGGCTCTTTTTACGGCGGATGTCCGTAATATGTCTTTTTTTTACGCGGTGCTAAAGGTTTGCTTTAGGCGCCGTTTTTTTTACCCAAAAAAGGCGGCGGCAAAGAGCTTTTCCTGACAGCGGGCGAAATTACGGTTTGCAAATCCAATTTGTATTTATACTCGGGGAGTGTAAATATGAGTGAGAAAGAGCGATTTTTAGTCAATTTTCGCGTCAGGCAAGGCGTTTTTTTGCAGCAATAGCAGAGCTATTGCAAGAAAAAAGAACAAGGCCGGCGCGTAAAAAAAGGGAAAAAGCGCCTTTTGTAATCTCTTACACACACGACTTAAAAGGAGAGCGCATATGAACAAAATAAATCTTGCCGTTGCAGGCGCCACCGGTATGGTGGGCAGAAAGTTTTTGCAGGTGCTCAGCGAGCGCAACCTGCCGGTTGAAAACTATTACCTGTTCGCCTCAAAGCGTTCGGCCGGCACTACTTTGGAATTTATGGGCAAGGAGCACACCGTGCTTGAGCTTACGCCGGAGAACATAAAGGGCAAGAACATACATGTTGCGCTGTTCTCCGCGGGCGGCGACGCAAGCAAGGAGTTTGCTCCGCTGTTTGCCGCAGAGGGCGCGGTGGTGGTTGATAATTCCTCGGCGTGGAGACGGAACGAGGACGTGCCGCTGGTGGTGCCCGAGGTCAATCCGCAGGACATTGCCCGCCACAAGGGCATAATAGCCAACCCCAACTGCTCGACCATTCAGGCGGTTGTTGCGCTCAAGCCTCTGCACGACGCGTTTAAAATCAAGCGCGTAGTTTATTCCACATATCAGGCGGTATCGGGCGCAGGACAGGCGGGCTTTGACGATTTGAGCGGCGGAGCAAAGGGCAATGCGCCGCAAAAGTTTGTGCATCCCATTTACGCAAACCTGATACCGCACATAGACGTGTTTTTGGACAACGGCTATACCAAGGAAGAGGACAAGATGATATACGAGACCCGCAAAATCTTGGGCGAGCCTAACCTTGCCGTTACCGCAACCACGGTGCGCGTGCCGGTTTTCCACGGACACAGCGAGTCCATAAATGTAGAGTTTTATAACCCCTGTCCAATTGACGAGGTGCGCAGGGTGCTTGAAAACGCGCCCGGCATTGCGGTTGTTGACGACCCTGCCTCAAACCTCTACCCCATGCCCAAAGACTCCGAGGATAAAGACGAAGTTTTTGTGGGCAGGCTGCGCACGGACTTCTCTGTGGAGCACGGCATCAATATGTGGGTGGTTGCAGACAACATACGCAAGGGCGCGGCGACAAACACAGTGCAGATTGCGCAAAAGGTAATTGAAGGGCTGCTTGCAAAATAATGGTATTGTCTGCAAAATTTAAGCAGATAAACCCTATAAAATTTCGTTTGATACTAAGGACTTAACAGTCAGGTTTAAGTACGCGGCCAAATATTTGGAGGTATAGCCATGCGTGAGGTATTCAAGGGCGCCTGTACGGCGCTGATCACGCCCATGACAGAGGGCGGAGCGGTAGATTATGACGCGTTTGCGAGGCTGATTGATTTTCAGCTGGAAAGCGGTATTGACGCGCTGCTTGCGTGCGGCACGACGGGCGAGCCGCCCACGCTCAGCGAGGACGAGCGCGCAGGCGTTATCGAATTTACCGTAAAGCGCGCCGCAGGACGCGTGCCCGTGCTTGCGGGTACGGGCGGAAACAACACCGCCGCGGCAGTGCTTGCCGGAAAGCGCGCGCAGAACCTCGGAGCGTCTGCCCTGCTTGTGGTCACGCCGTATTACAACAAGGCCACGCAGGGCGGGCTGGTTGCGCACTACCGCGCGATTGCCGAGGGCACAGAGCTTCCCGTCATACTCTATAACGTGCCGGGGCGCACGGGCGTAAACCTGCTTCCGCGCACGGTGGAAGAGCTGTGCGAGGTTCCGAACATCGCAGGGCTCAAGGAGGCCGGCGGCAACATGGAGCAAATCTGTGACGCCGCGCGGCGTACTGCGGGCAAAATTGCGCTGTACAGCGGCGACGACTCGCTCAACCTGCCAGTGCTTTCCGTGGGCGGCAGCGGCTGCATAAGCGTGCTTTCAAATATACTGCCCGCGCAGACGCACGAACTTTGCAAGCTTTACTTTGAGGGCGACACGCAGGGCGCAAGGCAGTTGTTTTTGAGTATGTTCAACCTTGCGCGCGCCGTATTTTGCGAGGTCAATCCCATTCCCATTAAAGCTGCGGCATGGCTCTTGGGGCTGTGCCAGCCATATCTCAGGCTGCCGCTCACGCCCATTGAGCCGCAGAATCTGGAACTTTTAAAGCGCGAAATGCTTGCGTTCGGTTTGAGTATTAACCAGTAACCGCAAGAATTTTGAGCGGCAATCAATGGTTATTCCGCAAGATTTTACATAATTTGAGTTATTACTTGCCATTACGGCAATAAACGTACTGCAAGGAGAGTAGCAATGCTTAAACTTATCATATGCGGCTGCGGCGGAAAGATGGGCCGCGCGGTTGCTGCTGCGGCGGCGCAGAGCGGCTTTGAAACAGTGGCCGGCATAGATAGCCACGCCTCCGGCAACGAAGGTTTTGCGTTTCCCGTGTACGGCTCATTTGACGATGTGCGGCCTGCCGCGGACGCTATAATCGATTTTTCCCGCCCGGAGGCTATAGACGGGCTGCTGGGGTTTGCAGTATCCCGCAGGTTGCCCGCAGTGCTTGCAACCACGGGCTATACCCCCGCACAGCAAGCGGAGATTGACCGGGCGGCAGGCAGCATTGCTGTCTTTCAAAGCTTCAATATGTCGCTGGGCGTAAGCCTTGCGGCAAGCCTTGTTAAAAAGGCGGCGGCGTTTCTTGAGGGCTTTGACATTGAGATAGTGGAAACGCACCACAACCAAAAGGTGGACGCCCCCAGCGGCACGGCGTTTATGCTTGCGGACGCGGCAAACAGCGGGCTTTCGCAGGCAAAAAAGCCGGTGACCGGCCGTGAGGGCAGTCAGGCAAAGCGCACTGACGGCGAAATCGGCATACACGCAGTGCGCGGCGGCAGCATTGTGGGCGAGCATGAGGTGCTGTTTTTTGGACAAAACGAGAGCTTGAGCATAACCCACCGCGCGCACAACCGCGGACTGTTTGCGGCGGGCGCGCTAAGGGCGGCAGAGTTTTTGCAGGACAAGCGTCCGGGCAAATACAACATGGACGACATAATCAATTCGCTTTAAATTTAATGCAAAATATGTTCTGAACAGCTTTAAAGAGCGTGCAGGCTTGATTAATCGGCGTAATTGCCCGCAAAGCAGCCGCAAATATTGAGAGCTGTTGCACTCAAATATGCAATAAAAACAATAATTCCCCCGGCAATATTATGCCGGGGGATATTTTTTTCATTGATATACAATGCGCGCAATTTAGATTGCTGTCAATGTATATAGTTAATAAATCTAAGCAGTTTTCTCTTGCTCATAACGGATTATATGCCCATAAATATATCTGCATATGAACATACGTTGCAGCCGCAAGCGTTTTTACCGCATATGTACCCAAACCTTTATGCGTTTAGCAAACAGCGCAATACCCCATTGCAGCAGTGTTTTATACACTTTATTACCTCTTGTAACTTGCTTTGCACCCGAGCTTATGCCGCTGCAATGCATATGCAGGCATAAACACCTGCCTACACGCTCTGCTCGAACACTTGCCCTGATTGCTCCGCTAAAAAGGCTATGGCTCCGCAGTATATATAATACGCAAGGCTCTTGCGGTAGCTCTCTGTGAGCAGCTTTGCCTCGTCGTCGGGATTGGACAAAAATCCCCCCTCCACTATCACCGACGGGTAACTACTGCAGTTGAGTATGTAATAGTCACCTTTGAGCGCGGAATAGTTGCGCGTGTTTACGCCGGTGTTCAAAAAACCCTGCATGAGCGCGGCCGCACGCTTGCCGTATTCATCCGACTGCTTGAAAAAGACCTGCGCTCCGCTGCGCGACGAGCTGGAATATTTATTAAGGTGTATGCTGACCACCAAATCAGGGGTGCTCTCGTCAATAATCCTCGCGCGCATCTGCATATCCCTGCGCTTGTAGCCGGGTGTTGCCGTGCCGTACAGCCCGCCCTCGTCAAGGCGGGTCATAACCACGGTAAGCCCGCCGCCCTCAAAATAAGCGCGCAGCTCCTGAGCTATCATCAGGTTGAGGTCGCTCTCGCGCACGCCCGTAGCAATGCCCGTCGTGCCGCCGTCCACACCGCCGTGCCCGGCATCTACAACCACAATGAGGTTGAGCCTGGGCCGCACCTGCACGTGATAAAGATATGCGGAAAAAATTATCAGCAAAGTGAGCGTACACGCAAGGCTGACCGCAAATACAGCAAGAGTTTTTTTGTTAACAGAAAACATAATACAACCCAAATCCTATGCCGGCTCAGGCGGGCGCTATATCCGAATTTTTTGACGGATTTTGACGTTTTGTGCCCATTTTATCGGCAAAAGGGCATACCTGTCCACTTGTCCACAAACCTATCCACAAAAACAGCCGTTTGTGTGGATAGCGGTGGACAAATGCAAATTTAGCATTTTTATGCCAGAAATGTTACAAATTAACATCTTCTGATGCGAAAACTTACAACCTGAAGAGCAGCGGCAAATTGCTTGAAAAAAAGTCCCGCACCGTAAATTATATGGCGGGCAGGCACATTTTTATTCTGGCGGCTTGCATTACTTGGATGAAGTGATGTATAATGGTACTGCAATATAAAAATGATTAAGGATTTTTATGGACGACACCATACTTTTTAACGACGGCACGCGCATCTGTATGCTAAAGGACGGCGTGCGCACGGACATGGAAAGCGCGTATATAGAAAATTACATAAAGAATACGCGCAAGGCAAGCGACCGCAACGCCTGGAAGAGCCAAGGGTTCGGCGCGAGGTTCCGCGGCGACGGAATACCTGACAGGCTGCCCGATGAAAACATACCCTCCTCGGTAAACGGATTTGCCTTTGAGGATGACGACACTTTCTTTTACTCTCTGGACATAGGCGAGATGTCCGGAGTGTTCCGCAAGCGCAAAGACTCCGGCGGCGACGACGAATCGCACGTGGTGCACGCGCAAGATCAAAAGTTTTACGGCATGGACTTCAGCCCGGCGGACAATCTGCTTGCGCTCAGCGTGCAGGCGGATGCGTTTTCGCGCTCGGTTGCCGTGCTGGACTCGCATACGCACGATTACCGGCTGCTTACAGAGGGCGATTCGCTTGATGACTCCCCCTTCTTTTCCCGCACCGCACGCGATATTGTGCTGTTTTCCTCCGCGGGCATAGGCAGGGACAGGGGCGGAAACTTTACCGAATACGGAAGTTCCGGCATATACTCTCTTAACATTTTCAACAACGACATTGAAGAGGTGCTCACAAAGCCCGGCAAGTCGCTGTTTCAGCCTAAAGAAGACGCTGACGGCAACCTATACTTTATTGAGGCGCCCGCTGTCAAAAAGCATAGCGTATGGGATATATTGCTGGATATCTTGATGATACCTGTCAGGCTGGTTATGGCGCTGTTTAACTTTTTGGAGTTTTTCTCTGTGCTGTTTACGGGAAAAGGTTTTTCCGAGCGCACGGGCGGCAGCAACCCCGCGCGCAAGGACGATTTGAACGCAGGCAAGATATTTGTGGAGGGAAACCTTGTTGACGCCGACAAAAACTTCCGCAAAAACCAGCGCAAGAGAAATGAATACGCGGGCATTGTGCCTAATAGCTGGAAGCTTGTGCGCCGGGA
>CAZPMG010000011.1:24755-30770 GCA_964587785.1 uncultured Clostridia bacterium
AATCGGATATAAATTATACCTTTTCTGTACCTTTTCTGTACTGTTATATTGAAAAGTAAAAACTATACCGTTTCTGTACTTTGATATTAAAAATCATATTCTGTTTGTGTATTAAAACTGCGTTTATGCGTGGATTTTTATGCACGCAAAAAGCCTATCTGGTCTATGACAGCGGCCTTTCAAGCTTTATCACCGCGTAATACTTGCCGTCCATTGCCGCTACGGCGCGGCGCACCGCGCGTGCGATTTCCTCGTCCGCAAGCCCCAGCTTATACGGCAGCGCCACATCAAAAATCAGTGTGGTGTGCGTGCTTGCGTCGCGTATCCTAAGGTCGTGCATACTTATGCCGGGGTGTATTGCGCTGAGTATCTCTGCAATCTTTTGCGTGAGCTTGGGTATCCTGGGGTCGTCGCAGGCAATGGGGTCAACGTGTATGGTTGCGTCGCAGCCGTATGTTTCTTTAAGCTCCAGTTCTATGTGGTCGATTATCTCGTGCGCTGCGGTTATGTCGATGTCACGGCTTACTTCGGCGTGCAGCGACACCATGCGCCTGCCCGGGCCGTAGTCGTGCACAATCAAGTCATGCATACCTATTATGCCCTCGTGTGAAAGCACGGTGGATTTTATGCCGCTCACAAGCTTTGCATCCGGGCGCTTGCCCACTATCTCCCGGGTGGCCGCGCGCGCAGCGGAAAAACCGCTCCACAGTATAAACAGCCCGACGCCGACGCCCATGTACCCGTCGGTCATCACTCCCCACAGCCGCTCCGCAGCAAGCGAGATAAGCACCGCCGAGGTTGCGAGCGCGTCCGCCAAGCCGTCCGTTGCGGCAGCTTTCAGCGCCTGTGAATTTATGTGCCTGTGCAGCTTGAGGTTAAACGCATACAGCCACAGCTTTATCAGCACAGACGCTATGAGCGCCGCCGCCACCCATGCGGGCAGCCGCGCGGGCACGGGCGTAATTATGCGCCCCGCTGCCTCGATAATCAGCTGCACGCCCACAAGCATTATTACAAACGACATCATCAGCCCGACAAGGTATTCCACCCGCCCGTGCCCGAACGGGTGCTTTTCGCTTGCCGGCCGTACGGAAAACCAAAAGCCCACTGCAACGGCAATTGAGGTCGCGCAGTCGGTCAGGTTGTTGAGCGCGTCGCCCACCACGGACAGCGAACCCGAGGCAATGCCTGCGGCAAGCTTTACGCCGAACAGCAGCAAGCCCAAGGCGGCGCCGCATACGCCTGACAATATGCCGTAGCGTTCGCGCCGTATAACGCCTTTCTTTTTTACAAACAGCTTTATCAAAAGCTCAGTCATCCGCCCTCTGATTCCGCGCGCGCAAAGGCGGCGGCAAAACATACTTACAATTATGATACCCTATTTTTGCGCAAAGGTTAAGCGGAAATCATAAAAAAATGCAAATCCGGTTAGGCCGGCAGAAAATGTATTGACTTGCGGCGGCTACTTTGCTAAAATTTAAGTTATATCAAGTTTAGGGGGACATTTTAATGTCAAAGGCATCCATGCAGCTTGCCCAAAAATACGGGCTGTCGGTTACTCCGGCCGGCCCGGGCTACGGGCACACCGTTCACGGCGATATTTTGGGGTTTTCCGCCTCGGTAACCGCGTATCGTTCGGAAAACTTGCTGGTACACGCCGTAAAGATTTCCGGCAATTTCCACGACGAGGCTCTGCGGCAAAAGCTGATGCCTGCACTGGAAGCCATCAGGAGCAACAAGCTTGTCAAAGAGGTTTCCATAGACAATTCTATTTCGATAGTGGCCGCCAAGGTCATGACTGAAATCAAGTTTGAAGAGCTTGAAGGCTTTTTTATAAAGCTGCACGGCGCGCTTGACGGAAGCACGGTTACGCCCGCCTGCGAAAACTGCGGCGCGCAGGAGAGCCTTAGCCTGATTCAGCTTTCCACGCGCGCGGATGCGATAAACACATGCAATAACTGCTCGCAGGGCATACTGTCTGAAATTTCCTCAACCAACGCCGCTGCCGATGCGCGCAGCAACAACTATGGCATGGGGATACTGGGCGCGCTGCTGTTTGCGCTTGCAGGCGTTGCGCTGTGGGTGATAATCGCCATGTTCGACTTTATTGCGGGTATCGCCGGCTATGCAATATCCTACCTTGCGTATCTCGGATACAAAAAAGCCGGCGGCAAGGTCAACCGCACGGCCGTTGTAATAATTGTGATTATGTCGCTGCTGCTTGTGCTGCTCTCTACATACCTCAGCTTGAGTATAATAATTGCGCGGGAGGGTGTTACGTTCCTTGATGCGTTCTTGGGGCTGCCCCTTGTCATGGCAGAATATCCGGATTTAGCCGCAGAGTTTTTAAAGATACTGGGCATCGGCGTGCTGTTTACACTGGCGGCGTCTTACCAGCTGTTCCGCAACATGGCGCGTGAAGGAAGCAAGGCGACGGCACGGATTATACGCCAGCCTAACGTCTGAGCGCACTTTGAGTTTGTTTAATCCAAGACACCTGCTGTTTTGACGTTCCAACCGCCTGCCGCATATGCGCAAGCGGAGAATAAGAGCAAACGGCATTCAGCCGGAGAGCACATCCTGTGCCTCCGGCTTTTTTGCGCAAAAAATTTATTGGGCTGCAAACTGCCGCTGTTTAAATGCCTTGTGTCAGCTGTTTTTGATGAGCTTGAGCATCTCTGAAAGGCGGACGCGCTGCTCCTCGGTGAGTGACGGACTGAGGGTCTGGGCAAAGTTTTCAATCTGTTCGATGTTGACCGAACCGTCTTTTTTGCCCTTTGACGACATCTTCAAAATCTCAGCCATAATCTCGCCTTGGCTTTTGCCCTGATACTGCTGCGCAAACGCCATGGCATCCTGCGCGTCCATATTGAGCTTCCCGCTCTGTTCGCTGCCGGGGCTGGACTTGCGGTCCTCGCTGTAACCCCTGAAATCCTTGCGCATATGCTCATACCTCCAAACGTGCCGCCGCACGCGCCTTGCTGTTACTTGACAGACGCAGCGGCCTTCATGCCCTTTACCAAAATACAAAGACCGCAAAAAGAGCACTTTCTATCAATTTTTCAGGCGGCCTAATTCTATTATATGAATACAATACGGGTTTTGATAATAAGATTTATAGTAGCGGCAATTGCAAGACAGAAACAGCTAAGGCCTGCATAAGGCTCAGCAAACGAGCACAAACGCGCGCGGAGGCACGCACACACTTTGCGCGGAATAAAAAAGACGGCTTTGATATTATGCTACAAAATATTTTGCCGCTCCTTGCGATGCTGGGCGGCGGCGGACAACAAAATAACGGAATGCAAGAGCTTTTAAAGACAATGCTTGCAAACCAGCAGCCAGGCGGAAACGGCGGCAGCGGCGGTGGCGGTGGCGGCTCAAGCGGTGGCGGTAGCGGCGCAGGCGGTGGCGGCAGCGGTTCAAACGGCGGCGGACAGCAAAGCAACGGAATGCAGGAGCTTTTAAAGACAATGCTCGCAAACCAGCAGTCAGGCGGAAGCGGCGGCACCGGCAGCGGCGGCAGCAGTACCGGTGCGGGCGGCGGCAATGCAGATTATTCCGCGCTCATAGACATAATGCTAAAGCAAGCCGGACAAAGCGGGCAGGACGGGCAAAATGCCGCAATGATGCCCATACTTGGTATGCTGCTTAAGAGTGCAATGGCAAACCAGGACGGCAATCAAGGCGCGGCACAGCCGGACGGCGGACAGGAAAAGCAGGCTGACAGCACGCCCAAATACTCTCCCCCGTCGCTGTACCCCAAAAAGCCGTACGGGCTGGAGCCTGTTGCAGGCATTGCCGACAAGCAGATAATATATCTTTTGAACAGGTATTTTTCGCAGGCGGATTGAGATAAAATCCCGCGGCAAATTGTCTGTGTTTTTTGCGCGCAATTATTTTTGTTTATAACTATTATAGATTTACGGCTTTTTACTGCGACAAATTTCAGCAAAGTGTTCTATAATACAATCCGCCCGTACAACTCTGTACGGGCGGATTGATTTTATATATGCACTATATTACGGCGCCTTGAAACTTTGTTTATAATCAAAGCGGTATGCTGATTTGCTTTGGCAAATCAATTTTTCAAACTTATTGCGATTTGACATCAAAACGTTACAACTCTTTTGTGTGTCAAACCTTACCGCAATCATTTTGCTTACTGCAGCAGATGCTTGTATGCAGACGACACCTTTAATCCCTTTTTATATTCCTTGTGCGGCTTGCCCTTGCCGGCGCGCGCCTCTAAGGGGATGCTGTCGGGCTTGATGCCTATTATCTCGTTTTCCGCGGTGATCAGACCAAGCTGGCAGGGCGATATCAGCGGCACCGCCTGCACGAGGTTCATGCCGTTGTCCTTGCCGAGGTCAATGAGCTTGACGCCCTTGCGGTAGCGCGCCATCAGCGGCACGTCAGAGCAGGTTATGCGCTTGAAATAGCCCTTGTCGGTGACAGCCAGAAGCTGCGTGGCGTCCGTGACCTGACAGGCAAGCACGGTGTAGTCAAAGTCGGACAGCGACACTCCGCGCACGCCGCCTGCCACCCTGCCCTGCGTGGGCAAATCGCCCTTGTCCGCCTTGAGGCACATTCCGCCGGCGGTGACAAACATGAGTTTCATGCCGTCCACGCAGTCCTCCACCGAGATAAGCTCGTCGCCCTCCTTGAGCTTGACTGCCTGAAAACATGACCTGTTGACGCTGTATTCCGACCAATCGGTCTTTTTTACATAGCCGTTGCGCGTGAAAAACAGCAGGCTGCCCTTGGGGAGATTGTCCTTTACGGGAAGTATTGCAACCGGGCGCTCGCCCTCTTCCGCGCCGCAGACTGCGGACAGCGCAAGACCCTTTTCCCTCCAGCGGCACTCGGGCAGGTCGGACACGGGAATCTTGTAGCAATTGCCGAGGTTGGTAAAGGTGTAGAGCGTGTTGTCGCTGGGCGCAAACGCCAGCAGCGGCGAAATCTCGTTTACCGTTGCGCGCTCGGATATCTCGCGCGAGGACATGGAGTAGTTTTTGAACGGCACGCGCTTGATTACTCCGCTTGCGTTTACGGCGATTGCATAATCGGATACCGGCATTACGTCTGTATCGGCCGGTATGTCTATAGCCGCCAAATCGTTGACTATTACGCTGCGGCGGTTGTCCTTGTATTGACGCTTGATTGCAAGCAGCTCGTCCTTGACGACCTCAAGCTGCTTGCGCTTGCTGTCTACTATGCCCTGCAGCTGCTTTATGAGCGCCTGTATTTCTTTCAGCTCTTGCTCAAGCTTGAATATCTCAAGGCTGGTCAGCCGCGCAAGGCGCATATCGAGTATGGCGTTTGCCTGGCGTTCGGACAGCGCAAAGCGGTTGCGCAGCGCTGTGCGTGCCTCGCTGACGTTCTGTGAGGCGCGGATTATCTTTATCACCTCGTCGATGTTGCGCACGGCTATGACAAGCCCATCGAGTATGTGTTCGCGCTCCTTTGCCTCGTTGAGCAGGTAGCGCGTGCGCTTTAGCACCACTATGCGCTGATAGTTTACATAGTAATAGATTATATCAAGCAGGCCCATCTGCTGAGGCTTGCCGTCGGCGATTGCCACAATGTTTATGCCGAACGTGGTTTCAAGGTCGGTGGACTTGAACAGCACCTTGAGTATGGCTTGGGGGTCATAGTCCTTGCGCACGCGTATTACCGCGCGCATTCCGTTGCGGTCGGACTCGTCGCAGATGTCGTATATGCCGGCAAGCAAATCCTTTTTGTCCTCTTTCAGCGTAAGTATCTTTTCAAGCAGGTTTGATTTGTTCACCTGATAGGGAAGCTCAGTTATAACAATATTTTTCTTGTCATTCTCCGCGCTCTCGATGCTCACCTTGGCGCGCAGAATAAGCTTGCCCTTGCCCGTTTCATACGCCTTTTCCAGCTCCTCGCCCACAGCGATAAAGCCGCCGGTGGGAAAGTCAGGCCCCTTGATAATTTTCATCATCTGCTTTAAGGTAATGTCGGGGTTTTCAATGAACGCCACCGTGCCGT
>CAZPMG010000012.1:0-5314 GCA_964587785.1 uncultured Clostridia bacterium
TAGTTGTTAAACTGTGCAGCCGTATATAAAGGCCGAAAACAACAAATTTCTATCTGTGTAAACCAATTCATAAATTTCCGGAGAGAGCAATATGTATCTTTTAACGGCGCTTTGGTCGCTGCTGTCCTCGGGCTCAGGCAATCCGCTTGAGATCAAGCTGGACAATATAATTTATCATATCATCAACCTTGTGATTCTTGTGGCCGCGCTTTGGTGGCTGCTTCACAAACCGGTCAAGCGCTACATGGACAAGCGCAGCAAAGAGCTTGAGGACATGGTTGAGGAAAACAAGCGCTTCAAGCAGGAATCAGAGACTGTCAGGGCGGAGAGCGCCCGTCAGCTTGAAGAGGAAAAGGCCGCTTTTGCCCGCCGTGCGGAGGAAAGCGCCTCTGCGTCGCGCCGTCATGCCGACGAGATTGTGCAAAGAGCGGAGGCACGCGCCAAAGAGCTTATGGAAAAGGCCGAGCGCGAGGCAAGTCTTGAACGCACGCGTGCGCTTGAGGACGTCCGCAAGCAGGTCTGCGTAATCTCTGCCGAGGTGGCAAAAAAGCTGGTCGGCCGCGAGATAACCGCCGAGGATGACGAGCGTCTGATTGACGACTGCCTGCAGGAGTGGTCTGAGGAATGAGGAACATTGAGGTTACCAGCGCCCGCGAGCTTACGCCGGCGCAGAAAAGCCGCATAGAGGAAGTGTTTTCCAAAAAGCTGGACAGCCAAGTAACGGCCGTCTATAGCGTGCGCAGTGAAATTCTGGGCGGCATAATAGTTGTTGCGGGCGACGACGTATACGACGGTTCGCTTTTGACGGAACTTCAAAAGATAAGACATATATTGGAGCATAAAACTGTTTAATTCGAGAGAGGCGCAGGCAGTGGGCATAAACCTAGATAAATTGGGCTTGGACATTTTGTCCGACCTTAAACAAATAAAACCTCAGCACCGAAAATCCAATTTCGGCGTCATCACCATGAGCGGCGACGGTATAGTCAGGATAAGCGGGTTGTCCGAGGTGCGCTACAACGAGCTTTTGCACATACAGGGCGGGGGCCATGCCCTTGCGCTCAATTTGGAGGTCGGCGGAGTAGGCGCCATAGTACTGGGCGGCGAAAGTCTTGCCACGGCAGGGGCAGTAGTGAACGCCACGGGTGAAGTCGTTCGCGTTCCGGTGGGCAATGCGCTTTTAGGGCGTGTTGTAGACCCTCTGGGCAGGCCTGTCGACGGCAGAGGGGAGATGCGCACTACAAAGACGCGCCCCATAGAGAGCGACGCTCCCGCAATAATCGACCGTGATAAAGTGGACACTCCGCTTCAGACGGGTATACTGGCAATAGATTCCATGATCCCCATAGGCCGCGGTCAGCGCGAGCTGATAATAGGCGACCGCCAGACGGGCAAGACGGCAATTGCCATAGACACAATACTTAACCAGCGCGGCAAGGACGTTATATGCGTGTATGTGGCAATAGGCCAAAAGGCCTCCACGCTTGCAAAGATAACGCGCCTGCTGCATGACCGGGGCGCACTCGACTATACGGTTGTCGTCAGCTCCTCGGCAAACGACAGCGCTGCACTTCAATACATCGCTCCGTTTACCGGCTGCGCCATAGCAGAGGAGTTTATGGAAAGCGGCAACGACGTGCTCATAGTGTATGACGACCTTAGCAAGCACGCCGTGGCGTACCGCACCATATCGCTGCTGTTAAAGCGTCCCCCCGGCAGAGAGGCTTACCCGGGCGACGTGTTTTATCTGCACTCGCGGTTGCTTGAGCGCTCTGCAAAACTCTCGCCCGAAAGGGGCGGAGGGTCACTCACCGCACTTCCCATCGTAGAGACGCTTGCGGGTGATATCTCAGCGTACATTCCCACCAACGTAATCTCAATTACCGACGGACAAATTTATCTCGAGAGCGACCTGTTCAACGCGGGCACGCGCCCTGCGGTAAACGTAGGGCTTTCGGTGTCGCGCGTGGGCGGCAGCGCCCAAATACCCGCAATTAGAGCCTTGTCCGGCAAGCTGAGGATAGACCTTGCCCAATACAGGGAGCTTGCGGTGTTTGCGCAGTTCGGCTCCGACCTTGACCGACATACCCAGGAGGCGCTCTCCAACGGCCAGCGTCTGTCCGAGCTTTTAAAGCAGGAGCAATATACCACCTTCCAAGCTGAGGAGATGGCCGCGCTGCTGTACGGTGCCTCAAAAAACCTTATGGCCGAGATTCCGGTAAAACACATACGCGCTTTCCGCGACGGGCTGATTGAATATATGCACTCCATGCACGGCGATACGCTTTCAAAGATTCGTAAAACCGGCAAGCTGGACGATGACGCCGCTGCGCAGCTTGACAAAATATTCGCCGCATATTGCCGGCAGTTTTTGACACGGACGGGAGTAACCTGATATGGCCAACATTCCCGACATAAAGCGCCGCTTAAAGGGCATAAAGGATACCCGCCAAATTACAAAGGCGATGGAGCTTATCTCCATTTCCAAGATGCGCAAGGCGCTTGCGCGCTTTGAAAACAACCTTACCTATTTTAAGAAGATAAGGCATACAATAAAAGACATAATCACGCACAGCGGCGAGGACGCCACGCACCCTTACCTGACCCGCCGCGAGGGCAAGCGCACGGCGTATATTGTAATAGCAGCAGACAAGGGTCTTGCGGGCGGCTATAACAAAAATGTATGCGAGACCGCGCTGAAGCATATGCAGACCCGCTCAAAGAGCTTTATTATCACCGTGGGGCATATGGCAAGGGAGTTCTTTGAAAAAAAGGGCTACACGGTGGACATAGATTTTTTGCACGCCATCCAAAATCCGCGGCTGCATGATGCGCGCGTGCTCGCAGCGCACATACTGGAATCTTATGATGCCGAGCTCATGGACGAGGTGCTCTTGGTTTTCACGCGTCTTAAGTCCACAATGAGCCAAAAGCCGGTGATAATAAAGCTGCTCCCCGTAGAGCTTGAGGACCTTGCCGACATCGAGCTGGAAACGCATTATACACAGGAAATACTCTACGATATGTCTCCGCGCAAGGTGCTTGATATGCTTGTGCCGCAGTATATCGTGGGGCTTATATACACGGCGCTTGTGCAGGCTGCGGCAAGCGAGCACTGTATGCGCATGATATCAATGACAGGCGCCACAAAAAACGCCGACGCCATGACCGAAGAACTCATGCTTGAGTACAACCGCGCACGCCAAAGCCAGATAACCGGTTCGATGATTGAGATAATCACAGCGGCCAATACAGGCTTTTCGGCATCGGCCTTCCACGGCGGAGGCGACCGTGAGGAAGATTACATTATACGTTATCCGTCAGAGTGACGGAACAGGGTTTTACAGTCAATTTCAGGCTTAAAGAGCCGGAAAGGCTGCTTAGCAGCGGCCTATTATATTTTACTTGAATCAGTATAAGGAGGCGGCAATATGGTCGCAAAGGGCAAAATAGTCCAAATAATCGGACCGGTAATCGACGTGGAGTTCCCCGCCGACAAGCTGCCCAAAATCCTTGACTGCCTTTGGACGGAGTCTGGCAGGAGCGTTGCCATGGAAGTATTGGCTCAGCTCAGCGCAAAGGTGGTCAGGGCAATAGCTCTGCATTCCACCGACGGATTGGGCCGCGGTATGGTTGTCAGAAATACCGGTCACCAAATAGAGGTGCCCGTGGGCACAGGTGTCTTGGGACGCATGGTCAACGTGCTTGGCGAGCCTATAGACGGAAAAGGCGAAATCGAGTCGGAGGATATGTGGAGCATACACCGCAGTCCGCCGGAATTTTATATGCAGAGCGACGAAACCGCAGTGTTTGAGACGGGCATAAAGGTAATCGACTTGCTTGCGCCCTACGCAAAGGGCGGCAAGATAGGGCTGTTTGGCGGCGCGGGAGTGGGCAAGACGGTGCTTATAATGGAGCTCATGCGCAATATTGCTCAAGAGCACGGCGGTCACTCGATATTTGCAGGAGTGGGCGAGCGCAGCCGCGAGGGGCATGACATGGTTCACGACATGGCAGAGTCCGGCGTGCTTGCAAAGACATCGCTGGTGTTCGGGCAGATGAACGAGCCGCCCGGCTCCCGTATGCGAGCGGCATTCACCGGTCTTACGCTTGCCGAATATTTCCGCGACGAAAAACGCGAGGACGTGCTTCTTTTTATAGACAACGTGTTTAGGTATGTTCAGGCGGGCAGCGAGGTTTCCGCAATACTCGGGCGTATGCCGTCTGCCGTTGGCTACCAACCCACGCTTGCAACAGAAATCGGCGCGCTTCAAGAGCGCATCACCTCCACAAAAAACGGTTCGATCACTTCCATACAGGCTATTTACGTGCCGGCGGACGACCTGACCGACCCTGCGCCCGCCGCAATATTTACGCACCTTGACGCCACGACCGTGCTCTCGCGCAAAGTGGTGGAGCTGGGCATCTATCCCGCGGTTGACCCGCTGGAGTCATCCTCAAGGCTGCTTGAGCCTGAGGTGGTGGGGCAGGAGCACTACCGCGTTGCGCTTGCTGTAAAGGAAGTGCTGCAAAAATATAAGGAACTTCAGGATATCATAGCCATACTCGGTATGGACGAGCTCTCCGACGAAGACCAGCTTACCATATACCGTGCGCGCAAGATTCAGCGGTTCCTGTCGCAGCCCTTCTTTGTTTCCTCGGTATATACCGGGCTTGAGGGCAGGTTTGTGCCGCGTGAGGCGACAGTAAAAAGCTTTGCCGCAATACTTGCCGGTGAGGCGGACGATTTGCCGGAGGCGGCGTTCTTCATGGTGGGCGACCTCGACGAGGCGCGCGCAAAGGCCGCCAAGATGTAGCAATGCGCCGACGCAAGGCGCGGTCTTGCGGCTATAGCGGGGTGCAGTTTTATGTACAAAAAATATTACGTGGAAATGATAACGCCTGAACGCACCTTTTTCAAGGGCGACATAAAGGCGCTCATATTGGAGACTGCTACCGGAGAAATCGGCATACTTGCGGGGCATCTTCCGCTTGCCGTTGCGGTGAAACCCGGGCGCATACGCTTTCTGCACGAGGACAAATGGAAGGAAGCCGCATGCAGCGAGGGCTTTTTGGAGGTGCGTCCCGATGCCACGGTGTTTTTGGCTCATACTTTGGAGTGGCCGGAGGAAATCCAGCTTGCCGAGGTGCGGCGCGCCATTGAAATAGAAGAGGAGCGGCTGAGGCAGGTAAAGAGTCTGCGCGAGTATAAGATGAGCAAGGCAAACCTTGCCCGCGCCCTTGCAAGGCTGAGGGTGCGCTCTTCAAATATAGACCAAAAGTAGACGCCGGCTCAATGATTATGACTTTTAAA
>CAZPMG010000012.1:5414-18173 GCA_964587785.1 uncultured Clostridia bacterium
GTTAAATGCTATATTAAGAATAGTTCTTATTATCACTTTACATATTTCGGCAAATTTTGCAGAGAATGTGCTGAATTAAAACGCCTACGTAACAGCAGGCAATAAGTGAGGGCAAATTTATGCCGAATGTTTTAAATAATCCGCGGGTGCGCAGGGAGGGCTTGATATGACAAAGGTACAAAAAGCTATCCTTGCAGCAGTGCAGCACCCGGAAGGGCACCTTACCGCGGACGAGGTGTATATGCTGGTAAAAAAACAGTTTCCCAAGGTGGCGCTGGGCACAATTTACCGCAACCTCAACTATTTTGCCGACGCGCAATTGATAAGGCGCGTGGCGCGTGCGGGCGGCCCGGACTATTTTGAGAGCAACACCAGCGCGCATGACCATGTAATATGCTCAAAATGCGGGAATATGATGGATCTTTATATACCGGAATTAAAGGATTTTTTGAAAAATAAAATGCAGTGCGAGATTGTGTCCTTTGACCTTACGGTAAGCTGCGTATGCAACAATTGTGCAGAGGGCAAATGTGAGCATTAAACAAGTAATCCTGCTTTCTTAACAATAATAACAATATACAAACTTCAAGGACAAAATGGTTGACCTATACGGCAGAAAACCCGCGGTAAAAGCCGCAGAAACTATATTTAATTTGCTTTATCTGCTCACGGTTTTTACTTGCGCGGCAATATTGCTTACAGGCGGCAAAGGCGCAGTAAGCCGGCTGTACGGCCTTTGCGCGCTCGTGCTCGCATCCGGCGACAGCATACATATTTTTCCCCGCCTTACGGCAATGTGGGACGGCAAGAGAAATTATTCCCGCGCCTTAGGTATAGGCAAGCAGGTCGCATCTGTCACTATGACATTATTTTATGCGGGGATTTGGGCTGCCTGTGTGATCGTATATGATTTTTCCGGCGCATTAACGGTTGCGACAAGCGTCGCCGTTGCCGTGCTGTCTGCAATGAGAATTGTGCTCTGTGTTATGCCGCAAAATGCCTGGACACGGGGCGGATGTGCTAAAAGTTGGGCGGTATATAGAAACCTGCCTTTCTTTTTGCTGGGCGCAATCGTTGCCGCGGGCTATGCCGTTGGCGCATTTGTGCACGGCGTGCTCGGCGGCGTATGGATTATGATAGCGCTCAGCTTTGCGTTCTACATACCTGTAGTGCTGTTTTCCGCAAAAAAGCCCGCATGGGGTATGCTGATGCTGCCGAAGTGCTGTGCCTATGCGGCAATGATTATTATGTTTTTATAGTCTTGTTTTCATTATTACCGCGCTACATTGTAAATTGAAATGCGGACAGTAAAAGAAACAAATAATATCAATCAATTTAAAATAAATAGCCAAGGAGGCAATTATGGAAGACAAAAAGAGGCTTACCAATGAGGTTGGCGCTCCGGTAGCCGACAACGAAAATGCCATTACAGCCGGCCCTCGCGGGCCTGTGGTGATGCAGGACGTGTGGCTGATGGAAAAGATGGCGCACTTTAACAGGGAGGTAATACCTGAGCGCCGAATGCACGCAAAGGGTTGGGGGGCATACGGCAATCTTACAGTTACACATGACATCTCTAAGTATACCCGCGCAAAGGTGCTGCAAAAGGGAGCAAAGACCGATTTGTTCATCAGATTCTCCACTGTGGCAGGCGAACGCGGCGCGGCGGACGCAGAGCGGGATATCCGCGGAGTGGCCGTAAAGTTTTACACCGAGGAGGGAAACTGGGACTTGGTGGGCAACAACACTCCGACCTTCTTCCTGCGCGACGTACATAATTTCGCTGACTTAAACCGCGCGGTAAAGCGTGATCCGCGCACGGGTATGCGTTCCGCTCAGAACAACTGGGATTTCTGGACGCTTCTGCCCGAGAGCTTTCATCAAAGAACCATAGTCATGTCTGACCGCGGGATACCCGCAAGCTTCAGGCATATGCACTTTTACGGCGAGCATACCTTTTCTTTCTATAACGCCGAGAATAAGCGTGTATGGTGCAAATTTCACTTCCATACCATGCAGGGCATCAAGAACCTGACCAACGCCGAGGCGGCAGAGGTATGCGGAAAGGACCGCGAAAGCCACGGACGCGATCTGTTCAATTCAATTGAAAGCGGCAACTTCCCCAAGTGGAAGATGTATGTGCAGGTCATGACCGAGGACCAGGCAAAATATCACTATGAAAACCCCTTTGACATAACCAAAATTTGGCGTCACAAAGAGTTCCCTCTCATTGAGGTTGGAATTTTAGAGCTCAACCGCAATCCGGAAAACTATTACGCCGAGGTTGAGCAGGCTGCCTTTACGCCTGCGCATGTGGTGCCCGGCATAGGCTTTTCTCCCGATAAGTTCTTGCAGGGCAGACTGTTTTCCTACGGCGACGCACAGCGTTACAGACTGGGTGTAAACCACAACCACATTCCGGTTAACCGCGCAAGAGTACAGGTCAACGAATACCACCGCGACGGGGCAATGCGCACCGACGGCAACTATGGCAGGATACCTGCATACTCACCCAACAGCGACGGTTACTGGTCGGCGCAGCCCGAGGTTGCCGAGCCACCGCTTGAAATTGAGGGCGCAATGTACCGCTTTGATCCCAAGGACGACCCCACGGACGACAACTTCCGCGCGGGCGGCGACCTTTACAGGCTGATGACCGAGGACAAGCGCAAGCTGCTCATTGAAAACACCGCCGACGATATTGCTTCTGTCACCAATAACGTAAAGTACCGTCATGCGGTGCATTGCTACAAGGCCGATAAGGAATACGGCGAGAGGATTACTCAGGCAATGGGTCTTGACCTAAGCAAAGTGCTTGAGCTTTGCAAACTGGATAACGATGGACTGATAAAGGCTACGCTAAAAAACAACATGTAAGCATTGGCTTAACGTTATGTCCGGATTGAACGGATAAACACAAGAAAATTTATTGGTATATACACCCCAAATGCGTCTGCTTTATTATGCCGGATTATTATTTTCCGCTTAAAAAGCAATGACTCCTGCCGACCGCGCCAAGCGGCGTAATCCGGGGTAATGGAAAGACCTTTATACACGCGTATCAGCCGCCGAGAGCATTTTTCGGCGGCTGTACGCTGTCAAAAGGCTGCGCAGCAAATTTTATGCCGGCAAACCCGCACAGCTGTTTGACAATAATGCCGGAGTGTAATATACTATTTAATACAGCGTCCGGCCCACGGCACTGCCTGCCATTAAAGCAGCGCACCCCTTGGGTTGAGGCGCGTAAACTTATCCGTTAAGTTAGGCGTTGCTAACTTGGCGGCGTCATATTTGTTGTTTGGCGGTTAAGTCAGCCTGAACAAAAGAGGTATGCTATGAAACAGGAAAAAGAGATCAGAGTGGTCGGATATATGGTCAAGCTGTTTTGCCGCAGTAAGCACGGGAGCAAAAGAGGACAGCTGTGTAAGGAATGCGCCGAGCTTATGGACTACATAATTTTGCGCCGTGAGCGGTGCCGTTTCGGTGACGAAAAGCCCTTTTGCGCAAACTGCAAGGTTCAGTGCTACAAGCCTGACATGAAGGAAAAAGTGCGCAAGGTAATGCGTTTTTCCGGGCCGCGGCTGCTTATACGTCATCCGATATTGGTTGTCCAGCATCTGCTTGAGTCCAAACGTGAAAAAGCCAAAATGCTTAAGGAGTCCAAAGCATCAGACGAAAAATTGAAAAACAATAACAGGCTTTAAAGCCTTAAACACGTTTATGTGTGATAGTGCGCCTCTACAGTGCGGCGCGGCTAAAAAATATGACGATACAGTTGCTGAAAAAGGCAGTCAAGCTTTGATAATCAACCAAAGAGAAAAAGGATATAAATATGGAAAACCAAAACGATAAAGGAATTGACGGCGCGGCTGCTGTGCAGCAGACAGGCGGCAAACTTTTAGTGAGAGATGTGGTATTTCTCGCGGTCATTTCTGCGGTCACGCTGCTTACATGTTCAATCATGCCGCTCGTTGCGGGTGTGCCGCTGTTCGGGCTTCCGCACCTTGTCACAGGTCTTCAGTTGGGTTTATTCTATGCCATAGGCATCATGAAGGTGCGAAAGACGGGGGCGCTGCTGCTTATGGCGCTTTTTACCGGGGTTATTCAGCTTATGATGGCGCCGGTAATGTTTCTGTCCAATATTTTTTGCGGCATAATAATTGAAGCGGTCATATATTTTACCTCCCGCGGCTTTAAAAGCACGTTATCTGTTTTTCTGGCGGCGGCGCTGTTCAATCCGCTTTCACTGCCCTTTAACTATTTTTACAATCTTGCCGTGGGCAAGGGCAACCTTGCGGAAGTTGTTTCCTCACAGCCCTGGATTGCGGTGCTCATGTCGCTTGCCGTTGTAACAGTAACCGCGGCAGGAGCGCTTGCGGGCATTAAAATTGCCGGAGAGCTCAAAAAATCCGGGGCACTCAAGAGATGAGTTCACACACCTACGCAAAAAAACCGGTATATCCGCTGCTCGGCGTTGCGGCTTCGGTGTCTGTGCTTGTGCTCGGACTGCTGTTTGCAAAGAGCCTCGCGGTATTTTATTTTTTTGGCGCGGCTTGGCTGCTGTTTTTCTGCATGGGATACCGGCGAGCCTGCATTGCCGTGCTTACGGCCGCATTGCTGCTGGGCGCGGTGTTTGCGGCCGCCACTTACCTGATAAGCCGCAATGTGCCTGCGGCGCTTGCTGCCGTTGCGCGCATTACCGCTGTATGCCTTGCCGTGACGCCCGGACTGGGCATGCCGCCCTCTTACCTCGTGCGGAGCCTGTCCGCTCTCAAGCTTCCGCGTGTGCTGGTGCTGGGTATGCTGATTACCTTTTCCTTTGTTCCGCTACTGCGCAAGGAGGCTGCGCAGGTGCGTGAGGCCATGAAGACGCGCGGCGCGGGCAGCATATTTAATCCGTCAATATTTTACCGTGCGCTGCTTATTCCGCTCATTGTGCGCATAGCAAGCATCTCCGATACTCTCGCGCTCAGCGTGGAAACGCGCGGCTTTACGCTGGACAACACGCCTTACACCGTGTATAAACCGGTCAGTCCGGGCGCGAAAGATATAATATTTACGGCAGGTTTTGCCGTCTGCATCGTGCTTCTTGTACTTCATTTATGATTAATGCCATAGAACTTGACAATGTAACATTCAGCTACGGCCACGACCAGCCGTATGTATTAAAAAACGCCGGCATGACTGTATGCTACGGCGAAATTGCCCTGCTCAGCGGCACATCGGGAGAGGGGAAAAGCACGGTAATCTCATTGGTGACAGGCATTGCGCCCAATATTGTGCCGGGCGTATTCAGCGGCTTAGTTGCAGTAGACGGACAAAATGTGTCGGGCAAGAGGGTGAGTGAAATCTGCCGCAATGTAGGCGTGGTGCTTCAAAATGCCGAGGAGCAGATAATCCACCGTACCGTTGAGGAAGAAATAGCATTCGGCTGCGAAAACATGGCGTATCCCGTTTGGGAAATTGAAAAGCGGATAGACTATGCCTGCAAACTGATGTCGCTTAGCCCGTCCGCGCTTGCGTCAAAGCTCTCCGGCGGGCAAAAGCAGCGGCTTATGACGGCGTGCGCGCTTGGCACCGGTCAAAGGATACTTGTGCTTGACGAGCCGCTTGCAAACCTTGACAGGCAGGGCGCTCTTTTGCTGATGCGCACGCTAAAAGAGCTTGCCGGCGAGGGTTACGCCGTATTGATAGCCGAGCACCGCCTTGACGTAATCATGCCCTACGTTGATTCGGTGTGGAGCATAAAGGACGGCCGGATAATAAAGGCCAGGGACAAGGACAGTTATCTCAGAGAGAACTCGCTTGAGATACCCGACGGCTTAGGGCTGCCGAAAAAAAGAGATATGGCAATCCGCGCGAACGATGTTACCTATTGCGCGGGGAACCGCGCGATAATCGACGGTTTGAATCTGGAGCTTTTTCGCGGTGAACGGCTGCTTATGCTGGGCGAAAACGGCAGCGGCAAAACTACGCTCATGCGCCTGCTTGCCGGGCTCAATAAACCCCAGCCGGGCAACATAGAGCAGTTTATAATACCTTCAAAGCGAGCGTACATACCCGCGGACAGGCGGTGGTTCAAAGAAGTGGGGGTAGTCTATCAAAACCCATCCTACCAGCTTTTTATGCCTACGGTGGAGGAAGAGGTTATCTACGGGGCAAAGTCGCGTGCCTATGCGGAGGAAATACTCAAACGTTTTGACATCATACATTTGCGCAGCCGTCATCCGCATTCGCTGTCTCAGGGACAAAAGCGCCGTGTGTCTATTGCCGCGGTGGCCGCATCTCAGCCGCAAATCCTGTTTTTGGATGAGCCAACGGTGGGGCAGGACTATGCGGGACTAAAGTCGCTTACGGAAACGTTAAACCAGTTGCACGCAGAAACCGGGGGCGCGGTGGTTACAATAACGCACGATATACGCTGCGCCGCCGCGCTGTGCGACAGGTCGGTAATATTGAAAAGCGGAAAAATACACGAGAGCGGCGGCAAAGAGCTTGCCAGGCGCTATTTATCAGGTGAAGTCTGAACAAAAGTTTTTTTAGCATAAACTGCACCCGTCAATCGCCGGGTGCATTTTTTTGGTTTTTTCAACAGGAAAATCGAGATTTATTTAATAAAATATGATAACATTAATATTGCAAAAAATAATAATTGCCGACAGTTTTTTTTAAAATACAGATATAAGGATAATACACGCAATGAAACTTGCCGAATGGATTTGGATTCACAGCCAAGATAACGCAGACGAATATGCCGAATTTTTTGACGATGTGCTGTACAGCGGAGGGCAGGCAGCTATAGAGATTTCCTGTGACAGCAACTATGCGCTGTATATAAATGAAAAATTAGCCGGTTTTGGGCAATATGCTGACTATCCGCATTACAAGGTATATGACAGTATCAATATCACCTCTTATCTCTGCCATGGAAAAAACAATATTCGTATTATCGTGTGGTATTACGGCCAGGACTTTTCAGTATATTACAAACATAAAGCCGGGCTTATCTATGAAATATCCTGCGCCGGTGAAATCTTAAGTTATTCCCGTGCGGGAATGCTGTGCAAAAAATCCGACAACTATGTCAGCGGCCTAAAAAAAATAATGACCATGCAAATGGGTTTTTCGGTCAGATACGACGCGCGCGATTACAAAGACAAGCCGTTTGGTAAGGCTGTGTCCGTAAAAGGTCATTCAACAGCTTTAAATCCGCGGCCGGTTAAGCGTCTTGAATTGATGGAAACTTTTTATGGAACGCTTGTAAATCAAACTAAAAACATATATGATTTAGGCTGTGAGAGAGTGGGTCTTTTACACATCAAATTTAAGGCGTCCGCAGGCACAGTTGTTACGGTAGGATACGGTGAGCATATAATTGACGGCGAAGTCAGGCGTATAATCGACGAGAGGAATTTTTCGCTTGAAATTATTGCGGACGGTGATTTTGCGGAATATATAAATCCTTTCAGGCGCTTGGGCTGCCGCTATCTGCAAATATATTCGGATGTACCCGTTGAGGTAGAATTTATCGGCCTCAAGGAAACGCTGTATCCGGTGAACGTTTTGCCGTTCGACGCAGGAAATAAGCTCAGGCAGCAGATATATGATGTGTCCGTGCGCACCTTGCAGCTTTGTATGCATGAGCATTACGAAGATTGCCCGTGGCGCGAACAAGCTCTGTATACAATGGACAGCCGCAATCAAATGCTTTGCGGCTACTACGCGTTCAAGGAATACCAATTTGCCCGCGCGAACCTAAAGCTCATAGGCGAAGGCCGCCGCAGCGATGGCCTGTTAAATATCTGCAGTCCTTCGACCGTGGACCTTACGATTCCGTCATTTTCATTATATTTTATACTTCAAATGCGTGAGTATGCGGATTATTCCAAAGATTTAACGCTCTTGAACGAGTATTACAATAAAATGACAGGCATATTAGATGTGTTTCTCATGCGCATGGAAAACGGGCTGATTCCCAACTTTTACGGCTCGGCGGCATACTGGAATTTTTATGAATGGGCAGACGGTCTGGCAGGCAGCCTCCATGGCACAGATCAAAAAGATTTTGACCTTATGCTAAATGCGCTGTTTTCGCTTATTTTAAATAATATGGGTGACATCTGCGGTAAGCTGGGTAAGACAAATGACAAACAAAAATACGCTTTGATATCCAAAGAATTAAATAATGCCATAAACGCCCGCTTTTACGACAGTGAAAAGAGGTTGTATAAAACTTTCACGGACAAGGAGCATTATTCGGAATTAGGCAACGCTTGGGCGGTATTATGCGGTGCGGCGGACGGCGGCAAGGCCGATGACATTTGCAAAGCTCTTGTCTCTGAAAGCAGCCTGCTCACAAAGGTAACGTTAAGCATGGCAGCTTTTAAGTATGATGCGCTATTAAAGTGCAGCAAATCAAAATACAGAGCATATATACTAAACGACATTGACACAAAGTATGCATATATGTTAAGCCAAGGCGCTACCTCATTTTGGGAAACGACGCTCGGAGCGGCCGACTTTGACAATGCGGGCAGCCTATGCCACGGCTGGAGCGCCATTCCCGTATATTATTATCAAATATTAAACAGCCAAAAATAATTATTCAGTCCATAGCAGCCGCTCAAAGCTGTGCTGCTGATTTGGTATGTCAATTAAAAAAATAACTATAATTATTACCGGGAGATAAAACATGGAGCTGTCAAGGTATTTTTCCGATTATGCCGTGCTGCAGCGCGGTAAGCCGTTTTGCGTCAGCGGTAAATCCGCGCCGCTTAGCGAGGTCATTGTAAAACTTTATTCTAAAAATTACAGTTGCAGCGCGGCGGGGCTTAGCGATGCCCAAGGATATTTTTCCGTTGCAATGCAAAGCGTGCCGGGCGGTTTTGATATTTACAGCCTTGTTGCTACTGCTCAAGACGGCACGGCGCGGGCAGAAAACGTCGTGTTCGGCGATGTGTTTTTGTGCGGCGGGCAATCCAATATGCAATATCCCGTGACAGCAACGGATACGAGAGAAAAATATATGCGTGAAGAGCCGTTTGTCAGGTGCTTCAATCCCTCCCAAACCGATATAACTTCTGCCGCGCCAGACATGATTTTTTCAGAGGGCAATTGGCTTATACCAAAAACAGAGCAGGAATTTGGGCAAATAACCGCAATCGGATACATGTTTGCCAAAAATTATTATCAAAAGCACAATGTTCCCGTAGGCATATTAAACGTGGCTGTAGGCGGCACACATATCCGTACTTTTTTGCCGGCAGAGGCAGAGGAGGCAAATCCGCAGCTGGTAAAAAGCTTAAAGCAGCTGGTTAAGAGCTGGGACAAGGACGCTGCCGAGGAGTTTTTAAACGCTAAGACCGTATTGCGCATATACAACAAGCGGGTAGCTCCGCTTGCGGGCACGCGCATTAAAGCTGTGCTGTGGTATCAGGGTGAGAGCAGCGTATACGATTTGAACTCCGCCAAGATTTTTCGCCACGCTGTCACCGCGCTTGTGCGCGGATACAGAAAGCTGTTTGGTGATTCACGGTTGCCCTTTATATTTAGTCACATTGCCAACCATTTATATTATAAGACGCCTTTTTCCATATGCTATGTAAACGAGGCAATGGACAATGCTTGCGCAAAGCTCAGCAATTGCCAAACTGTGCCGGTATACGACCGTGAGGTAAAATGGCAGCTTGACTCGGACGAAATGTTTTACCACCCCATACACCCTACCAACAAGGAGTATGTAGCGCTGCGCATGTACCAAAGCTTTACCCGCAATAAGCTGTTCCCGCGGGCTGTGAGCTATAGCGCAGACGGCGATACTCTGTCAGTAAAATACGATATGCCGGTTTTTGCCCGGGGCAACCTCTGCGTAAAGGGTTTTGCGGTTTGCGGTGCGGACGGCAGATACCACGCGGCAAACGCGGAAATAGACGGCGACACGGTAAAGCTTTGCAGTCCTAAAGTGCCCGCCCCGACAGAATATTCCTATGCGTTTTTTTCCGGCAATGAGATGTGCAACCTTGTTTCGCAGGAGGGGATGCCGGCCTATATGAGCCGCAGCAAATACCAAGATGCAAAGCCCGATAAATATTTTGTATATTCGCCTTTTATCGATTGCGATGTAAGCACGACCTGTGTGAACAATTACCGGCCGGACTGCGGCTATGCTGATTACTACCCGACATACAGCGAGGGCAGTATGCTGAGCAGCGGCGTTGTTAAGCTAAGCTATGACAGCGATATAAAAATGGGCGGAGATTGCAGCCTGCGTGCAGACTATAACTCGGGGCGCGGCAATTATTTCCGTTTTTCGGTGCGTCCGCTCGCATTTTACAGCAACAGCATAAACTATTTTGCGCTAAATGACCGTGCGGTATTTTATTTCCGCAATCCGTCAGATGAAACCTTAGAGTTTATAGGCATACTTGCCGAGTGCAATAACCGCAGATATATCTTTGCGGCAAACGACGAATGCCTTCCCCAAAAAATTCCTGCAGGCAACGGTTTTACCGCCATAGAGGTAGACCTTACCAGGTGGCAAAGCGAGGATTATGTAATTTCGCCCGCAAAGGAAAAGGCTGCAATATGCCGCGCAGAGTTTGCCTTTATCGCACGCGGCAAGGGCAGCGTTTGGCTCAATAACATTGAATTTTTGAAGGATTAGGCGCTTTTAGTCAGCAAAAACTCCGAAAACAATATCAGTTTGAACGCTTCAATCCTGCTTAGTAAACACATATTTAGAGGTGCGGCAAACACTTTTTTTTCAGCAAAATAATAACGGCCGGTTAGGGTGCATAGACCCTTTCGGCCGTTTTTTTTATTGATTACAAGAGGATGCTTTATTGTCAACAAATGCAAAGAATGATACAAAAAAACATAAAATAAGTTTTTTAAGGGGTATTGACAGAATTATAATTTAATTATATAATGGCAATTAGTTTTTATCAGGTGATTGTTTTTATTTATTAAAATTTAGGCATCATAGGTTTACGGAGGCTAAAAGTATGGAAAAAATAGTGCGCGGTCTATTGATTTGCGTTTTCGGCTGCGTTGTATTGTTGGGAGGCATCTCCGCAAGAGAGGGCAACGCGGCAGCACAAGACTACGGCGGAGGATTAAATATGCCGGCAAAACCCACGGTAATAGAAACTGTTGTCTCCAAAATCCAATACGAGGACTTAAAGACACAAAGTCAATGCGATGTCGCGCTCTTTTATGTAAAAAGCGATTTAAAAGTTGATGTAACTGGAGATCTCCGTGTGGACGATGTTATGGCATATGTTACGTCAAAACCCGCTGGTGCGGCGTTCGTGCCTCTCTTTGTGGCAAGAGACAGCCAAGCGGGTACGGCGCTCGCACAAAAGCTAAATGCGCTTGGCAACGCAAATTGCATTATGGGCAGTGACGATGGCGATGTGCTTGAGACTATGCGCAATGCCGCGCCGCGAGTATCGGGTCTGCTGGATTTGCGCGGCAGCCCTAAAATGACGGCGGCCCAAATACGTGACGCTGTAACCGAAGCCAAATCTAAAATTGCGCTGATACGGCACGGCGATTACAGTGCGGACGAGATATTCCTGCTGCAAAAGCTTTTGATATGCGTTTGGTCGGAGACATTGAAAGATTCCGTATCCATAGGCGGGGCACTTGTCTCTGGCGTCAACGGTGTGTTGTCCGCAAGCGGCAGTGCGGTCAACGCGCAGATAAGTAAATTTTCAGACACATCGATGCTTAGGCGCAATATAATAATCGGGCACAGGGGCGTGCCCTCGCTCGCGCCGGACAATACATTGGAGGGCGCAAAGCTTGCCGTGCAAAACGGTGCGGATATAGTAGAGAGCGATATCTATTTAAGTGCCGACAACAGGCTTGTGGTGTCGCACGAAAACGAGCTGTCAATCAATACCGACGGAAACGGTTTGATAACAACTAAGACGCTTGAGCAAATTAAGCAGCATAAAATTACGCAGGGCGGCAATGTGTATTTCATTCCCACGCTTGACGAATATTTTGACGAGTTTAAAGACAGCCCGATTGTGCATTTTGTGGAGATTAAAGACAACAATACCGCCATTGTTGAGGTGTTAAAGGAGCTTATTGACAGTAAAGGCGTTTGGGAACAGGTTGTTATAATATCCTTTCACAAGAGCCAGCTTGAGGCCGCGGCAGAGGCCCTGCCCAATATCACCCGCGGCAATTTAAACGAAGTTGCGGATATTGCAAATACTCTGAATATTCACAGCGCGGTGTTGCAGACTCTAAACGAACTGGTGCCGATTACCTCAACCTACAATGCGTCGCGTCTTTCGGTTGACGCGCAATTTGCGCGCAAGCTGTCGAGTTACGGAATAACCTGTTGGCCGTGGACATACGCAAATGATACAGAGCTCAAGCGCGAATATACCTACGGTTACGGCGGGCTTACAACAGACGCCGTACAGGCGGTGTCCATGTATGCCGCCAAGCTGACCGTTAGCGAACAAATAAGCGTAGGCAAGGGGCAAACCAAGCTTGACATAAAAATGCTGTCAAGATTGGGCGCATACACAGAGGATGAAAGCGCATTGCTGCCGCTCGACGGAAAAGACGTCTTTTTACTGCCGCTTGACAGCGATGCAATAGGGCTGAAACTGCAAAGCGACCTGACATTGAGTGCGGAAAGCGCCGGCGAGGGCTGGTATGTTGCGGGCGCGGTGTTTACCGACGGCACGGTAAGCTATACAATTTATTCCCAGCCGTTTAAAGCAATTTCAACTTCCG
>CAZPMG010000012.1:18273-30413 GCA_964587785.1 uncultured Clostridia bacterium
TTAATCTAAGACTTTGAAACTTCAATGGGAAGGTTGCTGTCTTTTTTTCTGAAATTTGCCGGTGTGGTGTGGTAACATTCCTTAAACAGCTTTATAAAATACGGCAGGCTCTTTAAGCCTATCATCTCACATATTTCCGACAGCACATAGTCGGTTGTCGATAAAAGGTATGCGGCTTGTTTTATTCTAAGGTCGTTTATATATTCCGTTAAAGTCATGCCGAAGGTGTCTTTAAACTTTTTACAGATATAAGATTTGTTAAAATTCAGCCGTTTGTATACAAGGTCGATTGCATCCGGGCTTGTATAGACATCGCCTATGACGTCAAGGCACTCCGCTTGAAAATTGTTTGTAGCCTGCTTGTCGTATCTTGAGGGCAGAATGATAAAGCTCAGCAAGAATACGACGAGGGATTTTTCGTAATACTTCCTGAGAGTCACGTCGGATAAGCTCTTGAAAGAAATAATGCTCTTTTCAAAAAAGACAATGCCGTCCTTGGGTATGTGGAATTTGGTATATCTTGACTGCAACAGTTTTTCGTAAAGGCTTTTGTCCAAAAAATCGCACGCCTCCTTTAAAATAGAGGGAGATATCATATTGTCGCGGTGCAGGCAGTGTTTTACCCGCTTAAAATTGTGCGCTATATCCGGCGCAATGATAACTGCATCACCGATAGACAAAAGTTCCTCAGTGCCGTCTATAAGATGTGTTATCGAGCCTTCAATAATATAAAAATATTCAAAAAAATCATGGCAATGAATAGATGAATCGTTGCCGGAAGTGATACGGGAGGAAAAAGGTAAACCCGAGAGATTGATCTTGTCCATAGTAATCCTTTAAAATTTTATGCCGTCTTGGGCATATGGCTTGCAATATACTCTTTATTATAAAATAAATGCATGAATATGTCAATAAAAAAGAATACAGAGAACTTTTTGACATATAAAGAATATTGAAAATTCTTAAAAATGCTATTATAATATTATTACAGCAATCCCGCGGGTATAAACAGCATTGCCAAATATTTAAAAGACTTGCGGCGGGTTGGAAAAAAACAACCAAAACAAACAAATATAGAGAAGTTTCCCAAATATACAGTATCTTGTAATGAGCAAATTGCTGTGGTAGAATTAAGTATGTAAGCTCCTGCTAGTTTTGGGCTGTATAAATGCTAAAGTCAAACAATGAGGATGTTTTAGATATTTATATTTCTGATTTTGTCTATCGCGGATGTCTCCGCGCTTAGCGCAGAACCAAAGTGTTTAAGCAAATGTGCGCTTGTGTATAAGAGGGAATAATTACGATTTATATAATGCATATTAAAGTATGAAATTCAATGTAACTGCTGCCGCATAAGAGGGGTTTCCAAGTCCGCCTTTAGTGCAGGTATTATTATATAAAGGAGAGGCTAAAATGAAAAAATTAGTTGTTTATTTTGTTGCTGTGGTAATATTGTTTTCCTTTGCCGCTTGCGGCCCGACTGCCGACGACGACGGCATAATAATAGACCCCAATAAGACGCAGATAAATTTTACCGTCTATGAGGGCGGGCACGGTACGCTTTGGGCAAAGGAGCTTGCCAAGCAATTTATGGCGGCAAACCCGCAATATGACAGCGAATATCAGATAATCATCCGCGGAGAAAAGCGCGGAGATGCCGACGTTGTTGTAGAAATAAATTCCGGAAAATCACCGTACCAAGGGTACATACTGTCGTCAAATAATATTGTGTCCGCTATCTATAGGGATTCAATTTTAGAGTTAAGCGACGTAGTTGACCGCAAGGTAGACGGTGAGGAAAACGATACCATACGCAACAAAATTTTGCGGTATGACGAGTGGAGTTCCATTTATTCCAAATACGGCGAGGGTCTGTACGCAGTGCCTTTTGCAGACAGTGTGATGGGCTGGGTATATGACCATCAATATTTTGTGGACGAAGGTTTTTATATAACCGCGTCCGCCTCTGACGAGGCAGGTATGACTGCGCAGGGTATAACCTTTGAAATAGTGGAACGCGGCAACAGCACAGAATATAAGTTTGTGTCATCGACGGGCGCGGTAAACTATAGAGAAGGCGATACAATATTGTCCGCAGGCAAAGACGGAAAGTACGGAACGTACGACGACGGCCAGCCCCAAACCATAGCCGAGTGGGACGATCTTATAGCTAACATAAGCGGTACAAACGCCAAGTCCTTTATATGGGGCGGCGCGGTTGACAGCTATACCCGCACTATTTTAGAGGCGTTGTTTGCCCAATACGGCGGCATGGATATCTATAACACCTACTTCACCTACGACAGCGGCGGCGAAGAGGTTGAACTTGCGGACGGCACCAAAACGGTAATTACCCCAAACAACGGCTATTTAGTAAACCAGATTGCTGAAGTCAAGTATGCTTACGAGTTTTTCTATAAATATTTCAATGCCCATAAGGATTCTCTATCCTATGACACTATACATTCTTCCGCAACCGACTTGACCTCTTATCACAAGGACGCTCAAAACAAGTTTTTGCTGGGACACAAGGGTGCGAAAGACAATCCGCGCTCTGCGATGTTGCTTGACGGTACATGGTGGGAATATGAGGCAAGCACAATGTTTAATACAATTGCCGCCACCGAGCCCGAAAGGGGATACGGAATGCGTGAATACAGATATATGCTTTTACCCAATTTAGGTGAAAATCAAAAGTCGGACAAAAGCGTAATTTCCGCGTGCGAGTCGGGCGTAATGCTGCTTACAAAGGATTCCAACACAAACCGCCAGGCTGTAACCAAGGATTTTCTTGCCTATATTTTAAAAGACGAATCACTCCGCTATTTTGTGCGCGAGACAAACTCGCTTATGCCCTATGAGATCGGGCTTACGGAAGAAGATATTAACTCCATTACGCCTTTTGCGCGCAACATGATAGAGCTGTATTTTGACCACGACAACGTAGATGTTGTCCGTCCCCAGATTTCCAGCCTTGTATCGCCGCTTGCGTATACTTCACCGCGCGGAACAGACAGGCTTGCGCCTAAAATAAGCGATAAGTTTATGACAAGCCCGGGCACGCTTGCCCGCACATACACCCTGACCCAAACCCTGTCCGGCTTAAAGTCATCCTATACGGCAGCTGATTGGGCCAACTACATTGCGCTTGCAAAAAACCAAGGTTTTTATACAAACCTTTAAGCAGCCACAGGCCGTAAAAAGATGAGCATAAAAGTTGAAAAAATTAAAAAAATCAGCAGCAAACGTGTAAAGGAATACATTTTTTGTTACGGGATGCTGGCATATCCGCTTATATTGTTTGCGGTATTTTACCTGTACGTAAATTTAAATTCTTTTATCATGGCCTTTCAGAAGATAAATCTGGACGGCAGCAGGCAGTGGCTGGGGCTGGAAAACTTCAGCGTCTTTATAGGGCAGCTTGTTAAGTCCAAAGGCTTGGTCTTTATCAGCCTTATAAACTCCCTGAAGATGTATATCATCAACCTTTTAATCTGTATGCCGCTGTATATTTTGTTTTCTTACGTGATATTTAAGCGGTTTAAGGGTATGGCAATTGTGCGGGTAATCATAATGCTGCCGGCGATAATATCTTCATTTGTGTTTTGCCTCGTATTTAAAATATTCGCCGGGCAGCCTCTGCAGCAGATTATGGTAGACGCGGGCTTTGCGGACTTTCCCAATCTCTTGAGCGATCCCGACTATATGTTTGGCGCAACGCTGTTTTATATGATTTGGGTGTCATTTTCCACAAGCCTTATAGTTTATCCAAACGCAATGAACTCCATTGACCCCGCCGTTATAGAGAGCTCCAAAATTGACGGTGTGCGCAATCTGTGGCAGGAGCTGCGCTACATCGTGTTGCCGCTTATTTTTCCGACTATCTCCACTTTTTTAATCACGGGTTTTGCAACAATACTCAGCAACAGCGGCCCAATCCTTGCCTTTTACAGATACGAAGCTAATCCGCGGGTATATAACATGGGTTACTATATGCTGGTTCAGATTATGACCGCATCCAATGAGTCGGAATATCCAATGATTGCCGCAGGCGGCGTTTTGATTACTATGATAGTTGCCCCGCTTACGATGCTGCTTAAAAAGTTTTTGGACAGAGTCAGTCCTGTTACGGATGCGTAAGGGGGGGTAAAATATGACGGCTGCCGATATTAAAGACAACAAAATACCCTCTGTGCAACATAAAGAGGATGACGCACGCAGACAATCAAACATTGGCGACAAAGTTGCGCGCGGAATAATAATTTCTCTGCTCTGCCTCTACGCCCTCAGTCTGTTGGTGCCTATATTTTGGATGCTGATGAACTCAGTCAAATCCTATATAGACTATTATCTCATACCGACATACGAGTTCCCCGAAGTCCCCACGTTTGAAAACTACCAAACCATACTGACAAAGCTTAAGTATACCGCGCAAAGACCTTCCGGTGAGCGCGTTACATTCGGCGTGTTCAGTATGTTTACTTACAGCATAATATGGTCAACGCTGGGGCCGGTTTTCAGTATTTTTGTAACAACACTCGCGGCATATGTGCTGTCACGCTACAAGTTCCGCGGCAATAATCTTATTTTTACCGTGGGAATCGTGGTTATGATTCTGCCCATCGTGGGCACATTAGGCTCGGCAATGCTGGTGCGCAAGGCACTCGGCATATACGACAATATGCTGCTGATGATATTAACCGGGCCTGCAACCGCGTTTTCCGGCCTAAACTTTTTAATACTGTATGCCGCGTTCAAAAACATACCGTGGGCATATGCCGAGGCCGTGTTTATTGACGGAGGCGGGCATTTAAAGGTGCTGTTTAGCATAATGCTGCCCTTGGTGTTGCCCACCTGCGGCGTGCTGGTGCTATTAGGGGCGATAGCCGGGTGGAACGATTTTGAAACATTTTTAATATGGCTGCCAAGCTACGCAAACATTGCGTTGGGGCTGTACAGCTTCCAATATGACCTGCAGCTTTCCGGGGGCACACTGCCCGAGGTCCTTGCGGGGTTTGTGTTGGTATCCATACCCATGGTAATGCTGTATATTATTGCACAGCGTCCGCTGATGAAAAACATGATAGTCGGCGGGCTAAAGGGCTAAGCGGAGGAGGTAAATGAGATTGAGTAAAAGAATATTAGCGGTTTTATCGTTAATTGCGATATTGACATTATTTGTTGTCTCAGGCTGCAATGAGCAGCCGGACATCAACGGGCTGCCGCGCCCGGTTTATCCGCCGCCTATAGGCATGGGAAGCGAGATTGAACCCGAGCCCCAGGCAAATCTCGACGCGACCAAGCTGTTTTCCTCAGTGCGCGGTATAAGCGCGGTGGAGACTGCGCAGGACATACCGCCGGCATTTAAGGACAGGCCTGACCTTGATAAAAAGGGAATCAAAATCACCGCCGATTTATCGGGCGCAAGTATTTATTATACACAGCCCATAAATGCAAACAGTTTTAAAGGCAACCTCGCAGAGTTTGAAATATATTACGGCGGCCAGTTTTCCAACATAAAGCAGTTTGAGGTCTCTGTTGAGGACATCTACGACAAGAACAACGGTTTTACCGTGATATGGTGGGCGCATCCCGATATGGGCGGCACATCGTACATGCTTGTGCGTTGCAACGGAGTAACCAAGGGCGTGGCAAACGAGGGCATCGGTGTAGGCTTGCCGCGCGGGGAATACGGTTCGGTGTTTTGGCGCAACGGCTTCCGCGAGTCGGTAGACGCGCGCGGCCACGCACCCTTTCACTTTCGCTATGACGACGAGACAAAGCAAGTGATAGCCGACGTGGGCGTGCCCGGCGGCAATAACTTTGTTGTGCTTGACCTTGACGATATTGAGCACATGGGCAGCCAATCGGCATTGTTTAAGGGCTTTACTACAGGCGAAGTATATATAAAATTTGGTTTTCCCGACACAACGGGCTCGGGCTCGGTTTTTGTCTCTAAAATCGCCGGCAAAAAGCTGAACGAGCAGAATCCCGAGGCAGGCACTGCCCCGGCAATTACGCTCGACATGGATTATGATTACTATAACAACAACCTTCCGCAGGGCGTCAAGGGTGTGGAATACAAATTACCGGTTCCCACAGGCTATGACATCATCAGGGGCAAGTATGCTGTAAGCGCCACGCTTAAAAAAGGCGGCCAGGATCTCTCCTCCGTTATTACAGAGGACTACACGTTTATTCCGCCGGAGGCGGGCGAGTATGTGCTTACCTATGCGTGCAAGGACATACGCGGATTTGATGTTGAAAAGAGCTTTGATATAGATATAGCCGACAGTGCCCGGCCCCTGAGCATATCCGTAACGGAGCAAAGCGGAGAGGAATACCGCGTAAAATCTTTTGTGAGGCTGCCTGACGTCGTATACAGCGGCGGAAACGGCAAGCTCACAACAAACACGGTATATACCTTCAACGGCATATCCATCGTTCCCGACAGTCAAAACCGCTACTATTTTAATGACAGCGGCGTGTTGACAATCACCGCCTCGGCAACCGATTATCTCGGCGCGGAAAAGACTGAAACAAAGGAAATTTTAATATCCGAAGGCGTCGTTATAACCCCTCACAAGTATATACCCGACGGCGCGGTGAGAGGCAGCAAAATGCCCGTTCCCGATTTTGACGCGGTGGATTACGGCAATAAATCAAGGGAAGTGCAGCGCAAAACCTATGTGGACACGGGCAGCGGCTATGAACTGCTCGATGCGCAAAAACGTACCGTAACCGTACCGGATGCGGACAGCTTTAAAATTAAATATACAGCGGATGAGGGCGCCCCCTCTGAGACATCGTCAGAATATACGGTTAAGGTGCTCACCCCCGCTGCAAGCGGTGATTTGCGCGGCTATTTTATGCCCGAGGAAAACGTACAGCTTTCCATAGACGACGGCACGTGGGAAAAAGACAACGGCATCAAGGTCTACACGCAGTCCGCAGCGCAAAACAAAACGGGCTTTGCCAACGCGATAGGCGCGGACTATGCACAGCTGCTTTTTTCGGTAGATAAAAACAATATCAACTACACCTACCTGCAGATAAAGATGACTGACAGCCTTGACAGCTCGGCGAGCGTATCCATGAGGTTTTACAAAGCGCCGACACAAACCTTGCTGCGGTTTAAAGACGCCGGCGGCGGCTATACGGTGGAGCATGCGCTCTCAGGCACATTCGCCCAGGGCAGCACCTTTGAGCTTATATACACCGATACTTTCAAAAGTTTTATAACCGCCACAGGCATACAGATTGCCGCAGTGCCCTATTACGACGACGGAAACGAGTTTAGCGGGTTTAAGAGCGGAGCTTTTAAAATAGAGTTCAGCTTTGGCGGTGTTACGGGCGGCTCGTCATATTATATTTCCCGTATGGGCAACCAGAGCTTTGCAAAGCTTTATTATCAAAACGGCGACCGCACTGTTCCGCAGCTTGTGCTCAGCCGGCCGTTGGGTGACGGATATGCCCGCATAGATACGCAGATAACGGTGCCTTCGGCAAAGTCCTTTGACGTTTTGCAGTACGGTACTTATACAGAGGTTGAGGTCAAGGCCCCGTCGGGAAACAACGCAGTTGAGCTGACAGACGCAGACAAGGACATTACCTTTACTCTCTCAGAATACGGAGTTTACAGGATAATATATTATTTTGAGGACTACAATCTCCGCAAGGACAGAAAGGAAATCCTTATCACTGTAAACGACCGCATTCCGCCCGAGATTACAGTCGGCGGAAGTTATAAGGAAGAGTATGCGCTTGGTACTGCGATTAGTCTTTTTGGCGCGGAGCTCTCTGACAATATTACGCCCAAGGAAGAGATAACTTTTTATGTAATGATAGCCGACACAAAGACCAACCTTTGGCTGCTGAAACCCGGCGATACTTTTACCTTTGACAGGCAGGGTTATTACATCATAACATACTATGCGCGCGATGCCGCGGGCAATGTTAGCGCCAAAGATTTTAAGGTTTTTGTGGCATAGGGGAGGTCAACAGCATGAAAAAGAAATTAGCTATAATAACTGCGCTCTTGGCTGCGACAATGTTTATAATGGTAAATTGTAAAGACGAGCCTGAAAACCCTCAACAATTGCCAGCCAGACAATACAGTAATTTTTACGAGAACATCAATATGGACAAAATTGTATCCTACCTTGTCAAAGACGGCAAAAGCGACTATAAAATTGTTATACCCGCAGACCCCACCGAGGCTGAGCTCTATGCCGCCGGCGAGCTCTCGCATCTTGTGCAGCAGTCCACCGGCGTGGCGCTGGAGACAGTAAGAGACAGCAGCGTAACCTATTCCGAAAGCAATACACATTTTTCCGTAGGACGCACAACTTTGAGAACTGCCGCGCAGTTAAATACCGATTACAGTTCATTAAACCTTGACGGGTTTGTAATAGCCACCAAGGGCAAGACTGTAATAACCGATGCCGCAAACGACCGCGGTTTCCTTTACGCGGTATACGATTTTGCGGAAAAATATTTGAATGTGCGCTTTTTTACCTATGACGAAACCTATATACCCGAGCATTCAGAAGTTCCCGTCTATGAGATGAACGTAAAGTCTGTACCTGCATTTTCCGCAAGGACATACCTAAACGGGCAGGTATACGAGCAGTGGGCTATCGACCAATACGTAGCGCGTACCCGTACCAACAGCCCGTATATTACGCAGGAGGACAAATACGGGGGCCCCACCAACTTTACCGGTATCAGGCCTACTCACAACATGGCGCACTATGTGCCCGCGTCAAAGTGGAGGGCAAAGCATCCCGAGTGGTATTGGGATGATCCGGAAGGCAGACTTGAGACTACCATAGACCTTACCAACGGCATAACCGACGACGGCAAGCTGGATGAGAGCATGGAAGAGAGCGTGCTCAAGGCGGCAATCGAGGGCATGAAAGCGGAAGTGCTGAGAAAGCCTCACGCCACGTATTTTTCCTTTGAGCAAGAGGACGGGAATATCTTTTACCTCAGCGCCCGCAACACCGCGCACGAAGGAATGTTCAAGCGCAGCGGTATGCTCATAAGATTTTGCAACGTGCTTGCGGATGAGGTGCAAAAATGGCTTGACGAAGGCGAGGACGTTCCAGAGGAGCACAGGGGCAGACAGATTAAGATAGTGACATTTGCCTACGAATATACAAGCGCTGCGCCCACCGAGATAATAAACGGCAGGATTGTACCCCTGCATCCGACCGTTGTCGCAGGCCCTAACCTTGTGATAAGGATGGCCCAGTTTTCAAACTCGTATTACCCGTATTTTTCCGACAATCAAGACAACAAGCTAAAGGCTGTTTTTGCAGAGTGGAAGGTAATATGCGACCAATTTATGTTCTGGGGATATGACACTGACTATGCCGACTATGTAAGCTATTTTCCCTCTTTGCAATCAGCATATGACAACGTGCAGGGACTTAAAGATTACGGCATGGTGAACGTGCTTATGCAGAGCGTACATCATTCGTTGTCAAACTGGCAGTCCAACTTGAAGCACTATGTTTACAGTAAGCTTTTGTGGAATCCCGACCAGGATGTCTCGCTGCTCAAGCAGGAATATCTCAACGGATATTACGGCAACACGGCAGCCCCGTTTGTAAGCGAGTTTATAGATTATTATGACCGCCACTATGCAATAATAATGAAGGAAAACTCCGACAACCAAATAGGGACGTTTAACAAGCTAAACAAATATCCCTACGTAACATTGCAGCTTGTGGAAAAAGGCATAGAGATTATAGAGCGGGGCGAGGAAGCAATCCTGAGCAGTTCCCTGACGCCCGCACTAAAGGAAAAATACCTGAAACGCCTTGCGGGCGTAAAGGTTACGCCGCTTTGGATGAAGCTCAACAACTATGTAAACTTTTTCCCCATGGCGGAGCTTACCGAGAGGCGCGACTTTGCAAAGCTGTTTTTTGACACCTGCGAGTTTGCCGGAGTGGAAACGTTCAGTGAGTCCGTGCCCATCTCAACCTTAAAGCTAAACTACGGAGTAATATAAAAAGCTGCTTTCCCTGCAAAGCAGCGGCAAATGTGCGGGTTAAGGATATAAACCCGCAAAAAATTAAATAATTAACAGACTTTAAAGCGGATGCACGAAACGCGTGTCCGCAGGTATGTTGCTGACTTTTTTTGATAAAATATATAATTTTTTAAAATAATATGCAGAGAGAAAATCTCTGCATGGGGAGGAAAACAATGAAACAAAAAAGGTTGTTGGCGGTTGTATTTCTGACGGTTTTAGCTGCGCTAAGCATTATGATTTCCGGCTGCGCAGATAAAACCGCCTACGAGATAACCGCACCTGATCAGATCGTGCTTAAGCTTTCAGAATTAGAGCAGTACGATTTCTTAGCCGGAGTAACTGCAACCGCACCGGGCGGCAAGGAAGGCAAAATCAGCGCTGACACCTCGGGCATCGACTTTGAAAGCGGCGGCGAGTACGAAGTAAAGTTTACCGCCGGCGGCTCTGCGCTGACAGTGCCCGTGCTTGTCTACGCACAGCCCGAGATCAACGGCGCAAACGACATCTCGCTGTCTTATCTGGAGGCATTTACCCAGATTGACAAGGGCATATCGGTAATAGATTCCCTTGATAAAAGGTTGGATGTTACTGTGCTGTCCTCGACGCATAAGGATGAGTTCGGACGCATTGTTTACGGACAGTCAACGGTTGAGTACAAGGCGGTTGACCCTGCGGGCAACGAGGTAAACTTTAGCCGCAAGGTAAATGTTACCGAGGCTAACCGTCCGGTTTTTGCCGACAAATCAGTGGACCTTGCGGACGTTTCCGGCGCATTTATCGCAAAACACGGCGCGAGCTTGTTAAATGTTGTCTATGACGGCCAGCTGCTGGACGCAGAAAATTATGACGACAGATACAGCCAGGTGTTTTTAAACGGCGATTTCCTCAAAGAAATCGGCACCGGTGAGTTTGAGGTGGAAATTGCACTTTCCAGCGGTTACAACACTTTTAAGGTTACCGTAACTGACGACTTGGAGGCGCGGTATGCATTTGAGGGCGGTCTTGACGAGTACGGCATAGACAGCTATTTCTTTGCGGCCGGCAGTCAGGTTAACCTGCCCCAAGCGGTGCACGCAGAGGGCAGCTATCAGACGCTTGCGTTTGAATATACACTTAAAAAAGACGGACAGACGGTTTCGGCTGTTGACGGCGAGGGTGTTTATACCTATATAGTCACGGTTAAAAAAGCGGGCCTGGCCGATATCGTAAAAGAGCATACTTTCTATGTGGTGGCAGAGGAAAAGCTGGAGGTCTTTGCAGACCCTGCAACGTCCGCCCAGTTTATTGACAAGTGGATACCCGAGACAAGCGTAAACTCTACCTTTGCGTTTGTAAGAGAGGGTACGGAGATAAAGCCCGGCACGGTTCTTGGACGCCCCGCATATCTCTTTACAAACAACGCAACGGTCAGCGACTCCCGCAGAATGATTACCATAGATAAAGATGTAATACTGCAGGCGCTCAACAACGGACTTTATACAATATTTGTCGACATAATGCTGCCGGAAGATCCCGCTGCGTTTGAAGGCAAGGAAGAGAGCGAGATTACCCGGCAGGTGCAGTTTTTCTTTGGCGGACCGAATGACGGCATAAGCGGCACTTGGGGTACGGTAAACGATTTTTCGGGCTTTACCCACGGCGCATGGAAAACTATTTCTGTAGACTTAAGAACGCTTTCTGCAGCGGACGGCTCGTCCTATTACTGCCAAAACACAGAGTCGGGCTGGGTGGTCAACTTTGATAAATTGGGTTTCTTCAGCTCTATGCGCATAAATGATGGAGGCATTGAAAACCCGCACACGTTATATGTGTCAAACCTGCGTTTCGGCGAGGCTGCAAACTATAGCCCTGTAGCCAAGGTGTTTGAGACCAACGACGTTAACTTTGATTTGCTCGAGCTGACAATCAACAAAACAGCCGTAATGAAACCCCACGGCGAAGAAGCGCAGCCCGCAAAGAATTATCGTTACTACACCAACGGCTTCATTGCTTTCACTGATTCCGATATGTCCGATTATCTGTGGGCGCTCAAGGCGGACGACTATGCGTATATGTCACAGGACGGCGGCCTCAGATACAACGATAAAATGTTCTATAC
>CAZPMG010000013.1:0-19595 GCA_964587785.1 uncultured Clostridia bacterium
TGAACCGGAGTTTACAAAGCTGCAATATCTTGCGCCCAAAAACTTTGCAAGGCCGGTTTCAAAAAGCTGCGTGTATTTGCCGGACGTAAGCCAAAAGTCTAAGGCGCTGTCTGCGAGCAGCCGCATCTCCGCACTGTCGTAAACCCGGCCGGCATAGTCAATGCGCCCGTCCTTGGGCGCGTGTGCGTGAAACCTTTGCCAATATTCCTCTACAAGCCCCAGCAAGATTTCCCTTGCGCGGCTTTCCGGCATATCTTCAAACAATTTTCCCGCCTCCGTCTACATACTTTTTTATATATCGCTTTATCTGTCCGGTCATTACAGCGCGCGCGTTTTTGCCGCCGCAATGTGCCTTTGCAAATGATACGGTCATTTTTACGGCATCTTTTACGCTTAGATTTGGTTTCCAGCCGTGCTCTTTTAAAATCTTTGAGCTGTCCAGCCGCAGCACCTCAGCCTCGTGAAAGCCGCCTTTGCTCCCGGAAGCCAGCCAGCGAGCGCCTTCACCCCAGCATTTGCAGAATATATCCGCAAGCTCACGGTTGCTCACGCAGCCGTCCGCGCCCGGCCCGGCGTTGTAGCATCCGGATTTTTCCGGGCGGCCGTATTGACGCATTGCCACCGTAAGGTATGCAAAAAGCGGCTCAAGCACGTGTTGATACGGCCTTACAGCGTCTGGGTTGCGCAGCACCGCCGGACTGTTTGCCGCGGCGGCGCGTATGCAGTCTGGCAGCAATCTGTCTGCGGCAAAATCTCCGCCGCCTATTACATTGCCCGCGCGCACGGTGGACACCGCCGCACCGCCGCCGTCAAAATAGCTGCGCCTGTAGCACGCGGTTATAAGTTCTGAGCAGGACTTGCTGCTTGAATATGGGTCAAATCCGTCTAACAGGTCTGTTTCGCGGTAAGGCCAAGTGCCGCCGCTCTGCGCGTATACCTTGTCGGTGGTTACGTTGAGCACGGATTTTACGCCGCATACGCGCGCACATTCAAGCACGTTTACCGTGCCTAATACGTTGGTCTCATAGGTTTTTACCGGATCAAGATACCCCTCTTTTACCAGCGGCTGAGCGGCAAGGTGAAACACAATATCCGGGCGCGCGCTGTAAAATACATTTTGCAGCCCGGTGCGGTTGCGTATGTCGCCTATGACCGAGCGCACAGACTTTTTTAATTCGCAGATATTAAAAAGGCTTTCCGCCTGAGGTTCAAGCGCATAGCCGTATACCTCCGCGCCCAAAATTTGCAGTATCCTGCACAGCCACGAGCCTTTAAAACCGGTGTGGCCGGTGACCAGCACGCGCTTTTTGCAGTAAAAATCCTTTAGCTCCAAATTTTCCACGGCGGATTCCCCCTTTCCCAGGCCGAGTCAAGCAGCGCTTTGTCGCGCTGGGTGTCCATGCACTGCCAAAACCCCCTGTGCTTGTACGCCGCAAGCCGGCCTTGGGCGGCAAGCGTCTCCAGCGGCCCGCGCTCAAACACCGAGGCATCGCCGTCTATCAGCTCTAAAACCTCGGGTTCCAGCACCATAAAACCGCCGTTTATCCAGCCCACGTCGCCGCCGGACTTTTCCCTGAAAGCCACCACCTTGTCATCCTCTATGTCGGCGACCCCGAATCTTCCCTCGGGACGGACAACGGAAATTGTGGCAGCGGCCTTTGAGCGGCGGTGAAATTTGAGCAGCTGCCCAAGGTCTACATCGGACACTCCGTCGCCGTAAGTGAGCATAAACGCGCCGCTTAAATACGGCTTAATGCGCTTTATGCGGCCGCCGGTCATTGTGTTAAGGCCGGTATCAGCCACGGTAACCCGCCAAGGCTCGGCGGCGTTTGTATGATAGACCGCCACATTTTGGTCGCTGTAATCAAACGTTACATCGCTGTGATACAGATAATAGTCGGCAAAATATCTCTTGATTACTTCGCCGCGGTAGCCGCAGCAGATTATAAACTCTGTAAATCCCTGAGCGGCGTACCCTTTCATTATATGCCAGAGTATGGGCTTGCCGCCAATTTCTATCATGGGCTTGGGCTTTAAATGCGATTCCGCCGCGATGCGCGTGCCCAAACCGCCGGCGAGTATGACAACTTTCATAACTAAAAAAACCTCCGAGGCAGGCAATGCTTACTGCCTGCGGGAATCAAATAGACGCCGTAAATGCGGTAATAATAAAAATTAATTGACATATATAGCGGCCATTCATATATATTCAATTTGGAAGCTTTAAGTTATTGCTGCATAAAAACAAAATTCCCGCAGCGAGTGCGTGCTCGCAGTGGGAATCTTGTATTACGGTGCGCAATTCAATATTAAGCATTTGATTGAATTAACGCTATAAATTTAGTTTTTGAATAAATCATAGGCAAGTATACACGTATTGCCCCCTGATGTCATTGCTCCTGCGACTGCACCTTGCGCATACGCGATACACTTTTGCTGCCGGAATCAAAAAACCGGTAGGGCAGCACCGCGCCCTCGCCGCTGTTTTCCACGCCTATCCTGTGCGAGACGCCTATTTTCGGCGCACTAAAATCGTCAGGCTTTACTATGGCTATCCTGCCTGAGCCGGTCAGGTCTGTGGCGTAATCCGAGCGCGATATGCCCATCTGCCTGCAAAGCTTTCCCGGGCCGGAATAGCTTTTGAAATGTTCGCCCGCGAGCGGTTCAAGCGCCCTTATCAGCACGCCCTCAGGCACGCCGCGCGGCTGCGTCACCGTATTAAAGCAATGATACATTCCGTATATCAAATACACATATGCGTGCCCGCACTCGCCGAACATTGCGTTTGACCTTCCGCCGGGTTTTTTGTTGTAGCTGTGCGCGGCGCTGTCCGAAAAACCAAGGTATGCCTCGGTCTCCACTATGCGCCCGGCTTTAAATCCGCCGCCGCCAAGGCAAATGCGGCCGTCCTCAGCCAATGCGCTCTTTAATACTTGCGCGTCCTCAGCCACCGCAAGTATGCAGCCTAAGAGCGACTTTGCAACGTCTAACGTTTGGGCAAGATAAAAATCACGCGGCAGCACGCTGCCGCAGATCGTGTGCAAATTTATATCGTTGTTGTCAGTGTTTTTCATAGTTTTTCCGTGTAGGCGTTCTGTCCTCGCTTTACTGTACTAATGCCTTTTCCGTCTCAACCGCTCAATTTGGATGCGGTGCCGGGTTTTGCAGACAGCAGCTGCTTAAATGACTGCGCCGTCATCGGGCGCGCAAAGTAAAAGCCCTGCGCCATACGGCAGCCCGTTTCAAGCAGAAATTCCGCCTGGCTGCGGGTTTCCACCCCCTCGGCGATTATGCGCATTCCAAGCTGGGTTGCCATGTGTATTATCTCTCTTATTATTACCTTTGCGCGCGGAGTTATTTCACCGGGGCCAAAAAAGTTTCTGTCAATCTTTAATATGTCTGCGGTAAGCTGCGACACAAGACCCAGCGTGGAGTATCCCGCGCCGAAATCGTCTATGCTCACGCAAAAGCCGTTGCTACGCAGCTCCGCCACAAACTCCATCAGGCGGCCGGTGTTTTCTAAGAACACGCCCTCAGTAAGCTCAAAAACCAGCATGGAGCGCGGAATTTTGTATCTGTCGGCAATGTTCGCCGCGCTTTGACAAAATTTAGGATTAAATATGTGCAGCCTTGAGAGGTTTACGGATATAGGCACTATGTCAAGCCCTTCCTCCATCCAGCTTTTAAGAAGCTCGCAGGCCTTGCGTATCATATACCTGTCCAGCTGCAAAATAAAGCCGTTGCGCTCAAACACCCTCGTATAGCTGCCCGGCATGAGCAATCCGCCGTCCTGCTGACGCCAGCGTGACAGAGCCTCTGCGCCGATTATTTTGTTTGAGACGATGTCGTATTGCGGCTGAAAATAGACCTCAAACTCGTTGTTGGACAGCGCGCTTAGCGCAAAGTTTTCTATCGCGCGTTCGGCAAGCAGACGCTGGCGCAGTTTTTCACAGTAGAACCCATGGGTTACCTGTGTGCTGCCCTTTATCGAGAGCATGGCAAGCTCGGCCTTGAGCCGCAAATCAATTATTGTGTCCTTTTCCTCGGGATCCGTACATATGCCAAAGTACATATTGTATGAAAAGTCGCAGCACTTGAGGCCCTTTAAAATAACCGCAATGTCGTTTATGCGCGCTGCAAGCCCGTCCTTGTCGCGGTATCTTAGCACAAAGGCAAAGTTATCCGACTGGATCCGGCAGACAAGCTCGCCGCGTTCAAGCTGCTTAGTCAGCGACTTTGCTATGGCCTTTAAAAGCTCGTCGCCCTGTTTTTTGCCGTAAATGCCGTTTAATGTGCGAAAACCGTCTATGTCCGCCGTCACCAAGGCATAGCCGCACGGATTTTTACGAAAGAGCTTTTGCGCAAGATACTCAAAGCGCCACCAGCCGAGAAGGCCTGTAAGCTCGTCATAATAGGCGACCTTTTGCAGCATCTCCGCGCGCGCCCAGCAATAGATAAGCCCCACCGCAAGCAGCGTTACTATTACTGCCACGGGAATGCCGCCCGCCGTGCCCGCAGCAAGCAGGGCCGGAGCGCCTATGCTGTTTTTGGCAGAGCTGCCCGCTGACACAATAATCTGTCCGAAAGACAAAAAGGCGGCCGCAGCCGGCAGTGGGTTTGGGGTTGTCCGAAGATAGTGATCAATAATCATGCAGGTGGCAGCTCCTTGCACTTAAACAAATCTATTTAAAATTCATTTGGTCTAAAATGTTACAAACTACTCGCACTTTGCGCAAGCTTTAGGCCGCGCGCATTTATGCCGTTTGTCACTAAATATCCATACGAATCTGTGGAAAAGCAGATCTTAATTGACTGTATTCAAAAAACTGCAATCCGTTTCCAGCTTGATATTATTAAGATATGAAAATTTGCCGCCGGATGGCAAACAAAATTCCAGCTTGCAGGCCTCAAGCGCCTGAAACTTGTGCGGAAACTTTTTATTTATTGAGTTGCTGCCGTATTTTCCGTCGCCGATTACGGGATGCCCAATGTGCGATAGGTGCGCCCTTATCTGGTGCGTTCTGCCGGTAACCGGCTCGACCTCAAGCAGTGCGCTGCCGTCCTCACGGCGCTGCAGCACCCTGTACGCAGTGCGCACGGGCAGGCAGCCGGGCGCAAAATCCATGCGTATAAACACCTGCGATTTGGCGCTGTCCTTAAACAGGTATGCGTCAAGCACTGCGCTCTCAGGCGCGGGTACGCCCCATACCAAGCATTTGTAAAGCTTTTTGACCTGCCTGTGCTTGAAGGCATACAGAACAGCCTCATGTGCCTGAGCGTGCTTGGAAAATATTATGATTCCCGCGGTGTTGGTATCCAGTCTGTGGCAGGGCTGCACCGTCTCGCCGTATTGCTCAGCAAGTGCGGCAGAAAGTGAGTTTTCGCCCACGCTTGCGCACTTTGCCGGCTTTACGGCCGCCAAGATGTTTTCGTCCTCATACAAGATTTCTGCACTGCAGCGGGGCTTTTTTGCCCGAAAAAACACCTCTACGGTATCACCTGCGTTTAGCTTGCGGTTTGCCGACACCCTTGCGCCGTTGACCTTTATATCCCGCTTGCGAAGCAGAGCTTTAAAGCCGTGATAGGAAAGGCCGTCCACATTTGCAAGAGCTGCCTTTGCAAGGTCTGCACCCTCTATGTTGTTGACAAAACTCACCATGGTATCAATTATATATTATACCGCATATTTCGTCAATACCTAATATGTTAAAATTAAAGCAAAACGGACGGTATTTGCCGTCCGTTTGCCTTTGGCCGCTCAATGATCGCTGCCGTTTTCATCTGTTATTATTCCAAAGTTAACGCTCAATGCTTGAACGCTTTTTCATGCTGAGCAGCATTATCGCTGCGCCGGCGGCAATCAGCCACAGCACGCTTGCGGTGGTTGAGCCGAAACAGCCGCCGTCCTCTGTGGGTTGGGGGTTTACCTTTACTGTCTTGGTGACTGTGCCTGCAAGCCCTTCATTAAGCGGAGAGCCTGCGGTATTGATTGTGCCTGTCACTTGAATATCGCCTGCCTCGTTCGCCGTTGTCCAGCTCCAAGATATTGCACAGGTTTTCGTTGCACCGCTTGCAAGCGTTGCGGTTACCTCGGTAGCAAGCGCATGGTCTTCGCCCACCTTGATTTCCGCCGCGTCGGCTATCTCGCCGAAGCTGACAATATAATCCTGCACGCTCACATCATAATACTGGTTGAGCGACATTCCCGTAAGCACGTTGTAGCCGGCGGGCGCGGCAAAGGTTGCAATTATCTCCTCAAAAAAGTCATCCGCAGCCGTCCAGTTGTATGTCACCGTCATGTCAACTTCTTCGCCGAACACGTCAATGCCTGTGCCTGCGGCGGTAAAGCTGTGGTCGTCTCCGAACCTTACTACTGAATCGCTTACCCCGTCAAGCCTGTTTATAGCCACGATATAGTTGCCCTCTAAAAGCTCTACGCCGCGGTCTTCCTTGGGCAGAGCAAAGCTCTTTATGCGGTATACATAGTTTTTGTCAAGCTTGAAGTCAAGTATGGTGGGAAAATCTTGCTTTATTACAATTATATCCGTGCCGTCGCCCTTGAACAGACGCTGACCGGCAACCATAACGTCCTTACCGATACCTATGTGGAAAAACAGCTTATTGAGGTCGGTGTCAGTCTGAAATGCAGTGCCGCCGATAAAGGGCTGGTAGCCAAGGTGTACGTTTGCCTTTAAGCCTTGGTCGGATGTCAGGTTTGCATTTATATAGGTTACCGTCTTGCCGTTTATCAGTATATTGTCGCCGTACGCCGCCTGCGGCTCTACACTGGTTTTTGAACCTAATGCCGGTACGTCAAACTTTACGCCCAATCCGAAATATCCGTTGGGGGTAAGGTCAAGCTCATCTCTTGCCGCAGCCTCGGTTATCACGGCCGTGGCTGTTTTTGCTGAAAGCGTAAGCGTCTTAGCCTCGGCGAAGCAGACCTCTTCCGGAATATAGAAGCCGTTTGACGAGCCGCCTTTGGGGAATGTTACGGTATCTGTGCCGTCGCCCTTTATGCCCACGCCTTGGATTGCATAGAGGTTGCTGGGTATTACTATGTGCAATGTGCGTGCGGTTTCGTTGGGTGTGTTGGGGCGCCAGTCAATTTGGAAGTTTTCATGACGGATATAGTCTACCGCTGTCTTTGCCCTGATCTGTTCGAGAGAAACTCCGTTTATGAGTATGTTTTTGACCGAATCGGCAACTGCACTGATGGTGCCGCCGCTGTTTGACTGGGTTGTCACCGTAGCCTCGACGTTGAACCGTACTTCAATTTCAAATGCAACGGCGTTGTTGCCGGCTAAGTTGTGCAGATGAAGCACAGCATCACCCACAAACTCCAGCGAAGAATCCATACCCACGGTTATGTTGAACATTATCGCCGCGGGGACGGAAAGTCCGGTGCGGAATGTGTATGCGGAGACATCGGCAGTTATGGCATTTGCCACGTTATCCTCAACAGTGGGATGATACTGCCATGCATAGCTTGCAGGCACAGAAATTTTGGTTCTGTTTGCCGTGTAAAGCTCAATGCTTGCGGGCAGCTGGTGGTTCTCGTCCGCAGGGAGCGAAACTTTGCCAGAGGGTAATCCGCGTACGTCTACTACTGTATCAGTTGTAAAGGTTTCATCTGCCGCAAGCGTGAATATGCGCGTAACCGGCTCGATGTCAGAGAAAGTGACGGCAAAGCGGTAGTCCTTGTCGAGCACAACGCTGCCGTCCGCACTCACTGGAAGCCCTGCCTTTACGGTTATAACGTCTGTGCCGTCAAGCTTAAGGCCCACTGTGCCGGCATGGGCGCTAATACTGATACCCAAATGATACCATACCTTGTTTTGGTCAATTGTAACCGGGGTGCCGTCACCGTATACCATGTTTGCTGCAAAAGCTCCGTAATTGCGGTGCAATCCTACTGTACCGTTGTTATGATTGCTGAGCGGTACGTCGTTTACAAGAATTTGACTGGTATATTTGTTTACGTTATGTTCGTCAAGGTTGGCGGCGTTGCCCTTGTCGTCAAGCCCCGTCTGCTCACCGAATGAGGCGGCGGAGGCGGACGTCTGAAATGCAAAGTTAAGCTGGCCGCCCACAACTCCGTTTGTTATGTTAGCCTCTTGGCCGCGCGTTGCAACCAATGTTATTTGCGCTGTCTGCTGCGCTTGGGCGGACTGAACGTCCTGCTGCAATGTTACGCCACCTAAGCATAATGCGGCTGTCAAAGCCAGCATTAACATAGCGCATAAAAGTGATTTCTTCATACATTTTCTCCTTAAATATATTTATTATATTAGGCACACACACGGACAGCTTGCATTTTGCTGTTTGCCCGGCCGCCGCGCGCGCCGCCTATTATTTTTTTGCATTACCTGCCCTGCGGTTTTAACTGTCCGCTTGGCTATTTGCCTTTACTTTTCTCTTCCTGATTATGAGCACTGCCGCCGCTGCTCCGGCAATCAGCACGACGCCGCCGGCTATTAAGATATGCGGCACAAACTTGCTTGGGTTATAGAACGCCGTCACCGACTTTACCTCGTAAAACACGTTGAACTCATAGAACTCTATAGCCTTTTGCCCTGCCTCGTCCGTAAGCACAACCTTAAGGCGGTTTATGCCCGACATACGGGGGGTTATTGTGCCGCCCTCAACTTGCGCCGTGTGCCCGTCGGGCGATATTAAATACAGCTGCACGGACACCTGCTCGCCGCCGTCGTCCTTTGGCGAAAACTGGGGAACTGCAAACGCAACGCCGCGGTATCTGCCCGCAGCCAACCGCTCCTCAAAGGCGTCGGCGTCCTCGATATACGGCACGGGGTTTTCGGCCAGCACCTCAAACTGAAGATTTAGAACCTCGGTGCGCCCGTATATGTCGGTCACGGTATATTCCACAGTGCAGGTTCCCATATTTTCAGGATATATGACATTGCCCGTATATACCTGACCCTGTGAGTCGCGTGTAATAAGGCGGCCGGGGGTAAGCTTGTTGACAAGCCCATGCGCATCGGTGGCTATGATGCCGGGCAGATGCACCGCGGAATAACGATATCCCTTTTCCGGAAACGCATAGTCGCCGCTGCTATCGGTTTTTAGCGTTACCTCGGGCGCAGGCAGCCGCTGCTCTACCACTGTGCCCTCTCTTGCCAAACCGCGCTCAAACTCATCGGTCTCAACCAATCTTACATCATGAATGAGTATACGCCTTTGCGCGCCGAAGTTGGTGTGTATATACATCGTGCTGAGCGAGGTATAGTCAACCGGCTCTATGCCGTCGTCCCACGAGCGCCCCAGCTTGAACAGGATTTTGTTCCAGCCGACATTTAAGTCAACGACGTTCAGATTGTATTCAAGGCGCGGGCTGTTGTATAGCACCGCCTTGTGAGCAAATCCTATGCCGAGGTTGCCAAACCCGCCGCCGTTTGAGGGCATCCAGGCGCTGTCATTGTCGTACTCTTTGTCAATATACAGCCACATGCTTATGGCCGCCCACTTAATGTCAACTGCGTCAAACGACGGCAGGTTGTTGTTGGTGACCACCGAGCCGCGGTAATAGGTGGCGTTGTCGCTTAAATTTTCGGCGCCGCCGGGATAGTCAAACATAAGGCTGCGGCTGTAAGCTGAGCCCTCGGGCGCGGCGTTTACCACGTCGGAAAGATACTGCGCCCCGCGTGAAAAGCTGTAGTCGCCGCCCTCAAAATCAAACAGCGTGACATAGTTTGAGGAGCTGGGATCGGAGTAAGAGCCTACCGTCCGCTGTGCAGACGACGAGTTTCCGCTGTCGTCTGTAGCCGTGAAAGAAACCGTGTAATCTCCCGGAGTTGCCGGCGCAATCAGCAGCTGGTTTGTCAGGTTTACCAGCCTGCCGCTGTAAGAGGCAACAGTTTGGCCCTTGCTGTCTGTTACCTGTGCGGTTATACGTATATTGTCCCTGCCCTTGTTGTCGGTAATGCTTACTCCGGCAGAAAAGTCAACGTTAGCGCCGAGCTTTGTCTCGGTCATGTATCCCGAGGAAAACATAATTACCGGTGCAAGGTTGTCGGTGAGGCTGCCCTCTGCCGCTATTGTATAGGAGCGCGACGCTCCCACGCCTATGCTGTCAAACGCGGTGTATGTGACAGTGTATATGCCCTCGCCCGCGGAAAAGTTTACCGTGTTTCCCCTGACGTCATAGTTGCCCGGGCCGGTTGTGCGTATGTTTATTAGTGACGGGCTTATTGCATTTCCGTTTGCGTCACGCGCCGTCGCCGGAGGCAATGTCATGGACACGCCCTCTTTGCCGGTGGTCGGAACGCCTTCTACCTCGTCTACTATCGGAGACAGCGGCGCGCGCGTCTCAAGTATCTGCGAGTGAGTTTTGTCTGTCTCCACTATGCGTATGTCTGCAAGGAATATGCCGCTTACGTCGCTGGTGTAATAGAACCTGAACCAGCGCAGCTCGGAAAGATCCACATTAGGCGCTTGGTCGCGCTCAATTTTGAGCAGCATTTTGTTCCATTGCCCGGCCTTGTAATCAAGGTTGAAAAATATATGCGTGGCCGGCCAGGAAAACTCGTTTGTATCGTGCGCACTGGAGGTGACGCTGGAGATTTCAATTTGGTTGTCGCCGTGCAGAGAGCCTATCGGCCGGAGCATAAACACCCACAGCGTTATGGCAAGCTTGTCGCTGTCAAAGCTGCTTACGTCCCAAGGCTGAGCGGGCAGCAGCACAAACTCGCGGTTGTTGTGGTTTAACTCAAAGGACTTGCCGCCCGGCACATAGCTTACCTCGGCGCGGCGCTGATAGGAGTGATTGCCCGGGGCAAGCGTGTCGCCAGCAATGACTAACTCCTTGAACTCCTCCGCCTGCGCGGGGGGCGCAAAGTGCGCACCCGCCGCCGGCAGCATCAACGCTGCGCACAGCAATAATGCCGCGGCACAGAGCAGCTTGCGCACAATTTTATTATTGATTTTTGTCTGTATCATTTTATCCACCTTTTTCTGTGCATCTTAATATTCGCCGGCAAGCGTGCGGTCGCAAAACTCTTTGTAAAGCTTAAAGAAAGTATACGGGTCGACAATCTCGTAATTGTAATGCGGATAGCGCGTGTTTAACTCGGCTATGGCGTCTACAACCTGCGTGGGCGTTGCGAGTATGGGGCGTATGAGCGTAAAGTGCGGGCGCTTTTCCGCGGTTACATTTATAGTGTTGGAGAATATATCCACTTGGTGCTCGGCTTCGCCCTCTATCAGCACGCCTTGGTTGCCGCACTGTATGACGTTGTTGGTGTTGTCTATCGGGTCACGGCCCATAAATATTGCATTGTTAAAGAAGTAATCTTGCTGCGAGGATATGCGCCTGCCTCTGCTCATGGACACGCCGTAGGGCGCTATCTCGGCGTATTTGGCGTAAATAGACTGCCATACGTGAGTCTGCGCGCTGCTTGCGTCCCACCCGCCGAAGTACATGCCGTTTACGTCGAGGTCGTATTTTTGATACATCTCTGCCGTGCGGCGGAAATAGCTGTCGAGGTCGCCGTTTATGCCCGTGCGGTCGGTGGTCAAATATACATCCAGATAGCTGTAGCCGTAGCCGTTGTTTCCGCCCACGAACACGTCGTTTGCCGTGGCGTTTTCATACATATACTCATAGACGTGCTTGACCCTCTCCTCGTTTATGGCGACAATGGGCCACATCAGCGGCGCGTCCCCTCTCTTGGGGTCGTTGAACATGGCAGGAATTACGCGGTTTATCCACGCCGCCCCGTCATAGTCGCCCTGATAGGTAAGTATATAGTTTTTGTTCTCAAGTACGGCGCTGTCTGCCTTTGCCTTCATGGCATCGACAACCGTCTTTTGTGAGTATTGCTGCTTAGCGGGAAGCAGCGTGTATACCGACGCGTTGCTCATGCCTGAGATGGAGTGCGCGTCCGCCTGCATTGCGGCGTTGTAGCGCGTGAGCAGCACGGAGAGCACAGCCTCAAGCGAGCCACCGCCTATGGCGCCCGGGGTGCTTGTGTCTGAATATTTCAGCTGCCAGCTGGTAAACCCGCCGACCTGCACCACGGTGTCGCCGGCGCGCTTGTTGTTTTCCAAAAGAATAAGCTCAAAGGTCTCGCCGTCAAGCCCCTCGCTTTGGTTGGGGTCGTCAATGGGCGGCTCGCCCGTGGGAGACAGGTCAAAGAAAAACGCTTTCTTTGCCACAAAATAATCAAGGTTGACTATGTCGGTGTGCTTATAACGCTCGTTCCAGTGCGGAACTCCGCCCGCGCCCACTACAAGCTGCCCTGTTTCGCCGTAATACACGTTGGGGGTGACGCCGTTGTTGCCCACCCAGCCGTCGAGGTATTTGCTGAGCACATGGGGGTTGGTCTGCTGTGATTCGTCCGCGGTGCGAAGATACTGCTCTATCGCCCAGCGGTAGGCGTCGTTTTTCTTTGAGCCGGTGGACTGAAGGTCCGTGCCCCATATCCTGCTGCCGGATTTTCCGTCAAACTTGTTGTAAAGGTCAAGCTTTACGGGCAGCTTGAGCACCTGCGTCATGTAGCGGTAGAAAGAGTCTAATTCAGAGGAATAGCGCACGGGAATGTTTGAGTTTACGCCGCAGTCGGTAAACGCTACGTTGTATGTGGCGGGCACCGCGTTGTCCCACACCGCAAGCCCGTTGTAAAAACTGCGGAATATGCGGAGCAGCGTGCCCACAGACTTGACGGTTACCCTGCCCTCCTCCTTGGGCAAAAAGTTTTTGGTTTCAGACAGGTAATCCAGCCAAAACAAGTCCTGCTCGCCCGCCTGGTTGTGAGAAACGTCGTCCAAAAAGCGTATGAACAGCCTGGGCTTGTCGCGGTTGACCAGCCCCTGAAGCGCCACCACCGTGGTCATTATCTCCTGATGTATGCGGAAATCATCGTACTGCTGCACCATGGACAGCAGGTCAAGATAGTAGAGTTTGCTGTCGTCAAACTCAATTGCCAAGTCCTGCGCGTCCTCTTTTAATATGCTGCCGGCAGTGATTGCGCGCGCGGTATCCGGGCTTATTGACTCTATTACAAGCTGCTCCATCTCCACAGCGTTTCTGCCGTTGGTATACAGCGCAAAGCGGTAATAATCCTTGGGCAGCGTTACATTTAGCGCATAGTCCACAAACACAGACTTGCGCGTAGGGCCGTTTATCTGCAGCGCGGCGGCAACCCTGCCGCTGCGGTCAAGCACGTGCAACTCTACCACGGGGTCGCTGCCGTTGCCCAGCGATACGCGGGCACGCGCGGTAAAGCGGTATGTTCCCTCGTCAAGATAATAGCCTATTGTCTGGGCAAGGTAACCCTCGCTGTTTTCCACGTCGGCATCAAGGCAGAGCGCGGTGTAGGCACTGTCCATGTAGGCGCGCTCGTGCACTCTGTGCGTGCTGCTCACAAAATCAGCGGCGGCAACGGTCAGCACGGTGTTATTTTTGTCAATATCATAGAGCCTGTCGTTTGTGCAGGCTGAAAGTGATGTCAGCATAAAAGTGCCTCCAAGGCAAAGCGCCAAAAAGATGCGTAAAAACGATTTCATTATTCTCCTCCTGAGCAGCGGGATCAGCCCTTTACTGCGCCCGATGTAAGTCCTTCCACAAATTGCCGCTGCAAAAGTGAAAACAGCAGTATGGGCGGCAGCATCGCAACCATCATTATGGCGTAAGCCTTTGGATAATCCGCGCCGCCGACACGGTTTTTGTCGGAATAATAGTTGGCAAGTTCAATTGTCTTGCTGCCTATGGTGTGCCAGCGCGAGGTCTCGGGCGTGCGCAGGAACACTATGTTTGTCATATAGTCGCCCCATATCCCCACGGAGATATTGATGAGAAGCACGATAATAAGAGGCTTGACAAGCGGTATGCAGATAAAGAACATGGTGCGCAAAAAGCCGCAGCCGTCCACGCGCGCGCTCTCAATCAGCTCCTTGCCGAAGCCGGTAAATGCCTGGCGGAACAGGAATATGTTGTATACGTTTACCCAGCCGGTAACAAAATAAATACTGAGGTTGTTTACCAACCCCGTGCCGCCTTCTCCCAGCAAGTTGTTGCCGCCCAGCAGCGGAAACTTGTTGTACCAGATATAATTTGGTATCATCATCGCCACGCCCGGCACCATCATAGTCGAGAGCAGAAACAGAAAGAAGAACCGCTTAAACGGAAAGTTCATGCGCGCAAAGGCAAAGCCGCCGAACACCGACACCAGCACCACAACGGCAAAGTTGCAGGCTATGCGCAGCATGGTTATTATCAGCGAGCGTATAAGCCCCGCCTGTCTAAACACCAGCGCATAGTTGGACAGGCTGGCAAACGGCTGCCCGGGTATGGGCAGCAGCAGCGACATACTCAGCTCTGCCGGCGTGCTGAGCGAAGCAAGCAAGGCATAATACAGCGGATATATGCTTGCAAAGCCAAGTACGATAAGCATAAAGGAATTGAGCATCCTTACCTTGCGGTACTTGAAAACCCTGACAATGTTATTGCGCGCTCTTTGGAGAAAACCGCCGGATACCGCCGCCCCTTTCATGCCGCCGCCTCCTCTTTGAATATGCTCTTGTCGGAAATTGCAATGTTTACAAGGCTGAGCAGCATGGTTACAGCCGTCACAATAAGCGACAGCGCACAGGACAGGCCGAATTTGCTGTTTGCAAACGCGTCGTCGTAAATTGCGTACAATATTACCTTTGTCGCCGAATCCGGGCCGCCCCGGCTTATCAGCATCACCGGCTCGAATATGCCCATCGCGTTGATAAAACCGGTAATCAATATGAAGCCGAGCATGGGGCGTATCAGCGGCAGCGTTATGGCAAAGAGCGTTCTTACCCGCCCCGCGCCGTCTATGCGCGCGGCCTCGTATATCACTGGGTCAATGCTGTTGAGTCCGGCAATAAACAATATGGCCGTTCCGCCGAGTCCCCTCCATACCACCGTTCCGATGATAAAGAAATACATCCAGAACACAGACCTTGTCCATAGGACGGGGTCGCTGCCCATGCTTTCGAGCAACCGGTTGAGAGCGCCCGCAGGCGCTATCATAAAGTTGATGAACTGGCTGATTATCGCCATGGATATCAGGCCGGGTATATACCACAGTGTGCGCGTAAACCCCTTTCCCTTGCCCATGGAATTGAGCAGCACTCCCAGCAAAAAACCGAGCACAAGCCCAAGCCCTGTGACAAACACGGCGATTACAAATGTGGACAAAAAGTTTGAATAGTATTTTTCCGTGCGGAATATGGTTATAAAATTTTCCAGTCCGGTAAACTGAGGCGTTGCGGATACGCCGTAGTCAGTCATAGAATAGCGCACAAGCATTATAAGCGGCGCCACCGTAAACAACAGCGTATATATAAATATGGGCACCACCACGGCAAGCCCTGCCGCAGCCTCGCGCACCGCCCTCTTTGAACGGTACATACCGGGTTTTGTTATGCTTGCGTTCATTAGCTGTCCTTTTCTATGTTGAGTTCGCTGCTGTAATCGGATAACAGCTGTCCGAGCGTGCGGGTGTCCGTATCCTCATATACCTTTATAATAAAGGCCTCCCACTTTCCCCAAATGTTGGCGGTGTTCTTGTCAAAGGAAGGTATTCCGCCGCGGAAGTCATAGCTTTCGTCTTGGAACGGCTTGAGGAAGTTTTGCATGAGGGGATAGCTGTACTGCGCACCGGTTATGTCCGCGCTTTCAAGCACCTCGGTGACCGTGGGAATCCTGAGCTGCGTCTTTAAATATTCCTTTTGATACTCGGGTTTCAGCAGGTGCTTTATGAACGCCTCCGCAATGTCCTTTTTCTCCGAGCGCTGGGCAACGCTGTAATACACCGTACCCACAACCAGGTTGCTCTTTTTTTCCATACCCTTAAACACCGGAATCTCGGCAGTTACTATCTTGCCCTCCGACGGCATACCCACCGAACGGGTAATTGGGTCGATTCCGTCTATAAGATAGGCCGCCTCGTTCCTGTTGAAACGGGCAAACTGGTCGTTGGTTTCCAGATCATAAATGCTGTTTACCGGTGAGGTCTTTACAAGCTTGCGCAACATGGCAAATGCCTTTTGATTTTCCGGGCTGGCCAGATTGAAGTCGCCGTTTGCGTTCAAAAATTCGCCGCCTGCCGCACGCATGACCGCCAGAGCGCGCCAGGGGCTGTCGTCCGGCGAGGCCGTGAGCAGCATACCGCCCTTGTCGTTTACGCCCTTATCGGTATAATAACTCTTGACCGCCTCGCAGATTTCCAGCAAATCCTCAAAATACTGCGGCGCCAGCGGCTGCTTGGCCGCCCACTGCGCTGTGGGCGCATAGCCGGCGTCGAGTATGCCGGCCTCCTTAAGCACCTCTTTGTTTATAATCAGCGCAAAGGAACCTGTGATTACCGGCACACCGTAGGTCTTGCCGTCCCTCTGCGCATATGAGAGCGTTGTGGCGGGAATGCGCTGAGTGTAGTAATCGGTATCAAGCTCGGCAAGATACTGCTTGTTGATGTTTGACTGTATATACGTTTCGCCGTACAGAACGTCCACCGGCGTGGTGCTCTGCATCGCCATTAATATGTTGGTATTGAGCGTCTGCGCCCAGCCGTGGTTGCTCAGGTCAACGCGCACGTCGGGATAGACTTCCTTGAAGTCGTCAATTATCTTTTTTGTCAGATTTGACGCGGGATCACCGGGGTTTGAACGAAGAATGGTCTTATAGTTGTATACCAGCGGATTGTGCGCCCATACAACCAGATTTGTGCCGCCCACGGGAATGGGTTCCTCGTCTTCCCAATAATCGTCAAAACCGTTGCACGCTCCAAGCGGCAATATCATAAGCGTTAAGCAAAACAAGATTGTCAATATTTTTTTCATGCATCCTCCCGGTGCAAAACCTTTGATTACTTTGCACACTCTAAATTTATATCTTTTCTCAATTATAACTCTATTAAATTTTAATTGTCAATACCAATGGTATAAAAACTTATACAACTTGTATATTAAATTCTTGACATTGTTCAAAACAGCAATTATACTGGTATTATGACGGTCAAGGAGTAAAAGACGCGCTTATGCTGTATCAGAAAATTAAATCACATCTCAATACTTTGATTTCAGCCGGAGCGCCGGGGGCTGCGCTGCCGTCGGAAAACCAGTTGGCCATCAAGTTCGGGGTCAGCCGCATTACCGTGCGCAAGGCGTTAGACGAGCTTAAGAGCGAAGACAAGATATACAAGATACACGGCAAGGGCACGTTTATATCACTGCCTACGGGCAGCGCCGCCGTTCCGCAGCGTATTGCGTTTATACTTCCGTCCGCCGTCACCGCTTTTTCCGACGACCTCGTGCAGGGTGTGACCACTTTTTGCCGAGACATGAACTTGAGGCTGATTCTCTTGATGAGCCGCCATTCGGTTACGCTTGAGCGGCAGCATCTCAAGACCGCAGCGGAACTTGGCTGTACGGGTATTTTGGCAATGCCCATAGACACCGAGACGGATAATTATGTGGAGTTTGAAAAGCTTTATCCGCACATTCCGCTTGTCTTTATCGACAGGCCGGCAAAGACGCAGGGCACGTTCAGCTGCGTGTCCAGCGACCACCGCAGGATAGGTTACACCGCGGCTAAGTATTTAATCGACGGCGGTCACAGCCAGATTGCGCTGATATCCAACACCACAAGGCGCCCCAAGCCCGTGCTTGACCGGCGCCGCGGCTACCGTGAGGCGCTGCTGCAGCTTGCCGGAACGGAAAAGTTTTATCTGCCCTCCTATCCCGCGCAGGACAAAATCGAATATTACGAAAACTATTTTACCAAGCATCCTGAGATAACCGGCATAATAGTGAGCAGCGGCGAAATCGGCTACAACCCCGTGCTGGCGCTCAAGCGGCTGGGGCGGTCAATACCGAAGGACGTGACGCTTGTGCTGATAGACACCGACAATTCCTTTTTGTCGGACTATCTGTCGGCGTCTGTTCCCACCATAGTGCAGGACGGCTTCAGCATAGGCACCGCAGCGTGCGAGGAGCTGCTCTCCCAGACAAGGCACCCATCCCCTCCGCAGGAGATTTTTATACCCATAAAACTTCAGATTATATAAGCGGCGGCAGACGGCATTTGTTAACTCCGGCAATTACGCAGAGGCACTTAAAGTGTAAGCATTTGCAGCGCACACTATCCGTTTTCAGTTATAAAAGGGATTAAACCAAAGAAGCAAGTTTCTTTACATGCGCGCTTAGCGTGCGCGTTCCGCAGAGCTGTGAGGTTTTAACCTTGACGGCACCCGCAACAATACCCTTGTAAACAGGAATTTTTGCTCTTGGTATAAAATAAAGGCGCATGAGTAAACTAACACTGTCATGCGCACGCAGAAAAAAAGCATTGAAAAAAAACCGGACTTAGCAAAAACCGGCAATTTGTACGGCCGCGCGGCAAAACGCGCGGCCGTGTGTGCAGATTTGGACAGCGGCGATTGCCTGCAGGGCGAGGGCTGCCGCGCCATAACTTTTAAAGAGCAACGCCTGATATTAAAGAGCATAGACGACGCCAAATATTTGGGGTTCTTTTTCTTTTGCTGCTGTACGGGAATGAGGTCATGCGAGGCGCTTTCTATAAAGACAAGGCATATAGACAGCAAAAACAGGCTTATACACATTCGTATGCCTGACACCAAGACAAAAAAGCACCGGCGGTCGGTGCCGTTTTTGCCCTGCCTGCTGGAGGGCCTGACGCCTAAGGGCGGGCTGCTGTTCCCTGACATTTCAGAGGACGGTAGCCGCAGTTATTTTTGCAGGCTTTTTACAAAGCTTGGGCTTGACCTGTCGCGCCACAGCTGCAGGCATACGTTTGTCAGCGTATGTAACCACATCAATATTGCGCAGTCCGCAGTACAGGAATGGGCGGGACATACTGACATCAAGATGACCGCGGACACCTATACGCACACACTTGCGCCGGGAACCTCGCCTGTTCTCGATTATTTAAAGGATTTAAAACGATATTTAAAGGGCTGCGGAAAGCTTTAAACTGTGACTTAAGCAGCATGACGCACCCGCCAAACTTGTCTATATAAAATACATAGACAATATAATTTGTTTATTTTTCTCTTCATACGCCGCTGATTTTATGCCGCGAACCTCTGCGCTGCCGGCGTGCATATAATGCCTTGGGGGTGGGATATGAACAATAATTTTTTGAGTACCCTGATGTATAAGAGGCCGCAAGCCGTTGCCTACATAGCCGGAAGCGAACAGTATAAAAGCATACGCGGCATAGCGGAGTTTTTCAGCGTGCGAGGCGGCGTGCTGGTTTACACCGAGGTATACGGACTGCCTCACTCCACGGCCTGTCCATCGATATTTGCGTACCATATACATGAGGGCGGCAAGTGCCAAGGCAATCAGGAAGATGCCTTTGCGGACGCGCTTGCGCATTACAACCCGTCGGGCCTGCCGCATCCCTGCCATGCCGGAGATCTTCCGCCGCTGCTGGGAAATTACGGCTTTGCCTGGAGCGCGGTATTCACTTCGCGGTTTGACATAGAGGAAATAATGGGCAGAACGGTAATCGTGCACAGCCACCCCGACGACTTTAAAACCCAGCCCTCGGGAGACTCCGGCAGTAAAATTGCCTGCGG
>CAZPMG010000013.1:19695-22511 GCA_964587785.1 uncultured Clostridia bacterium
TTTCAAATATGGCTGATACTGCAAGCTTTGACGGCAAATGCCATAGCGCGCCCGCATACTTGCGGGCGCGCTATGGCATTAATAGTTATTTATGGTTTGCGAAGATGTCAAAATCGATTTCCGCGCAAGCTTTAAGCGTTATGGCGCAATTTAAAGGCATAACTTTATACGGCATTTGCAAGCAAAAACTATTTTACAGGCGTAAGCTCGTAGCCTGCAGGGGTATCTTTTACCTGATAACCAAGCGCTTCAATCTGCGCGCGCAGGCTGTCCGCGCCGGCATAGTCCTTTGCCTTTCTGGCGGCAAGGCGCTGCTCGGCAAGCTGCTTTACCTCGTCGGGAGCTTGCTGCTCTGACGGCTGCTCTGCGGGTGCGGCTGCGGTTTCCAGCGACAGGCCGAACACGGTGTCCATCTTGAGTATCAGTTCGTATACCGCGCGGGATTTCTCCTCTTTGGCAAGCTGCCACAGCACGCCCAGCGCAAGGGGTATGTTGAGGTCGTCGGATATTGCGCGCTCAAACTCCTCAAGATATGCATTCAGCGCGGCGCTGTCTGCGGTTTCGGCACCGTCCGCGGACTTGTGCCGCCACACCTGAGCAAGCAGCCTTTGGTAAGCGGTATTTGCGGCATCAAGCGCCTCAAAGGTAAAGTTTAGCTTCTTGCGGTAATGCGTGTTAAGACAAAAATATCTGAATGCAAGCGGGGCAAATCCTTTCTCTTGAAGCTGCGTGAGCGTGTAGGTATTGCCAAGCTTTTTGCTCATCTTGCCGCCGTCCACCTGCATAAACTCAGCATGAAGCCAGTATTTTGCAGGCATCTTGCCGGTGAGCGCCTGGCTTTGGGCAATTTCGTTCTCATGGTGGATGGGAATGTGGTCAACTCCGCCGCTGTGGATATCAAACTGGTCGCCGAGATATTTTCTGCCCATGGCAGAGCACTCGATGTGCCAACCGGGATAGCCCATGCCCCACGGGCTCTGCCACTGCATGATGTGTTCCTTTGCCGCCTTTTTCCACAGCGCAAAGTCGGCGGGGTGCTTTTTGCCCAGGTTTACATCCACGCGCGCGCCGGCAATCTGCTCCTCAAGCTCAGCACCCGAGAGCTTTCCGTATTCGGCAAAACTGGATATGTCAAAGTAAATGCCGTCCTCAAGCTCATACGCGTGACCGCGCTTTAAAAGCTCCTCTACAAACTCAATCATTTCCGGTATGTGGTCGGTGGCCTTGGGCACGATTTCCGGGCGTTCAATGTTTAGCTTTTGCAAATCTTTAAAGAATACATCGGTGTAATACTCGGCAATCTCGTACGGGCTCTTGCGCTGCTCGCGCGATGCCTTTACCATCTTGTCCTCGCCCTCGTCGGCGTCGGAGAGCAGATGCCCTACGTCGGTAATGTTCATCACGCCCTTGAGCTTATAGCCGCTGTAGCTGAGCACGCGGCGCAGCAGGTCGGAAAAAACATAGGTGCGTAGGTTGCCTATGTGCGCATAATTGTACACCGTCGGGCCGCATGAATAGATGCGCACGGCGTCAGGACTGAGCGGGGCAAACTGCTCCTTGCGGCGGGTGAGGGTGTTGTAAACTTTCATTGTTCCTCCATTAGGTCAGCCGTGCGGCATGAAACTGCCGGCTTTGACCGGGCGGGTTAATCATATATCGGTTTCAATTTAACACGCCCTAAGACAATGTGCAGAAAAAAGCTTTCTGCACATTGATTTTATTATTCAATTATACATTATATGACTGAAAAAGTAAAACCGCGGACGCAGCTTTTTTAATTAAGCAGCGTTTTTTGCATACCGCTTGTAAAGCTTATTGCGCGCCTTTTGCGCCGAGCAGATACTTTTCCGCCTCCAAATTCCAAAGGCCTGAGTGGCGGTCGCATATCTCGGCAAGCTTGGCAAACAAGGGGTCGGACTTTCCAAGCTCGGCAAAGTCCTCTATTGCCGTCATGGGAAGGTCAATGCCGGTGTATACAAGCTTTTTGCCGCCCTTTATGTTGGGCAGGTTGAGCACTGTGTCGATAACAGAATCCATGCCGCCCACGTGCGTAATCATTACCTCGGGGCGCAGCAGGCCCTTGCCCATCATGTCAAGAGATTCGCGCAGGTCATCGGTGTTTCCGCCGCTGGTGCCCACGATGTGAGTGGAGGCATAGTGCACGTTGTAGAAGTTGAAGTTTGCCGTAAAGTCAGGAGAAGTGGGGCCGGCAAAGAAGTTCAGGCAGCCGTCAAACGCCAGAATCTTGTCGCCCTGCTCGACTAAGGGCTTAACCGGAGCGAATACAAAGACGTCGTTGTAGCCCGTGCCGCCGGAAAGCGCCATAAGCTTTTCCACCGCATCGCCCTGAGAGGTGTTTACATAGTGCAGCTCTACGCCGCGTGACTTTGCAAATTCCACCGTGAATATAGTTGCTGCGCGCGCAAGCCTTGCCTCGTCAATGTCGGTGACAACCAAAAGGCCGGGGCGTCTTTCGCAGTTTAACGCATAGTCGATTGCGCCCAGCCCCATGGGGCCTACGCCCGCAAGGATTGCCGTCTTGCCACCCTTTACAATGCCCATCTTGTGCTCATACACGCCGTTTGTGGTGTGGTAGTTTGCGTGGAAAGCGCCCGCTATGCAGCTCATGGGCTCTGCAAGCGAACAACTAAAGTAGCTATCGCCGTTGTATGTTAACAGGCAGTCAAGCTCCATCACCTCGTTGGGAATTATAACATATGTCGCGCTGCCGCCGATGTGCGGATAGGAATAGCCTGGCGCGGCAAGCGAGCCCTTGTAGTTGAGCGCGGGCTGTATTGTAAAGCGGCTGCCCGCGG
>CAZPMG010000013.1:22611-27517 GCA_964587785.1 uncultured Clostridia bacterium
GCCTTTGTTTTCATGTTGCTCTCCTTTTTGTTGTCCGTATTATAATTATCCCAGCCGTTGGCAATAAGCTCTGCCGCGGGCAGCATTTCCGCCCTGTAACGTATGCGCTCGCTGCGCCTGCGCCGGGCGGTTGTATGTCTCATGGTCATTATAAACCGTTTTTGCATTATGTAAACTCCCTGAAACTTGGAGCGGAAACGCCGCGAATCTGCAGGCTTCCCCCCGCGCACTTGTAAGGCAGCAATTATGCGCTGAGGCAGCGCCTGTTTTGCCTGCTTTGAACTGATAACTTGCGCAAATAAAGTCAATTAAGTTAAAATTATTGACTATACCTATATCACGCTTATTCCTGCGTCCTCGCATACCTTGCGGTAGCTGTCGGGAAAACCGCCGTCAGAGATTATTACGTCTATATCGCTCAAACGTGCAAATGTATATGGCATACTCTTGCCTATCTTTGTGGAATCTATGAGCATTATGCGCCGCTTGGCCTTGCCGATGGCAAGCTTTTTGAGTTCGCTCTCGGTGTGGCTGCCGCAGGAAAAGCCGTGCTCCTCATTGAACGCCGTGGCGGCAAGAAATGCGGTGTCGATGTTGATGTTTTCAAAATACATCTTTGAGGTAGGGCCGCTTGTGGCGAGGTTATTGCCCGACAGCAGGCCGCCCACAAGCGTCACGCTGGGCATACTGCGCCGTGAAAGCTCAAGCGCTATCGCCACGCCGTTTGTCACCACATAATAGTTTACGTCGGGCAGTTCCTTTACAAAATAGAGCGCGGTTGAGCCGCTGTCTATGAACACCGAATGCTCGGTTTCAATGAACTTGATTGCCTTTTGTGCGATAATTTTTTTTGCGCTTATGTTTTGATTGTGGCGCTTGTCAAAAAACTCCTCGGTCTTTTTGGACAGCTCATTCACCGCCACCGCGCCGCCTCGCACCCGGAAAATCACGCCCTCCTCCTCCAGCTTGAGAAGGTCCCTGCGCAATGTCATGGACGACACCTCGGGGAAACGCTCGATCAGTTCATCCAGTGAAATGCGGCCGCGTTTTTCAATTAGCTCGCTTATTCGGTTTTTGCGCGAACTGTTCATGCACTGCCCTCCTTGTCCTTTGAATTACGCCTTTTACTATAGCATATTTTGTTAATTAAAACAACCAAAAACACTTAAATTAACAGCTTTTGTGAAATTATAACAATTTTAAGCAGCTTATTTTAACACGTTTAAAAAGCTTATTTTAACACGCGCTCAGGGCAAGCTGAAAAGATAACGGCATAGGCGATTTATATTTGTCTTTTGAGGGTTTTAGGTGTCAAAACTGTTTACAAAAGCTGTTTATTAAAGTATAATATACACGCAGTTTCGGAAAATCTTTGACGGTTTTCTGATTTTTTTTTAGACGGGCGGCTGCATGGCGGCCGGCGGGTAATTTGTGTGCTGTTGCGGCTTGGAAACCGCCTTTAAGCGGCCGGGAGGTTCCCCCATTGGATGTTTTAAAATTTGGCTTTAAGTATTGGAAAAAGCGCATACCCATGGCAATTTTTTGTCAGCTGCTGGGCTTTTTGTGCCTGACAGCCACGCTGCTGCTCCCGCAGCTTACGCAGCTGATATTTGACTTTGTTATAGACTATAGAGCGGATAATTATCTGACCTCGCAAAACAACCCTTTTTTGTTTTTGGTGACCGGCGGCTTCGGCAGTCCGGGTGAGCTTGAGCTGTTTTTCTCCATTGCCATTGTGTTTGCCGGCCTGCTGCTGTTCCGTATAGGCGGACTGTATCTGCGCAACAACCTGTTTATACGCAACGGCATTAAGTTTGAAGACGACCTGCGCCGCGAGACCTATAAAAAGCTGGTTACGCAGAGCTCTGCCGTGCTGTCGCGCTACAGCACGGGCGATTTGCTCAACCTCATGAACGGCGATATCATAAGCTTTAAAGAGCTTTTTGCCTATATATTTTTGGTAGTGGCCGATGCAATATTCATGTGCGGCGCAATCATATTTTTGTTGTCGAGGGTGAGCTGGTATCTTGTTATAATTCCTCTGGCGCTCACGCCGTTCATGCTGCACGCGCTGAAAAAGTATATTCGTGCGGCGCGTGATATCTCTGCGGAAATACGTCAGCGCAGCGCGGACATAAACATGAACGTATCGGAAAACATCAACGCGGTAAGGCTTATACGTGCATACGCAAACGAACAGCAGGAGATTGAAAAGTTCCAGAGCAAAAACCTTGCAATGCGCGATTCGTATTTTAAACACGCGGATATAACAAGCGGTTTCGGCGTCAAATTCGGCACGATACGGCAGGTTGCCTACATATCAAGCCTGACCATAGGGTCATTGCTTATCTTCTACGGAGAGATGACCACGGGCGCGTTGGTGGCGTTTACCGGCTATGTGCTGTCGCTTATGGACAACATAACCAACATAAACAATATGATGTTCACCGCTCAGCAGTTTTTGGTGTGCGGCGGCAGGATAATGATTTTTATGGAGACGGGCAACATAATTGACGACCCGCAAAACCCTCTGCCCGTCACAGGCAATCCGCACTTTAAGACAGAGGGACTATCCGTAGTTATAGACGAGCAGACACTGCTCAAGAATATAAACATTGATATACCGTACGGCAAAAAGCTTGGCATAATGGGCGGGACGGGCAGCGGAAAGACCGTGCTGCTAAAAGTGCTCAGCCGTATGCTTGATGCCACCGGCGGCATGGTTATGCTGAACGGCCACGACCTGCGCGACTATTTGCTTGAGGACATACGCAGACAGTTTTCCAGCGTATTGCAAGAGGTATTCCTCTTTTCCAACACCATAGACGCAAACATAGCTTTTTACAATCCGGACGCTCCGCCAGAGCTTGTGCGCGAGATGGCCGACCGCGCGCAAGCGTTAGAGTTTGTGGAAAAACTGCCCCAAGGCTTTGAAACGGTGGTAGGCGAGCGCGGTTTCGGGCTGTCGGGCGGACAGAAACAGCGCATATCCATTGCGCGTGCGCTGCTCAAGGACGCGCCTGTGCTGGTGCTGGACGATGCTACCTCTGCGCTTGACATGAATACGGAAAAGCTGCTGCTGCAGATGATTGATAAATATTATTCGCATAAGACGCTGATAATCGCCGCGCACAGGGCAACCTCTGTTGTCGGCTGCGACGAGATTATTTATCTGCGCGACGGCGAAATAGTCGAGCGCGGCAGCTTTGAGCAGCTCATGGATCTCAAGGGAATGTTCTATCAAATTTACAAGCACCAGTCCGCCGAGAGCGAGGAGCAGATCTCGCTGTTTGACGGCGGAGAAAGCACCGGCGGCATGAGCGGCGAAAGCAAAGCCGATGGTGCTGAAGGCAGTGCGGACTTTTTGGGAGAGCAGAAAAATGCGTAACACCTTTTTTCAAGACGAGATTATCCGCGAAAAGTTTAATATAAAACACCTTGCAAGGATTGCAAAGTATATCGTCCCCCACCGCGCCACGTTTTTTACTATGCTTGCGCTCATGCTTATCGCCGTGGGAATATCGCTGATACCCCCAATGCTGCTGAGGCTTATCGTAGACGAAATTGTTCACGAAAAGGATCTTGCGGCGCTGCTGCTTGTAATAATCGGGTTTGTCCTTATAGCCGTGGGGGACATATCTATCACTTTTTGCCACCAGCGCTTTATGTCTAAGACAGGGCACAAGATTATAAGCAAGATCAGGCTGGATATATTTGAAAAGCTGCAGCAGCTGCCCTTTGACTTCTTTGACAGCCGCCCCGCTGGAAAAATTGTCGTGCGGGTGACCTCGTATGTAGACGAATTGGCAAACTTTTTTGCCAATACCCTGCTCAGCTTTTTTGTAAACATACTGAGAATTTTGGTGGTTGCGGTGTTTATGTTTGTGATAAACGCCAAGCTTGCACTAATTGTAATGTCTGCGATTATTCCGCTGGGCATAGGGATATTTATCATACGAGCCAAGCTGCGCAAGCTCTTTAGGGTGGCGCACGCTAAGCACTCAAACCGTACGGCCTACATCGTAGAGAGCATAATGGGCGTAAACGTAATCAAAAGCTTTAACCGTGGTAAATATAATACCGAGGTCTATAAACGCGTTCAAAAAGAGGCCATATCCAACTGGCACAATATTGTTGCGGTAAACGAGCTTAACCTGCCCGTTGTGGAGGGGTTCTGGAACTATGGCGTGCTCATGCTGTACGGTATTTCCATAGGGCTGATTGCCTCGGGAGAAATCCTTACGGGCACTGTGGTGGCGTTCTCGCACTTTATGGGTATGTTTAACGGGCCGCTTTCGCAGATTGCCGTGATATTGCAGCAGATGGCGCAGGTTTCAAGCAACCTTGAGCGCATATTTGAAACCATGGACACTCCCGTAGACATAAAGGATTCGGAAAATCCCAAGGTGCTGGAAGACGTGCAGGGCCGCATTGACTTTGAGAACGTGACTTTTGGATACGAACCGGGCATAACCGTGCTGGAGAACTTTAACCTTGCCGTATCCCCCGGTGAAACCATAGCGTTTGTAGGGCCGACGGGTGCGGGCAAGTCTACGGTGATAAACCTGCTGACAAGGTTTTATGACGTAAACAGCGGGCAGGTGCTGATTGACGGCACGGACGTGCGCGAGCTCTCGCTGCACTCGCTGCGCAAGACTGTGGGAACACTCATGCAGGACCCCTTTATTTTCAATGAAACCGTGCTTGAAAACATCCGCTACGGCCGCCCTGACGCCACAGACGAGGAATGCATTGAGGCGGCAAAGCTGATTCATGCACACGAGTTTATTGAAAAGCTGCCCGGAGGCTACGGCGCTATGCTTGCCGAGCGCGGCGAAGGACTATCGAGCGGCGAAAAGCAGCTGCTGTCATTTGCGCGCATAGTACTCAAGGATCCCAAAATTCT
>CAZPMG010000014.1:0-20769 GCA_964587785.1 uncultured Clostridia bacterium
TATCTGTGAGCTCAAAAAGCCCCTGCGCTTCAAAGATGCGCACTGCTTCAATCGTGGTTCCGCCCGGGCTGCACACCTGACGGGTCAACTCTTCAAGAGAAAGCTCACTGTCCTTTGCAACGGCAGCCGCACCTAGCGCAGTTTGCACGGCAAGCTTTTTAGATATTTCCGCAGTCAGTCCCAGCTCAATACCCTTGCGCGCAATTGCATCAATAAACATAAAGAAGTAAGCCGGCCCGCTGCCGCTTACAGCAGTTACCGCATGCATGGACGCCTCATCTGTCTCAACAACCTCGCCCACGCAATGAAATATATTTGATATAAACTCCCGGTCGCGCAACGCCATTTCGTTGCAATCTATCGCGGTTACTCCACAGCCCGCAACCACGGGGATATTGGGCATAGCACGCGCCACAGAGCTGCCGGTTCTTTCTCTAATATATTCACGTTCAATGCCTGCCATGATAGAAATAATGATGTTGTTTTTTCCGTATAAATCAGGAAAAACTTCTTCTGCAGACTGTGGTTTGACCGCAAGCATCAAATACTCAGCGCGCTCGGCGATATCCGAGTTATCTTTGGCAACACCCAATCCGTTTGTTGTTGCACGTTTTAGGCTAAGCTCAGATTTATCAAAGACAATAATATCCTCAGGCCTTAGCATCCCGCTTTTTAATATTCCTCTGCATATCGCGCCGGACATGTTGCCATAACCTATTATACCCAGTTTAAATGCTTTTTTTTGCATAAAACACCTTTAAAGAATTGACATAAATACAATTATTTATTATACTTAAGTAGCCTTTTAGAGAAGCTATCAAGCAGTAAAAGTATCCGGCATTCAAAATCATTGGTTATCATGTAATGATTAGTAATAGATCTCCAATACCGCAGGGCTTTCATAAAATAGGGGATTAGTATATTGGTAGTGCGGTGGTCTCCAAAACCATTAGGGGGGGTTCGATTCCCTCATCCCCTGCCAACAAAAGACCGTGCTTTTTCATCGGTTTTGATTGAAAAAGTGCGGTTTTTGCTATGTTCTCGCGCTTTTTCGCCCATTGAAAAAATTCATACAAATAATTTTATCATACCATATAAAAAAAGTCACCCAAAAAGTCACCTTGAGAAAAAAAGCTCTGCAGTACATTTTGATGCAACTTATATATAAGTAGATTTGATCAACTTTTATCAACCAGCTTGAGCCTGTAAATGAGTACATGAAAGATACTGGACATATGCATATTAATGCCGCCGTGTTGATAGCATAGCAACCAGTTCTGGTATCGTAGTATTGCTACTTCCAGCGGAACGGGTTTATGGTTGCAATTTTCTTATGTCAAGTATTACGTCCCATTGGCACGGTTTCTTCGTTATATTCCCAAACTTTGTCACCGACCTCTATGTCCTCGATTTGCTTGTGTCCGTTTTCCGTCAATACAAGCGTACCGGCGATGAAGCAAGCACTTTTGCACGGCTTTGCCGCATTGGCAGCCTTGACGGCCTTAGCCGCAGAGCTTATGCCATACAGGATCGCCGCCGTCGTGAAACCGTTTATCGCACCGTATATTGCGCCTTGCACCATGCCGTCCCAGAGCTACTGCCCTGCGTCGCACTCCCCACTCCGCCTATGATGCCGCCTATCACAAGCCCGGACAATGCTCCCTTTAAGCACGTCATCGCCATCGCCGCACCCGCAGCAGGATTGATCACGGTTACTACTACGGTAGCAAGCACCGCAACGCCGAACGCTATCCACTGCAGGGCGTTCGCCCAGTTTGCCTGCCACCAGCTTAAATCTGCGTTCTCGTCGTACGGATCGGGGAACAATTCGGTTGCGGAGAATATGCTGTCGTCGTTCGGGTCAAAATTAACTGTATTATCCACCGTTATGCCGTTCCTGTCAAGCGCATTTAGGGTGGTTGCAAGTGAAAGAATGTTCTCGGGGCTGTCCGCGTCCAGATACTGCATGATATCCGGGTCGTACCAACGGCCGCTGATGTAACACTTGGTATCCTTATCCTTATCCTTAATTCGCTAACCATTAAATTGAATCGTTTATGAATCTGTAAACAAAATAGATTTCCTGTTCTTTGAAATTATTTACCTTCGGCATGGGGCCACCTCTATTTTTCCAATCATTTGATTAAGTATCTCGGCAGTATGCTCTTTTTATCGAAACAGCTAATAACCATCTCTTTTAATTTTCTTAAGCTTGATAAATGGTCTTGTTCTTTTCCTAATTCAATTTACAGTTGTTAAAATTTATCTTTTAATTGTTTCTGCTTATTTTGGTATTTGTCCAAAGAGCTTAGTAGTTTCCCGTGTCAAGCATTCTTAAAAGCCTTTTCATAGAGTAAAGTCTACTAAGCAAAATTGTCAATTGTGTTAATTTTTATGGGCATTAATCCTACTTAGAAAAAAGAGATAATTGAAAAACAATAGGCTGCAAAAACAAGCACCATCGCCCGAGCGTAGCTCGGGCGATGGTGCTTGTATAGCCATATTATGCAAATTTAAATTGTTACTGTGCTTTTTTCAATCTGCAATCGGCGTGCTTTTGGCCTGACAGTTATGGTAATGCCTTGCGAGTTTTTACTCTGCCTCTGACGGAGGCATCCAGATATCCCTGAATACAGCAAGTGAAGGCAGCACCTTCCCGTCATAGCTGAACAATGCCTGGTTTGACCAGCTGGCGCTGGATGTGATTATATCCGACCAGCCCGCGCCCTTAACGGGCAGCCAAGCGCCTTCCCAAGTTATAACGCCCATTCCGTTCGGACATGCGGCAAGTGCATCTATGGTGTCGCGCAGATTGTCCGCCTGCCCCTGAACGCTGATTTGATAGGTGTTTGCGTTGCCGGCTTGGAAGGTGTTGGAGGCATACTTTGAGGAGTTTACCGTATATGCATAGGATGTCTCAACTATCATAAGTCCTTTGCCTAAAAGTTCGGCATCACTTCCCAATGAATTGAATTTGTTGTTTTTAAGCGCTGAAGGCAAACCGTGATTATACTGTATGTAAGCGGATACTCCCATTATATCAAAGTCTACGCCATTGTTTATCATGTTCTTAAAGGTACTGTTTCCGCCGACATTTGCCGAGTGCAATATAGTTTTTGTGTAAATTTCATCACCCGGTTCAATTTCACCGTAGGCTTCCTTGACACCTTCAACCATGGCCTTGAGGTATTTTGTAAAGGTGTCTCCGCTGCCGCGCGCAAAATTGTATTCAGACGGGTAGCTTCTGCCTATATTATAGGCATCGCCCGCGCCGCGCGCGCCTTTGGTTACCTCACCGGGAGCACGCAGCAATATGCCGCCTAGGTTTTCATTGCCGAGCTGCCAGTATTTTACCTGTGCGCCCGCATCCATCATGTATTGAAGTGAATCGCGGGTATAGTCTTTAATGACCTCTGCCATGCCGTCGGAATCCGTTATTGAACCGTCTACCAGCATTTGATACCAAGGCTTGGGGATAACCTGCGAGCCTGTTGACCAATAATCGCTGTAATGCGGGCAAATCATAACCTCAAGCCCTGCCTTTGTGGCGTCAACAGCCATCTTGGTTACGGTTTCAAGGTCGCATATGCCCCCGCCGTAGGCGCTTTTGAGTGTAATCTCATTGTTTGCATCATACTCATAATAGTAAGGGTCAACCCAAAGGCGTATGCGTACGGTGTTTACGCCGTAATCCTTCATGACCTTATAGACAGAAACCTCATTGCCGTCCGCGTCATAGTATTTACCGCCCATGTCAAGCACCTGCTGAACCATGGAGATATCCGTGCCGAGCGCAAACTCGCGGCCGTCGGTCATATTTACAGATGGCGCTATGTCTATCTCGTCAAACCAAGCGGCATCATCATCGCGCGCCACATAGTCCTTACCCGTACAAGTGATGTTAAACTCGCTTGTATATGTCTTGCCGCCTACGGTAAGGCTTGCCACGGCTTCTACGGTTTGGCCGCTGAGCAGTCCGGTAACCGTGCCGCCCTCAATACGTATGGCGTCAGCGGCGGTCTTTGCCTCAAACTCAATCTCCGGCTGCTGCGTTCCGAGTGCCTCCGCCACGCCCTCTGACAGCCATGCGGACAGCTCTACGCTCTGCCCTACACCCACGCTGTAATCGTTGACCACAATCCTGTCCGGCCCGGGTGTGCGCGGGTCATAGACGTCTACATAGATGTCGTTGTAAACAGTTTCGCAGCCATAGAGCATCGTGAGTGCGCACAATAGCGCAGCAAGCACAAGCCCTGCAGCTTTTATACCTTTTTTCATCATATCTCCCTCCTTACTCAAGCGGTGCCCATTCCAGGCTTAAAGCGGTGATTCCGTCGCCCCACAGGCTGCCCGAACCGGTCAAGCTTCCCGTTATGGAAAAGCCCACTTTTAGAGTTCCGCCGTCCTCAGCGACTACTGCGGTTACTACAACCGTATGGGTAGGCGCCGGCCAATTAGAGTTAAACAGCTGTGAATGTTCGTTTCCGTTTGCATAACCTGTAAGCGTTATGCCTCCGCCTCCAACGCCCGCGGTCATAGTCATGGTCATGGTATAAGTGCCCGCCTGCATATTTACAAACGTCTGCTCCGCCATAAAATTGTAAACCGCCGGGTTGTCCTTTACCCAAAGATTTGCAAATACATTGTTGGCGGTAAATGTGGGAGTGCCGCTGCCGTTGTTGCTGACGACTGTCCAACCGCCCTCCTCAAAGGATACTATGCTCCTTGCGTCTTTATTGAATCGGGCAAGCCCAGCCACGCGGTTTGCTTCCTGCACGGTCTGTATGGTGATGTCAAACGATGAGGAAACAATGCCGCCCTTTGCGTCTTTTGCCGACACATTGATTGTGGCCACGCCCGCCTTTACCATCGTAAGCCTTGTACCTGAAAGCGCAACTAAGTCCTGGCTGCCCTCGGCTATGCTGTATGTTACGTCCGTCATTATTGCCGTTGCCGGCGTGCGGGTTATGAGCAGCAGTTTGGTAGAGATTACACTGCCTAACGGGCGCACTCTGTCCTCTATAGATATAGATGTAAGCAGCGGACGCTCGGTTGCGGTTACGCTGAATGTCGTTGTGGCGCCGCTTGCCTCATGCGTTGCGCGGATAACAGAAGTTCCTGCGGCAAATGCACTTACCACGCCGTCCTCTGATACCGCCACTGCACCGGCCACGGTTTCGCTTACTACCTCAAATACGCACGCTTCCGCCTTGCTTGAGGGTATAAACTGCACCAGCGCGGATTGGCTGTCGCCCACCCACAGATTTTCAATATCCTGCACGGATATGGAAACTGAGGTGCTTGCGCAGATTATCCAGTCGAGATATACGGAAACAGCGCCGGGTGTCTGCACATTAATTGCAAGCTCTGCGGTGTCGCCATCTGCTGTAAATTCAATATATGACTGCAGATATACTCCGCTGGAATTGACAGCCGTGCCCGCTTTGCCGTCTGCAGAAACAAAGGCATTAAACTCGCCGCTGCCCTTGATGTGTGAGCTGAGAACGTATGTCTGCCCTGCTGTCAGCCCGGTAAGTGTTTGCTTGAGCGCCGCGTCGGCGGCTTCGGTTGTCGTTACCTTGATTGAATTTGCACCGACCGCCGAATGCTGTGCGTTTGTGTCGATATCGGCGGAAGCATTTTCGCCTTCAAGCTCCCAGCCCGTTGAGGCAATATCGGAAACATCTCCAAGGTCGGCATCTGTAGGCAGAAGCTGGGTTAGCCCCCAGGTGTTGAAAATATTGACTTCCTCTTCATTGAGTTCGTTTGTAGCAATCAGGCTTATGTCGTCAAACTGGAACCAGCAGTCCTGCTCTGAACCCCATGTTGCGATGCCGCTTGTGCTGCGGTAGAAGTCAAAGCCTATCCTTGCGCGGCCGTCGGTAATTTCTATGCCCTCGAGCGTGTTTTGTATGTAACCGTTGAAATAACTTTCCGTTCTAATGTTTTTGAATACCGTTACAGGCTGGCCCTTTATGTCGTTGTAGGTAACAAACATGCGTAAATATTGATTTTCACGCGTCTGATTGTCGGGATTGCCCATAAAATAGCCGGTGTAAGAATAGAAGTTGTGCGGTATGCCAACTACGTCCTGGTAGACGCTGAATCTCTGCACCCTGCCGGCACCTGTCACTGTTGTCTTGAACTTGCCGCTCTTGCCGTTGCCGTCAACCAAGAAGTTGGTATCCGACGACACTATGTCAAGCTGTGAGTTGCTGAGGTTGAGTGTGCCGTCACGCAGCGACGGCCCGACCTTCCAAACATAATCGGTCATGTCGCCTATGGGCACGTTTGTTTCCGCAGCGCCGAAGTTTCCGTCTGTGACGTAATTGGTATAGGGCAGAACTTCTACCACTGGCGGCACGTCGTCTTCAAGCTCGGCGTTTTGCGAATTAATTGCGCGGATACTGTCAAAGAATATCCAGGGCGAGGTCTTGTCGTCGTCGGGGTTTGTGGTCTCGCCTACCAGCCGCAGAGAAAATTGCAGGGTAACCGCCTGGGTAAACTCCAACTCACGGTAATACCAAGTAGGCGTTGCCGCAATTGGGAATTCATACGCATCAAGGCCGGTGATATTCCAGCTTGCCTGAACGTTGTTGCCCTCCATGAACATGGAAAAATACCACTTGCCCGCAGGCACGTTTACAAGCTCGGTTTCAAGCGTAACATCAAATTCAAACTGGTCAAAGATTTTGAGGTTGTTTTTTTCCACGGCATCGTGCGAATATCTCGGCGCCCACCGCGTTGCGCCGGGGTCGCGCGCCTCCTCTTCCGCATCGTAATACGACAGAGTTAGAGTGTTAATGTCCTCTGTGCCGTTGTTGGTTACCGACCAGCCGGTTGCGCCGGGGTCAAGCGAATCTGCCGGCACGGGATAGTCAAAGCTGCCCATGCGGTTAAACGCGTAAATCGGGCCGTCAACCGGGTCATAATAGCCTTCAACCTTTACATTAAATGTTGCGGTCAGTTCAAGCGATTCGTCCAAGGCATAGCACGTAACCGGCACCGGTGCCGCTGCCGCCTTTAAGCCCTTTACCACACCGTTGTAAATGCTGATTTCGCTCTGGCGCTCAACAGGCACGCTGAAAGCATACCTCGTGTAGGCGTCACCGGGGTTGAAGGTCACGTTTATGGCCTTGCTCTCGCCCTTTTCAAGCGTAATGTCCTCCACGCTGATTTCGTCCGGGCGCACGCCGCGGTTCACCTCGATTTCACGGTCTACGATTTTTTCGCAGCCCGTGCCCGTGAACAACAGCGCAAATGCGACCACAAAGGCCAAAACGCTCTTGCTTACTTTGCCTTTCATAATCTCCCTCCTTATTGCGTTATAGTTAAAATTTATCCTTTTACCGCACCCGCGGAAATTCCCATTATCATGAAGCGCTGCAGCGAAATATACAACATGACAATCGGAACGGCCACAAGCACGCATCCGGCTGTAAACATGGCAAAATACCTGCTGATGCTAAATTCGTCAGTCATTCCGTAAAGTCCCACCGCAACCGTCTGACGTTCGGGGCTGACAAGGATAAGCCCCGCCAGGATAAAATCTGTCCATGGCATCATGAACGCAAGCATTGCCGTATAGATAATTATGGTTTTGGACAGCGGAAGTATTATCTTTACAAAGATAGTAAACTGCGTTGCGCCATCCACAAGCGCCGCCTCCTCGAGTGAGACGGGCAGGGTGTCAAAGTAGCCCTTTGCCACAAAAAAGTTTATTCCCGCGCCCGAGGCATACACCACAAGCAGCGACACGGGCTGATCGATAAGCTTGAGCAGGTTCAGTATTAAAAATATTGCGGTCATCGCCATGAACCCGGGGAACATACCCAGCACCAGCGCTATGTTCATAAAAGGTTTGCGCATCTTGAACCTGAATACCGACAGCGCGTATGCCGCACCCAGCGCTATGACCGTGCTCATAACGGCGTTTGCCGCGGCAATCCACAGCGTGTTTGACACCCAGTTTACAAACATCACGCGGTTGGTTTTTTCAAACAATCCGGTGTAGTTGCTAAGCGTAAGCCTCTCCGGCCAGAACGATGAAGTCGCCACACCCGGCACATCGGAAAAAGAACGCAAAATCATCCAAAATATCGGAAACAGCCATATGAGGGCAAGCAAGGCTATCAGCGCGTGCGTCCACACGCTGTCCCACAGCTTTGCCCTGCGGCCGTTTTTTAATGCCGACTTACTCATGCAAAGTCCCCCTCGTTTTTGTATGACTTTGTGCGCCTGTAAATAAACAGCGATAACACCACGGAAATTATGAACATCACAAGCCCCACAGCCGCACCGAGGTTATATACCGGGTTGTAGCGCATGGTCAGTTTGTAAAGCCAAGTAATCAAAATGTCCGTTTGTCCGGCAACACCGCTTATGCTGCCGCCCATGGGGCCGCCGCCCGTGAGCAGGTATATGACATTGAAATTGTTTATGTTTGCCACAAAACTTGTGATTATCAAAGGCGCAGTCAGGTAATAGATATAGGGAAAAGTGATTTTTTTGAATATGTAAGAGGAGCTTGCGCCTTCCGTTTTGGCATACTCGTAGTAATCCTGCGGGATGTTTGCCAAAAGCCCGCTCATAAGCAGCATAAAATACGGTATGCCCACCCACATATTGATTACTATGATAAGTATTTTTGCGGCAAGCGCATTTTCCCAAAATCCAAAGCGTTCTGTTATTATGCCGGCTTGCAGCAGCATTGTGTTTATAAACCCTCGCCTGTCAAACATGGAATACATAATGCGCAGCGACGCAAACTGCGGTGTTGCCATGACTATGACAAAGAGCGTGCGCCAAAAAGCCTTGCCTTTTACACATTTTTTACCGAGCAGCATTGCAAGAAAAAGTCCGCCCGTGTAGCAGGTGAACGTGGCAAGCACTGCCCACAGCATGGTCCAGCCGAGCACGCTTAAAAAGGTAGTAAGGTTATCTCCCACGGAAAAGAGCGACTTAAAGCTCTGAAACCCCGTCCAGCTGAGATAGCGCTCGTTCATTATGGGTATGATGTTTCCCGGGCCGTTGCCGTAGTTTGTGAACGCGATAGCAACCATAAACAGCAGCGGCACAACCGTAAAGGCCAGCGCGCCAAGCACGGGAAGCAGCAGCAGCGTCACATAAAACCGCGTATGAAACAGCGCTTTAAGCTCCTGCACAAATGACGGCGGCTTTTTGCCGTCAGCCAAATCCCTTGCGCCTGCGGCAGCGCTCTTTATGCTTGCCGCATAGCAATAGAGCGCCACGCCCGACAGGAAAAAGCTAACAAGTCCGTATACAAGGCAGTATTGACTCTCCACACCCTGCGTGTCAAGGGTAAAGAAGCCGCGCGCCGCACCCGCCCCCCAAGCCGCCATAAAGACAATATAGATTACCTCTGTGACGGCAAACAGCAAGCCCTTTATATATTGGCCGCAGGCTACCTGTCCGGCGCCGCTGACTATATAAGACAGAGCAAGCGCAGACTTGATGCGCACTCCCCCTTTTTTAAACAGACTTAAGCTTTCCGCAAAAAACTTAAACAGTTTTGACGGGGCGTGCAGCGCGCGGGTCAGTTTGTTGTTTGACAAAAGTTTAGACATATTTTAAAGCATACTTAAGGGAATACCATTCCGCATTTAGTGGAACTTGCCATTGCGAAGCTGCTCAATTACTCAATTTTTTGACAGCACTGTGCTTTGCCAGCTTTGCAGGGCGGATACAATGTTTTCTCTTGTAAGATTGTTGTTGTTATACAGGTTGGTCATGGCGCTTTCGCCCGGCGCCCACATGTCTTCCATCCGTATGATGTTGGGCATGGCAAACGCGTTTTGCAGCTGGAGCTTATAGATTTGCGCCTCGGGTATGGATGCCACAAGGCTGTCCAGCTCGGAACTGTCCTTTATCGTGGGAAGACAATGCGTCTCATGTACGCGGCGGTATTGGCTTTCGGCTGTGGACAGATAATGCGCCAAAGCTTGGCTTAGATGCGGATACTCGGTAAAGGCGGACACCCCGTAAGCCTTGTAGCCTGCATAGGGACGGAGCGTTACGGTTTCTCCTTTGACCTGAACAGTAGGCAGCACGGCAACCTTGGGTGTGCCGCCGCGCGCTTCAATTACTGATTTAAAGGTATTCCAAAGATATGGCGTTGTAACCACCCCTACACTGTCACCCACGCGCAATGAGTCAAGCGCGGTATCCGGGTCCTCGGAATTGATTGTGCGTCTGGCCAAAGAGTTGCTGCCGTAAAGATAGAGCAGGTTCTCCACCGATTGAGTGCCGTCCAGCTTTAATACTGTTTGGTCATCATAGCCCGGCCCGAAAAGATTTGCGTCGGTTAGAAAGGCAAAGGAATAATAGGCGTCATTGTGTATCTGCCAACTGATTTTTTTGCCCGCAGCGTTTATTCCCTCAAGCGAGCGCACCGCTTGTTCAGAAATCTGCGAACCGTCATACATGAGCACCATGCACTCTGCGGTGCTGGGATAGCCGTAAAGATGCCCGTCCAGGCTGAGTGCATCGACCGCGCTTTGTATGTGGTGCGCGCGCACGCTGTCGCCGTATTCCGCAGGCGCAATCCACTTGCTGCCCGCCGCCGCTCCAATTTGGTTGTGCACAAACGCGAACACGTCCGGCCCGTTGCCCGTGGGGCCTAAGTTGCCCAATCTCTCAATTGCGCGCTGCTCGGTCTGGGCGATGATTTTAAACCTGACTGTGGGAGCGTTTTTATAGACCTGCACATAGTCACGCGATATAAAATTATTGAGCAAGTCTTCTACAAACGGAATATTGTTTTCGTCCTCCCAGATAGTAAGTGTAATAGTGTTGCCGTCGTCCTGCCCGTTTTCATCGCCGCAGGCAACAAACACAAGCGCGGCGGCGAGCAGCGCCAATATGCAGCAGAGCATTCTTATGACACGGTTTTTTTTGAGCATAATATTTTCCTCCCTTTTTATGCCGTGCGGACCAGCACCCAGTCGTCAACGTGCGCCCAAGTTTCCGCGGCGGATTTGGCATATACGCCTATCACAGCGCGCCCGCCGGTTACAGTAAACTCTATGGAGGGGTTCTCCCACTTCATCCACCCGGTCAGCACTATGCCCGCGCGTTTTTCTTCGCCGCCGTATTCGCGCACAAACATATACAGCTGCTCATGCGGCCCTTTGGCGGCGTCCTCGCCCTGTATGAACATTGACAGCTTATAGGTGCCGTCCGCCAGTCCGGTTATCTCCTGCCACACCGTAAGTTCAAAGCCGGTATTGTTCCACCAGTTGAGATTGGCTCTGCCGCTCTTGGGATTATTTTTGCGCTCGACCTTAACCACATTGCTGCCCGCGGGCGTCCAGGACACCTGCCAAGGTGCGGCAAGCGCTTCGCCTTGGTTTTCGTAGCTTGAATCGCGTATAAAATTTTCAATCACATCTACGTTTGCGGTGATATTAAAGCCCTCTACGGTGCCGCGTACGGTGTAACCGCTGCCAAGCTGCGATAGCTTTGCCGTATCCTGTGCGTTCCATGTCGCGGCACGCTGTATAAACCTGCCTTGACTGCCCGTCACGGCGTAAGTTGCAGGCATAGTTTCATTTTCCGCTTTGTTGAGCGTGACGGAAAACTGCGGATATTTGATTCCGGTAAAGGTCTCGTTCACCGCCTGCGCCGTGCTGCCCACTGCGAGAAACGCTTTTATACTGGGAAGAACATGCCCGCCATAGCTGAAAAGCCCCTGATTTGCCCAGCTTGAAAGCTGATACTGGGTATTTCCCCGCAACCCGCTTACATCGACGGCAGCGCCCTGCACCGGCAGCCAGCCCGGCTCCCAATAAAACGCGCCCAGACCCATGCCGTCCGGCACGGATGCAACTGCCTGAAGCACATCACGCAGCATGGAGGCCTGCCCCTGCACGCTTGTCACAAAGCCGCCTCTGTCCTCCATGAGCGCGGCGGTGTAGGTGTTTTGAGAAAAGGGATGAGTCTGCACATCGCTGTGCGCATAGGCAGTCTCTGCCACCAGCACGTGCTTGTCATACTTTTGGCTTATTTGGCTCAGCGTGTTTTTCAGTCCGTCCGTGCCGCCGTCATAATAGGAATAATACGATGCACCGATTATGTCATATTCCACGCCGTTTCGGGCAAGGTGCGACATATAGGTATCAAACTCTGAATAAGTGCCGCCGTTTGCAAGATGAATCACCGTGTAAATATCGGGAAAGGCGCGCTTTGCTCCAGCCTGAGCACGCTTGAGCACGCTTGAAATATAGTCAAAGGAAGCATTTTCTGCCGCGGGTGAAGACCAATCTATTTTTCCGCCCTTGTCATAGAACATGCCGTAATTGATTTCGTTGCCAAGCTGTACCATGGCAACATTGATGCCTGCATTTTTAAAGCGGGTCAGCGTATCGTATGTATAGCTTTCCACTTCGGCCGGAAGCTCCTCTTTGGACTTAGAGCTCCAATCACGGGGAGTGAGCTGATATTCAGGGTCCGCCCAGATGTCACTGTAATGCAGGTTTACAAATACATTCATACCCGCGGCCTGAGCGCGCACGGCCATTTCAATCGCCCGTGCGGCATCAACAGCGCCGCCGCCGTACTCCTGCATGGTGACAGTGCGCGGCTTGTTCCAAACGCGTACGCGGAAGAAGTTCACTCCGTTTTCCGCAAGTATCTGGAAAAAATCCTGTTCCTTGCCTTGGTCGTTGTAATACTTTCCGCCAAGCGATTCGATTTTATGAACTGTTGACGCATCCACGCCCTTGATAAAGTCGCCGCGCGCGCCTGTCACCGGGTTTATGATGACTTCGCCAAAATCCTGCACGCTCTCATGCGCACCCCGGGTATATTCTCCCGGGCCCTCCGTGCGGGTATATTGCGAAGCGGGATAGGTAAACCCAATCTCCGTTTTATCAGGCGGGCCGTCGTCGCCGTTGCAGCCGGAAAACGCAGCCGCTGTAAAAAGCATGGACAGAGCCATAAAAATTGCCAGAGCAATCTTGCTTTTTTTCATCATCTACCTCCTCAAAAGCTCTTGATACGTTCAAGCGCCGGCAGCGGGCTGCCGTCATAGTCAAACAGTGCTTGATTTGCCCATTCGTTGCCATCGCCTTTGTGCATTTCATTTATATACTTTCGGCCGCTCTCAGTGGCCCAGGTGTCGCCGCGTACAGGCAGCCAGCAGGGCTCCCACCAGTATACACCTAAACCTCTGCCGTCCGGCGCGCTGCGCACCGCTCTGAATACTTTTTCAATAAAGTCAGCCTGCCCCTGCGGCGTAAACGGAAAGGACACGCCCCGCCCTTCAAACTGCTTGCCCGCCACAAGTCCGGTGTAGTTTTGGGGCCTGCAATCCTCAGCAAAATTCTCCGCTGTGAATGCAAAGGAAGTTTCCGTCACAATTATATCCTTGGAAAATGCTGCGCAGGTGTCATTTATGTTTCTTTCCAGCGCCCCTATGCCGCCGTGCCAATAGGGATAATATGACATTCCTATTATATCAAAGTCAGCGCCCTGCCTGAGCGCATTTGAGAACCATTCCCTGTAAAGCACAAAATCTCCGCCGCGGTCAAGATGAAGCACCAGATTTGCATCGCCTGCCTCCGACCTTGCCGCCTCAGTGCAGGCACGGATTATCTTAAACAACCTTTCATAGCCTTGGCTGCGTTGCGCACCCTCCTCAAGCTTGCCGTGCGGCCATAGCATTCCGTTTGTTATCTCATTGCCGATCTGTATATAACGGGGACTGACGCCAACAGACTTGAGCTGCCTTATACTTTCCGCAGTATGATCGGCTGCTGCGCGGCAGATTTCCTCAAAACTTAATTTCCGCCATGCCTTGGGGAGAAATTGTTTGGAAGGATCCGCCCAGAAGTCGCTGTAATGAAAATCCAGCATTATGCTCATGCCGCAATCCGCAGCGCGCACAGCCAATTTTTTAACCGTTTCGATACAGCACGTGCCGCCGCCGTAGGGCAGCCCTGCATCGGTGAACGGATGCACCCAAAGCCTGAGCCTGGCGGAGTTTATTCCGTAACCCGCAAGTGTCTTTACCGCGTCCTTGCAGCCGCTAAAGCTGAGATTTGCACATCGGCTTTCCAGCTCATGCAATGAAGAAAAATCCGCGCCTTTAATCAAATTTCACCTCTTTTATAAAACCCAGCAGAGCGGAATGTATCTCTGGCCCCGCTGATGCAATATCTCCCTCCGCCGCGGCACGCGTCTGCCTGCCCTCAAAGTCGGTAACAACACCCCCGGCTTCGCGCACTATCAACATGGCGGCGGAGTAATCCCAGCCCTTGAGACCTTGCTCTGCGAATACGCCCAACCTGCCGCAAGCTACAAAACAAAGCTCCAGCGCCGCCGCGCCCAAGCGGCGGACATCGGAAAACTTTTCAAAAGCCGCCTGCATAAGCCGAAATTTTTGCGCCGGATTTGCTCGTAAATACGGCTGAGTGCCTATGCCTGCCAAAAAGCTCTCAGGCCTGCCGCTGCGAGGAACGGATATTCTGACGCCGTTCAGGTACGCGCCCGCGCCTGCCGTTGCGGTAAACAGCTCGCCGGTATTCGGACACAGCACCGCAGCGTGTTTTACCTCGCCGTATTCGGCGTAGGCAAGTGAAACCGCATAAAACGGGATACCTGCTATAAAGTTGGAGGTGCCGTCAAGCGGATCCAATATAAACGCGCGCGCAGCGTTAAAATCTCTGTCGGCGTTTTCCTCGCTTATGAGCCGCACATGCGGCGCTGCAGCTTTGAGAGTGCTCTCCGCAGCGGCATGAGCGGAAATGTCCGCGCCGCACGAGAATTCAAAGCCCCCGCTTTTTACAAAGAGCTGCCTTGAACCTTGGCGAAGCGCCTGCGCGGCGCTTTTAACCGCGTTGGCCATTATATCAATCAAAGTTTTCTATCCTGTCCAGTATCCGCCTGTAGCGAAACCGGGCCATGGCGTTTTTCTTGATTACGTCCTCCTCTGTGCCCGTATAGCAGCATCTGAGGCAGTAGTACTCTTTTTTTGCGCTGTCATAGAACATATCCAAGTCCAAATCACGCATAAAACAAGATGGGCAACGGTAATTTAATCTTCCCTTTCCAGCTTGAGCCATGTTTCAAAGCCCTCCTTTTCCTTAAGGCATGCGCTCAGTCCCAGCGTAAACATAGGCGAAAATGCATAACCCTCTCGTATGAATCCTTGACTTGCGCCGTTTGAACCAAGCATAATTTTTGTGCTTATTTGCGGTATAACTGCAGCGCAGGCATCTGCGTTTTCAAGATATTCCTCCCGGCACTTATAGGCATAATCAATTTTTCTGATTTCATCACCGGCACATAGCTCAAGCCTTATCCCCGTCATATCCTCGGGGTACTCGGTGGTGCCGTAACAGCCTGTCAAATATTCGGTAACGGTTATTTCCGCCGGGCGCGACAGAGAAAGCACCTCTCTGCGGTATCTGATTTGCGAACTGCCTTCTTCAAATATTATACTTGTGCCTATTACTGCTTTGAGCGTGGCAAACTCCACCTCCATAGGCTCAAGCTCCAGCCGACGTTCCCCGCCGTTTTGACTGAACCGCGCCTTTGTGCGGCACAGGCAAAGGTCAACCTCTTCCCCCTCAAAGCTTATCTTGCAGCTCTTTATGGAGCCCTCGCCCGCATAGTGCGTAAAATATCCCGCACGGTACATGGACTGAACGATATAGGGGTAGCTCACATTATGTATGTTGCCCGTGTCTATGCCCACCTTGCAGCCAAGCTTTGCCGCGTACGGCCGCAAGTCCACCAGAGCACCGCCCTGATTCATGTCCGCGCAGGCGCGCATATACGGGTCAGCGTACCAAAACAGCTGTTTTTCCGAACCGTAAAGTATATCCTTCCACAGCGCGCATTCTGGCCGCGTATAACTTCTGCCGCTGCGGTAGTAATCGGCAAACTCACTCATTGTCATGTCTGTAAGCTTGCCTTCGCGCTTTAGCTTTGCATAATATTCCATTCCCGCACGGTAGCTCTTTACCAAAAGCTCGTGCGACGCCTCCCAGCGGCCCAGCTTGTTCATCCAGCCCGGCCCGACAAACATCATGTTATAGCTGTAGCCCTGATTGTATTTTTCCAGCGAACGGTACTGGTCAATAATATTGAACAGATATGGAAATTGCTCGCCCTCGTATATCATGCCGCGCAGCACATTTTGCGGATGCGTGCCGAAATTGGAACCGTTGCCGTCAAAGCAGGCAATCAAATCACGCGACAGGTGAGGTATGGCTACTATGCCGCTGTCTTCTTCGGTGTTTTCTGCGGGAACATGCGTGTTTACCTTAGAGGGTATCCACGGATTCCACGGCCCGCCGTCCAAAAATGTGTACCAGGAATTGTTGCATGTGCGGTAGGCTTTGGGCCCTTCCTCCCAACAGGTGGCAACAGCGCACTTTACCGACGGATAGCGCGATTTTATGTAATTTATCAGCTCTGCGTCCATATAATATGAGCCTGTGGACGACGGGTAATGACCAAAACATTGATAAAACCTTTGGAACACATCGTTTACTATGGCAATTTTATCCTCCATAGAAAACATCCATATGCAAAAATCCTTGGTCTTATATTTTTCGCGGAACTGCTGACAAGGAAGTCCCAAAAGCGTAAGGCCAATTTCGTCGCCGAACTTTTTGCTGTGGCTTTTCGCAAGCTCTACCGCCTCATCACTGAACAGGCTTGCATAGGTCATCTGAATGGTGGTCTTGATACCGTTTTCGTGCGCGATTTGCTGCTGAAGCTTGAATATGTCAAGCGATTCCCTTAAGAGAATGCGGTCATTCAAATCTTCCGCTCCTCCCTGCGCGCTGAGTTTTTGCGCATATTCCGGCACCATCTCCGGACGGTGAACCACGTTAAGTATAAAATCTCCCATAAAGCTCTCCGTTTTTATAGTTATTTAAGCGTATATATACGTGCATCCGGCCGGCCCTCCCGCCTTTGGCGGTATTGAGTGGGCGTCAATCCGGTCACACGCTTGAACTCCGTGGCAAAGTAAAGCTGGTTTCTGTAGCCCACCATCTTTGAAATCTCGCCTATGCTGTATTCACCTGTGCAAAGCAGCACGCAAGCTTTTTCTATCCGATAGTTTATCATGTAGCTCTTGGGCGAATAACCCAACCGTTCATTAAAAATGTTGGCAAGATAGTTGCTGGTTATATTCAAGCTGTCTGCAATGTCTCCCACTGTAATAGGAAATTGATAATTGTACATTATAAATTCCATGGCCTCTTTGATATGTCCGTCTTTTGGACTGAGCTCAGGGGTTTCTTCCCCGCCGCTTATGGTTATCATCTCGGAAAAAAGACAATACGCAAGGCCGAGGCACTTTAAATTTAAACTGCCTTTGTTTGAATATTCCTCTGAAATTTCCATGAAATAACGGACAAGCCTGTAATCCTTGCTGTCCGAAAAGATTGGATTCATGCGGGATAAGCCGCAGGGCTGCAGTAACCTGTCCGCATAGATTCCTCCGAAAGCTACCCAAATATAGGTCCAAGGGTCGTTCTTGTCGGGATAATATCTTGGTCTTACATTGGGCGGTATATAGAACATTTTGCCTTTTTTAAGCTCGTACATTTTACCGTCAAGCTCAAAAAAACCTTTGCCGTAAAGGACATAGTGAAACAGATGGTAGGGCTTGGCCGTAAAGCAAATTTCCTTGCTGGCCACACACTTTTCACGGCCGCACTCAAACAGCGCAAAATCTGTCAGTTTGCTTATTTCAAAAAGCAAGCCCATGCTATTTCCCCCATCTGAAAACGTGATTACAACCTCAGTATAACATGAGAAAAATCATTGTCAATAGGGGCTATCTTAGATTTTCTAATATAAAATGTCAAAAAACGAATAGCGATCGCCGGCAAAAGCAATAAACTTAGATTTTCAAATATAAGACGGTTAAAAAAGCTATAAAAAAAACGCCGATTTAGACGCAATAAACATAAATAACCACTGTTATGCAATAATTTACGCATAAACAGCGCAAATTTGTTTAGATTTCTTTATATTGATAAAAAGTGTAATTTCTATAAATATAGGCTTTTCTGTATATATTTAGATGCCATTATACTTAAGCCGTGCATCAAACTTTGTGATATTCTATCATGCTATGCAAGCTAATCCTTGGGCTGATCACGGCTTTTTCTTTGACTTGTGTCTGTCCTGTTGAGCGCCGCAATGGAGCGCATTGTATGCTGATACCATTGCTTGTTTAGAATGCAGTCTATGGCAAAACCGCCGCAAAGCTTTGATTCCCGCGTAAAACTTTGGCCGCTCAGGGAAGTCCCGTCCGAAAACATGTGTGTTGTTTCTATGTTATGCGTGCGTTTTGGCGGCATCGCTGCCCTCCTTTCCGTTTGTAATATACGGTCAGTTAACCGCAGAATTACTGTGTAATTTTAATATACAAACTTAACCTTATTTGTTATCAGCATATGCGGCGGCACAAAACGTTGCAACCGCGGACTTTGTTAAACAAATGCGCTGATGCGGAATATCATAATATGACGGAGATTAGGCGGCTAAGTTTATACGGTAAGGCAGATATTCGGGCGCGCAATAAATTTTTTATAGCGAATCCGGTAAAACAGGATTGCATTGTATGAGGGCGGGAATTTACATACGCGTTTCCACATTGGAACAGGCGCAAGAAGGCTATTCGCTGGCGGCGCAGGAGGAAAAGCTCAGAGCTTACGCGGCTTTTCAAGGCTATGAGCTTGCCGAAAGCGCATACATGGACGACGGGTATTCGGCCTCGTCCTTGAGCCGTCCTGCGCTCTTGCGACTTGTGGACGACGTGCGCAGCGGCAAAATCGATATTGTGTTGATATATAAACTCGACAGGCTGTCGCGGCGCGTAAAGGATGTGCTTGAGCTTGTGGAGTTATTTCAGCAGTACGGAGTGACACTATTTTCACTCACAGAAAACTTGGACTTGTCCTCTCCGTTCGGGCGGGCGGCGCTAAAGATGTCCGCCACCTTTTCAGAGTTAGAGCGCGAAACCATAATAGAACGCACAAAGCTGGGACGCGACCAGCGCGTGCGGCAGGGGCGTATGCTGTTTACCGGCAAGCCGCCCTTTGGGTATATTTACGACTTAAAGACCAAACGGTTTGAAATCGTGGAGAAAGAAGCGGAAATGGTGCGCAAGCTGTTTGATCTTTATATAGGCGGGAGCACCTTTCGCAAGCTGTACGACTATGCGCGCACGCACTTTGAACACCCTTACTTCAGTAACCCCATGTGTTGCAAGCCCATTTTAAAGCGCATAATGTACGCCGGGCTGATAAATTATAAGGGAGAAATTTATGAGGGCACAAATTTTCAGCCAATAATCGACTATCAAACCTTTCACGCGGCACAAAAGCAAATTGAAAAAAACCGTGTGACACGAAAACACGACAACTCCCCCTACTTGCTTACCGGACTGCTTTTCTGCGCGCACTGCGGCAACAGATATGTCGGAAAACTCTACGCCAGGAAAAAGACCGAATACAGATACACGGCCTACGGCTGTGCGGCGCGGGTAAAGCGGGACAGAAGGCACCTTCCCGCCCACTGCAAAAATAAAATTTATACCGCGGATGTGCTTGAACAAGCAGTTGAAAAAGCCGTGGGCGCGCTTACATTGGCAAACCTGCCCGATTTTGCGCCCAGCCAAGATATCTCAAGGCGGCTGGAAGAGGAAAATTCCGCGGCAAAAAAACAGATGGAAAAGCTGATTGACCTCTACCTCGGCGATTTGCTTGCAAAGGATGCGTGCCGCGCGCGCGTGCAAGAGCTGCAAGATTTGGTAAAGAAAAATAATGACACCATGCAGGCGGTGCAAAATGCGCGGGCAACAGCGGTTCAAATGGCAAATCCGGTTGAGGATATGCTTGTTAAATTCGGACAGAAAAGCAAAAAAACAAAACGCGTTATTCTCGGTCTTTTTATTGAAAACATTTCTATTGACAACGACCACATAACAATAAAGTGGAAATTTCAGCGCGGCGGCAATGCAAATCAAATTAATTGACCTTAAAACTCTCCCCGTCATTTATAAGCTCTGCCAGTAGGTTGCGGCAATGTAAATCAGAATTAATTGACCTTAACACCGGCGTTTTATGTATGCTTTTTTGAAGTAACGATTTACGTATACAACGAAGGCCGCCAGGATTACGCCGAGATATTCGGACAGCTCACAAAGCGCGACGGCTCTTTCTTGGTGTCGCGCGTCGCCGAGCCGGATTTTGATTATTCGTCCATGAACGGAAAGTCGCTGATAATCGGACGTAAGGGCGGCATGCCGGCAATGACTATGGAATATGTGCTCAACAGCAAGGGCTTGTTTGACGGACAGAACATTACGCTTGATTTCAGCGTGCAGTTTAACATGATGGCCGGCGTATTTACCGGGGGCAGCGGTGACTATGTGACGCTGTTTGAGCCCACGGCCTCCGAGGTGGAACGCGAAGGCAAGGGCTATATCGTGGCAAGCGTGGGCGCGGACAGCGGCGAAGTGCCCTACACCGCGTTTATGGCACAGAAGAGCTACATCGAAAAAAATCCCGTCAAGATAGAGCAATTTTTGAGAGCAGTTTACCGCGCTATGGCATACATCCAGACGGCTGATACGGAAACCGTGGCAACATTGCTTCAGCCGCAATACCATACCTTCTCTATACAATCAATCATGGATTCGCTGGAGAGATACAAGGCAATCGACGCATGGATGACTGACCCCGTAATGACGGAAGACAGCTTTAACAGATTGCAGGA
>CAZPMG010000014.1:20869-26215 GCA_964587785.1 uncultured Clostridia bacterium
AATAAATATTTACGCCAACCGACACCGCAAAGCAAGCTAATACCGCAAAAGCATAACTTGAATTAGGCCTGCAAGAGCATAAGAACTATTGCTCGCCCAATGCTCTCTTTAAAAAGCGTCCTGTATAGCTCTTCGGTACTTCCGCGATTTCTTCGGGCGTGCCCTCGGCGATTATCTCTCCTCCCCTGTCGCCGCCGTCCGGGCCAAGGTCTATTATATGGTCGGCAATTTTGATTATGTCAAGGTTGTGCTCTATTACAACTATTGTGTTGCCGTTTCCGCAAAGCCTTTGAAGTATTATCACAAGCTTATCAACGTCTGCCATATGCAGGCCGGTGGTGGGCTCGTCAAGAATATATACGGTCTTGCCCGTGCTGCGCTTGGAAAGCTCGGTGGCAAGCTTTACGCGCTGCGCCTCGCCACCCGACAGCGTGGTGGACGACTGCCCCAGCTTTATATAGCCAAGCCCCACGTCCTGCAGCGTCTTGATTTTGTTGTGTATCGACGGCAGATTTTCAAAAAAGCTTGTGGCCTCGTCTATGGTCATGTCAAGCACTTCAAAAATATTTTTGTTCTTATATTTGACCTGAAGCGTTTCGCGGTTATAGCGCTTACCAGCGCATACCTCGCACGGGACGTATATGTCCGGCAAAAAGTGCATCTCTATGCGGATTATGCCGTCGCCCGTGCAGTGCTCGCAGCGGCCGCCCTTGACGTTAAAGCTGAAGCGTCCGGACTTGTAGCCGCGCTCCTTTGCGTCCGTAGTTGCGGCAAACAGGTCGCGTATATAGGTAAAAACACCGGTATATGTGGCGGGGTTTGACCGCGGAGTGCGCCCTATGGGGCTTTGGTCAATGGCGATTACTTTGTCAAAGTCCTCAAGCCCCTCTATGGCGGCGTATTTGCCCTCGGGCTGTCGCGCATTGTTGAGGCGGTTGGCGAGTGCGGGATACAGTATACCGTTGACCAGACTGCTCTTGCCGCTGCCCGATACGCCGGTTACTGCGGTAATCAGGCCGCCCGGTATGGTGACGTCAAGATTTTTAAGATTGTTTTGTTCCGCGCCCCTTATGACCAAGGCGGTGTCCCCGTGCTTGCGGCGCTCTGCGGGAACTTCTATTTTCTTTTTGCCGCCAAGGTATTGACCGGTAACCGAACGCTCACAGGCGATAATGTCGCTGACCTTGCCCTGTGCCACAAGTTCGCCCCCGTGTATGCCTGCAAGAGGCCCTATGTCGATAATATGGTCGGCGGCGCGCATGGTGTCTTCGTCGTGCTCGACCACGATAAGCGTGTTGCCAAGATCGCGCAGATGAACCAGCGTTGACAGCAACTTTTCGTTATCCTTTTGGTGCAAGCCTATGCTGGGTTCGTCCAAAATGTAGAGCACGCCCATCAGGCCGCTGCCTATCTGCGTGGCAAGCCTTATGCGCTGCGCCTCGCCGCCCGACAGCGTTCCGGCGCTGCGGAACAGCGTAAGGTAATTAAGCCCCACGTCCGCAAGAAAGGACAGCCGCGCGTTTATCTCCTTTAAAATACGGTCGGCTATCAAGAGCTCGGTTGGCGTAAGCTGTAATCGGCTAAAGAAACCCATCAGCGAGTCTATGGACAGCTCGCTCAGCTCCACTATGTTTTTGCCGCCCATAGTGACCGCAAGCGCAGCTTTTTTGAGGCGCTTGCCTCCGCACGCCTTGCAGGGCAGCGTCTTCATATATTTTTCTATTTCGTACTTCACATAGTCGCTGGTGGTCTCGCGGTATCTGCGCTCAAGGTTGGTAATTATGCCCTCAAACGACGATTGGTATGTGCCGGAGAACTTGAAGTTGTCATACTCTATGGCAAGCTTTTCGCCGCCCGTGCCGTACAATATGACGTCCACGATTTCGCGCGGCAAATCCTTTACCGGTGTTTTTAAAGAAAAATTGTAATGCTTGGCAAGCGCGTTAAAGTACATCTCGGTTATCCTGCCGTTGTCGAGGTTCCAGCCGCTGACAGAAAAAGCACCCTGCGCAAGCGAAAGGCTCTTGTTGGGGCAAAGCAAATCCTCGTCTATTACCGATGTATAGCCAAGACCCGTGCATTCGGGGCAGGCGCCGTAAGGATTGTTGAAGCTGAACAGCCGCGGCTCGATTTCCTCTACGCTGGTGCCGCAGTGCGCACATGCGTATTTATCGCTCATAAGCATCGCTTCGACGCCGTTGTCTATCACCACAAGCCCCTCGGCAAGCTTTATAGCCGCCTCCATGCTCTCGGACAGACGCTTTTGTATGCCGTCCTTGACCACCAGCCTGTCCACAACCACGCTTATATTGTGCTTGATGTTTCTTTCAAGCTTGATTTCCTCGTCAAGCGTATAGACCTCGCCGTCCACCTTGACGCGGACGTATCCGCTCTTTTTAAAGCCCTCAAGCAGCTTTTCATGCTCACCCTTTCTGCCCCGAACGACAGGCGCTTCAATTAAAATTTTGCTGCCCTCGCCCAGCTGCATGACGCGGTCAACCATGCTGTCTATGCTCTGTTTTTGTATGGGAGAGCCGCACTCAGGGCAGTGCGCAATGCCTGCGCGCGCATACAAAAGCCTTAAATAGTCGTGTATTTCGGTCACAGTGCCCACGGTGGAACGCGGATTGTTGGATGTGGTCTTTTGATCTATAGATATCGCCGGCGATAACCCCTCGATGTAGTCTACGTCCGGCTTGTCCATCTGCCCCAAAAACTGACGGGCATAGGAAGACAGGCTCTCTACGTATCTGCGCTGGCCTTCGGCAAATATGGTCTCAAACGCAAGCGTAGACTTGCCCGAGCCGCTCACGCCGGTGAGCACCACCAGCTTGTTGCGCGGTATGGATACGTCCACATTCTTGAGGTTGTTTTCACGCGCGCCTTTTACAAAAATATAATCCTTCATAATTTCCTTGTTGCTGCTTGCTAAGTACCGCTTTTGTATTCCGCCTATTTGCGTCTGACTAATGCGGCAAAGCATTTTATGCTGTATTGTCCTTAACCAATTTGCTATTTGGAATACAGCAGCTTTTTTAAATCGTTTATGCGCTCGCGCACCTGTATTGCCCGCTCAAAGTCCAAGTTTTGCGAGGCGATATACATGAGCGCCTTGAGCTTTTCAATCTCGTCAGGTATGTCTTGCTTTTTAAGCCCGGCATATTCAGTGAGTTTTTTGGTGATTTCCAGTGTGTTTTTGACCTGTTTTACTATGGTACGCGGTGTGATGCCATGCTGCTCGTTGTATGCAACCTGTTTTTCACGGCGGCGCTCGGTCTCGTCAATGGCGCGCCTCATGCTTCCGGTTATTGTGTCCGCATACATGATTACCCTCGCCTCGGCATTACGTGCCGCGCGCCCTATTGTTTGAATAAGCGAGGTTTCTGAACGCAAAAAGCCTTCCTTGTCCGCGTCAAGTATGCCCACCAGCTTTACTTCGGGCAGGTCAAGCCCCTCACGCAGCAAGTTTATGCCAAGCAGCACATCAAACACGCCCGACCTCAGCTCGTTTATAATCTCTATACGCTCGAGAGTGTCAATATCACTGTGCATATAGCGCGCCCGCACGCCGTTTTCCTTTAAGAACACTGACAGGGTTTCCGCCATCTTTTTTGTGAGCGTGGTTACAAGTACTCTGCCGGACTGCTTTACCGTGATGTCGATTTCTTTCATCAGGTCGTCAATCTGGTTCTTTACCGGGCGTACAAACACCTCGGGGTCAACAAGGCCCGTGGGCCGGATAATCTGTTCGGCAATGTTGTCGGCCTTTGAAAGCTCGTAAGGCCCGGGCGTTGCCGAAACGCATATTACCTGCGAAAAACGCTGCTCGAACTCCTCAAACTTTAATGGGCGGTTGTCATACGCCGCGGGCAGGCGGAAGCCAAAATCCACAAGGTTGTTTTTGCGGGAAACGTCGCCGTTGTACATTGCGCGCACCTGCGGCAGCGTCATGTGGCTCTCGTCGATAAAGATTAAAAAGTCGTCTGGAAAATAATCCAGCAGCGTAAAAGGCGGCTGTCCGGACTGGCGGCCGTCAAAGTAGCGGGAATAGTTTTCTATGCCGTTGCAGTAACCCATCTCACGCAGCATCTCAAGGTCATACGACACGCGCTGCCGCAACCGCTGCGCCTCAAAGATTTTGCCCGCATCCTTTAACTCGGTTTCCCGCTCTTCAAGATCGCCTTCGATGTCTGCAAGCGCGCGGCTGAGCACCTCTGTTCCCACCGCGTAGTGGCTTGCCGGGAACACAACCGCGTGTTTAAGCACGGACAGCGTCCTGCCGCTTACGGCCTCTACCTCGCATATGCGGTCGATTGTGTCGCCGAACATCTCTACGCGCAGCACAATTTCCGAATTACTTGCGGGAAAAATTTCCACGGTGTCCCCGCGTACACGGAAAGTGGAACGCTCAAAATCCGTGTCGTTTCGCTTGTACTGAATACCCACAAGCCGCCGTATAAGCTCTGTAAGCCCGATTTTCTGCCCGGGACGCAGCGACACGCTTAGGCGGTAGTATTCCTCGGGCGCGCCAAGCCCGTAGATGCAGGACACAGACGCAACAACAATTACATCCCTGCGCTCAGAGAGAGAACTTGTGGCGCTGTGGCGCAGCTTGTCGATTTCATCGTTTACCGACATATCCTTTTCAATGTATGTATCCGTACTCGGAAGATAGGATTCGGGCTGATAATAGTCATAGTAACTGACAAAAAACTCCACGCGGTTTTGCGGAAAGAACTCCCTGAACTCATTGCAAAGCTGCGCGGCAAGCGTCTTATTGTGCGCAATCACAAGCGCCGGCCGGTTGAGCTCATTTATTATATTTGCCATGGTAAAGGTCTTGCCGCTGCCCGTCACGCCCAGCAGAACCTGCGTGCGCAGGCCGTCGCGGAGCCCGTCCGCAAGGGAGCTGATTGCAGCGGGCTGGTCACCCATTGGCTTGTAATCAGATTTAAGCTTAAAATCCATTGTTTCCTCGGTTATTTGCACATAGTACTATGCAAAACGGACTCTTTGCAAAGTACTATGCAGATTAAAACAGTGTGAGCAGGAAGCGTGTGAGCGCAACGCCCAGCAGCGCGGTCGCCACTGTGAGCGCAACCTTAAAATAAATTTGCCTGCGATAGTTTTGCTGCTCACGCAAAAACGCTTTGCCCTTATGATGCAGAGTCACGCAGTAATGCGGAACGCCCGATTTCTCGGTCTTTACCAAGTCAATATAGTCGTCCATCTCCAAGCAGCGCAGCAGCCCCTCTATGGCAAGTTTGCTGATTTGGAACCTGTGCTGTACGTATTCAAACACATCGGACTGCACAAGTATGCAAGCGCCCTTTTCGCCGCATTCTC